>JAYVRN010000260.1:0-24205 GCA_043776275.1 Myxococcales bacterium | reverse complement strand
GGCGCCGATCGGGCAGCGGTAGCAGTCCGCGTACGGGACCAGGTGCGAGCCGGGAACCATCGGTCCGAGCCCGTGCTTGAAGGTCGAGCCCATCAGCGACAGGGCGCCCATGGTCTTGCCGTGGAAGCCGCCCCAGCAGCTCACGATCTCGTGCTTGCCGGTATGAGCCTTGGCGAGCCGGAGTGCGCTCTCGACGGCCTCCGCGCCACCCGAGTAGAGCTGCAGCCGGTGGAGCCCGGGGGCCGGCGGGTGCTCCGCGAATCGCTCGAGGAGGTCCACGCGCGCATCGCTGGTCAACGATCCGACCGTGGCGCGCGCGGCCTGGGCGCTGATCGCCTGCACCCAGGTCGGATGCGAGTGTCCGATCGCGCCGACGCCGATCCCACCGATCAGATCGATATACGTATTGTCGTCGACGTCGGTGATCGTCGATCCCTCGGCGTGGTCGACCGCGATCCCCGCCATGATCGCGTAGCCCTGGGTGCCCGGGGCGAGGTGCGCGGCTTCGCGCTCGCGGAGTGCGCGGCTGCGTGGGCCGGGCACGGCGGTGGTGAGCGAGCGGTCCTGATCGGTGGGCTGGGGCATGGTCCGGGGGAGGTCAGGGGAGGGCGCGGCTGATCCGGACGAAGCGCAGGATCGCGGCGAGGTTTCCGATCACGGCGACCGCGGCGAGGGCCACGATCTCCGGGGTCGCGCGAGGCAGGTCGGGCCAGGTCCGCGCGACCTGCTCGCCGAACAGGGACGTCAAGCCGGCGCCGACGATCAGGTAGGTCGCCCGCTCGTGCCGGCGCATCAGCCCGCGCGGCGCGGCGATCTGGAGCGCCTCGGCCTTCGCGCTGGCGTAGCTGACCATCACGCAGGCCAGGAGGGCGGCGAGGGTGACGAGCATCAACGGCACCGAGGACCGGAAATAGATCACGAGGCCCGCGGCGAACGCATACTCCGTGTAGCGATCGACGGCGGCGTCGAGCAGCTCGCCGCGATCGGAGCCGGTGCGTGTGGCGCGCGCGATCTGGCCATCGAGGATGTCGCCGATCGTGGACAACGTTGCGAGCAGGCACGCGAGCCCGAACCATCCACCTGCGAGGGCCACGCCGGCGCCGACGCCGAGCACGAGCGAGGCCCAGGTCAGGGCGTTCGCGGTGATGCGGAGCGCGACCAGCGCGCGGACGATCGGGTCGGTCGCCCAGTACGTCCAGTTCATCACGCCCTTGCCGAGCAGCACCGTGCCGCCGATCCGTTCGACGCGATCACTGTGGGCCGCGGCGCCGGTGGCGAGCCGGACCGCATAGGCGACAGCGGCGGCGGCGCAGAGCCCACCGAGGGCGTACGTGAAGTAGATGTCGCGGAGCGCGGTCACGAGGCCGCCTGCAGGCGCTCGGCGCCGAGCGCGGCGACGTACTCGGCACGCACCCGGTGGACCACGCTCGACCAGGCATAGTGGTCGGCCCGCAGCACGTTCGCCTCGCCCATCGCGCGCCGGGTCTCGGGCGAGGCGGCGAGCTGATCGATCGCGGTGGCGAGGAGCTCGGGCGAGCCAGGGGGCACGAGCAACGCGTTGGTCTCGCCCACGACCTCGCGATACCCGGCGATGTCGGAGCAGATGATCGCGCGCGCCGAGGCCATCGCCTCGAGGAGCACGATGCCGAACGACTCCTGACCGATCGAGGGCGCGACGAATACGTCGGCGGCGCGGAGGTGCGCGGCGATCTCTTCGGCCTCGCTGATCGGGCCGATGAAGTGCACGCCCGGGATCGAGGGTGGCTCCTTCCCTTCGGGCCCGCTGCCGATGACGTCGAGCGTGACGGGGACGCCGCGCGCGCGGAGCTTCGCGAATGCCGCCAGGAGGACGGGCAGCCCCTTGCGGCCATCTCGCCAGTGCCCGACGAACAGCAGCCGCATCGGATCATCGGGAGCGTGCACGGGTTGGGGCGTGGGGCGGAACAGGTCCGTCGCGATCCCGTTGGGGATGATCGCGAGCTCGCGCTTCCACACGAACCGCGCGTAGCTCGCCGCAGGCTCCGACACCGCGATCGCGCGATCGAACCTCGGGAGCACCACCGGCGCGCTGCACCACCGGAGGAGTCGCGGGGTCAGCTCCTCCTTCTCGGCGAACGCATGGAACGTGCCGACCAGCGCGGCCTTGCCGGCGAACAGGGCGGTCCACGGCGCCAGGAGCGGACACAGCGGCTCGTGCACGTGGATCACGTCGAACGCCTGGTCGTGGAGCCAGCGACGGATCCGCCACGGAGGCGTGAGCATCGCGAGCCGGTTGTCGGAGCCGTTCGAGCGGATGTTGACGATGCCGCCGAACACGTGGACCGCGGCGTCGTCGGCGGGGGTGCTCGAGGCACCCATCACCGTCACGTCATCACCCAGCCCGCGCAGCGCAGCCGCGAGCTGGAACGCGTGGCGCTTCACGCCGCCTTGCTCGGCGAGGTCATACGGCACGACGACGCAGATCCGCACTAGCCACCTACCGCGCGGAGGTGGACGGGGAGTCGCCCTTCGAGGAATCCGGCGCAGGCCGCGGCGATCTTCTCTCCGGCACGGCCGTCGCCGTAGAGGTGGGGGACCGCGCGCGCGAACCGATCCCAGTCGGTGAGGATCTCGCCGATCGCGGCGAGGATGCCTGCGGTCTGCGTCCCGGCGAGGAGGCCAACGCCCGCATCGATGGTCTCGGGGCGCTCGGTGGACTCGCGCACGCAGACGCAAGGCGTGCCGAGGATCGCGGCCTCCTCCTGGACGCCGCCCGAGTCCGTCACGACGAGGCGCGCACTCGCGAGCCGCTCGAGGAAGCCGATGTGACCGATCGGCTCGGTGATGTGTACGTCCGGCGGTAGGTCGAGATCGAACTCGATGATCTTGCTGAGCGTGCGTGGGTGCATCGGCCACTCCACCAGCTCGCGGACGCTGAGGCGGGTGAGCGCATCGAGGACGCGCCCCAGGCAGCGTCGATCGTCGACGGTCTCCTGACGATGGATCGTCACCAGCACACCGGCGCGCTTCGCGCGAGGGACCTGGGTCGGTGGGTGCGATCGGAGCGCGTCGAGGATGGTGTTGCCCGTCAGGTGGACGGTGCCGTTGACGTGCTCGCGGGCCAGGTTCTCGGCGGCGATCCGGGTGGGAGCGAACAGCAGATCGCCGATCGCGTCCGCGCAGATCCGGTGCTCCTCCTCGGGGAGCTCGCGCGAGAACGCGCGCAGCCCGGCCTCGATGTGGCCGAAGCCGACCCCGCTCTTGCGCGCAGCCAGGGCGGTGGCGAGCACGGTCGTCGTGTCACCGACGGCGAGCGCGAGCCCGACCTTGGTCCTGGACATCACGGTCGCGAGGGCCGACAGGATATCGATGAAGCTCCCCAGCAGATCGCGGTGCACGAGCGTGAGCGCGTGATCGACCTCGAGCCCGAAGGTCTCGAGAAAGCTGCCCATCATCCGCACGTCGTGGTGCTGGCCGGTGGTCACCAGCTTCACGGGGAGTCCATGCCGGCGCAGGGCATGGATGACCGGAGCCATCTTGATGACCTCGGGACGGGTGCCGACGACGGCGAGGATCATCGGCTAGCGCCTCGCCTCGATCGCGGCGCAGAACTTCTCCGCGACCCACTTGTTGCCGGCCTGCGAGATGTGGATCCCGTCGACGAAGTGCTCGACGGGTAGCCCCGAGAGATCCACGAGGGAGAGCCGGCGCTCCTCCGCGATCTTGCGGTACGCATCGTTGAGCTTCTCGATCATCCCGTTCATCGCCCACGGCTCCCGGGGGGCGCCGAACCCGCGCTTGCCCGGTAAGGTGGCGAGGTAGACGAACCGTCCGAGCGCGCGACACTGATCGAGTACGGCCTCGCACGCGATCATCGATTGCTCGAAAGGGCGATCCTTCCAGGTGTCGTTGGTGCCGGCCCACAGACAGACCTCGCCGGCCTCGGGGACCGACAGCAGCTCGCGGTAGTTGCGCCGCCAGATCTCTGCCCAGCACTCACCTGGGACACCGAACCCGACGGTGACCCAGGTCTGGGCGTGCTTCTGCGACAGCATGCGCCCGAGGTAGAGCGGATAGCTCATCCCATCGGGGTCACGCGATCCGTAGGTCAGCGAGTCACCTTGACAGGCGATCACGCCATAGACGTTGGAGCGACGCGGCTTCGTCGCGATCTCGCTTGCCGGTGGAGTTGGGTTCATCGATCGGTCCTCGCTGTCCACCCGTGAGTACCCAGCCACGGCGGGAACCTTCGCGGAAATCTCGTGGCGGCAAACTGCAGGTGATGGCGTGTGGCGGCGCCACTTCATCTCGAACAAACCTGCGAAGGCTTCGCGGTGGCCCGGGCACTCACTGACGCGAACCAGGACAAGAGGACCCGATGCACCAGCCACTGAAGGGCGCGATCGCCGGCTTCGGCTTCATCGCGGAGCGCGGCCATCTCCCGGCCTACCTCGCGCATCCCGAGCGCTTCACGATCACGGCGGTGGCGGATCTGTGCCCCGCACGGCGCGCGCTGGCGCAGCGGCTGATCCCCGGGGTGCGTGTGTACCAGCAGGTCGAAGCGATGCTCGCCTCGGCACGGCGCGACTTCGACTTCATCGATATCGCGACGCCGCCGAGCGAGCACGCCGCGATCACACACGCCGCGTTCGATCGCGGGCTGCACGTCCTCTGCGAGAAGCCGATCGCCACCACCGACGAGGACGCCCGGGCGATGCTCGCCCACGCTGCGGCGGCGCGACGCGTGTTCTTCCCGTCACACAACTACCGGCACGCGCCCGTGGTGAAGCGCGTGCGTGAGCTGCTCGACACCGGCAAGCTCGGCAAGATTCACCTGGTGACGCTGCAGACGTTCCGGCCCACGCATGCCAAGGGTACCGCCGAGTGGCGCCCGGACTGGCGGCGCACCCGGCGCTACTCCGGCGGCGGGATCGCGATGGATCACGCGAGCCACTCCTTCTATCTCGCGTTCGATTGGATGGGCGGCTATCCGACCTCGGTGACGGCGCACATCGAGCATCGCGCCGGACTCGATACCGAGGATGGCTTCAGCTGCACCGCCACGTTCCCCTCGGGGACCGCGATCGCCAACCTGACGTGGAATGCGGGGGTGCGGAAGGTGATGTACTCGCTACACGGCGAGCACGGCGCGATCATGGTGGAGGACGACGAGGTGCAACTCGCGCTCCATGCCACGGGCACCGTCGAGCGGAGCACGGCGGCCTCGGACTGGATGGACGCCTCGCATGTGGGCTGGTTCTCCACGCTCCAGGCCGAGTTCGTCGACGCCATCCGATCGAACGACTATGTGGGTCGACAGGCGATCGACGCCCTGCACTCGATCGAGCTGATCCAGAGCGCGTACGTGTCGGCGCGCGGAGGGAGCCGGGAGATCTCGCTGCCGGCGCAGGCCTCGGCGCCGTGGGTCGTACGTTCGATGGCCACCGGATAGCGAACTGCCATGACAACGCGGGAGCTCGCCACCGCGTACGCGCGGTGGATCGATCGGCAGCGGTACCGGATCGTCGCCGTGTCGATCGCGGTTGCGCTGCTCGCGGGATGGCTCGCCTCGCGGCTCTCCGTCGAGGCCGATCTCTCGTACCTGCTGCCGCCGTCTGCTCCTTCGGTGCAGGATCTGCGCGCGATCGAGCAGCGTGCGCGCGTGCTCGGCACGGTGATGGTGGCGGTGGAGAGTGATGATCCGGTGCGCCGAGCGCGGGCGGCGCGGCTGCTTCGTGAGCGGTTCCTCGCGCTGCCGCCCGGGATGATCTCGAGCGTGACGTTCGATGATGGGGTCGCGCGCAGGTTCGCGTGGGATCACCGCTGGCTCGCCGCCTCGGTCGCCGATCTCACGGCTGCGCGCGATGCGGTGCGCGCGGAGCTCCACGACGCCCGCTTGCGGGCCAATCCGCTCTACGTCGATCTCGAGGACGAGGCACCTCCACCTCGCGCCGACACCGATCGGCTGCGGGCGCGGCTCCGGGAGGCCGAGCGAGCGAAGGACGCCACGGGCGAGCTGGTCGGGACCGATGGCCGGGTCCAGCTGATGATCCTGCGCACCGCCTATCCTTCGGGCGACATCGATCGCGATCAACGGCTCGTCGCCGCCGTGGAGGCGACGGCGAGCGCGGTCCGGAGCGAGGTGCCCGGGGTGGCGATCGGCGCGGCCGGCGATGTGGTCCTCACCGTCGCCGAGCACGACGCGATCCTCGACGGGATGGTGCTGGCGGTGATCGCGACGGTGGTGCTCGTGCTGCTCGGGCTCGTCCTCTACTACCGGTCGCTCGTCGCGGTCGCCGCCCTGTCGTGGTCCCTCGTGGTCGGGGCGCTCGTGACGTTCGGGTTCGCGCGCCTCGCCGTGGGGCACCTCAACCTTGCGACCGCGTTCCTGTCCTCGATCGTGATCGGCAATGGCATCAACTTCGGGATCCTCTTGCTCGCGCGCTACATGGAGGAGCGGCGCGCGGGGCACCAGGGCGAGGCGGCGCTCGCCGCGGCGCTCGGTGGAACGGCGGCGGGCACCCTCGCCGCGGCACTGACCGCCGCCGTGGCGTATGGCTCGCTCACGCTGACCTCGTTCCGCGGGTTCCGCGATTTCGGGATCATCGCGGGGGTGGGCATCCTCCCGTGCTGGATCGCCGCGTACACGGTGCTCCCGGCGCTGATCGCGATCGCCGCACGAGCGGGGCGGCTGCGCTCCCGTGCCGAGCCCGCGGTGGGAGCGCTGCTCGGTCGCCTCGCGCCTCGTGCGCCGGGCGGGCGCGTGCTCGCAATGCTGGCGCTGACGCTCGTCGCAGGTGGGCTGACGTACCGCTATCTCGCCGGAGATCCGTTCGAATCCGACTTTCGCAACCTCCGCTCGAGCAGCGCGGCGATCGACTCCGAGAGCCACTGGATGGGGGTCGTCGATCGTTCGTTCGGGCAGGGCATCTCGGGTGGCTTCGTGATCACCGTCAGCGATCGAGCGCAGATCGGGCCCCTGGTCGCGCGTCTTCGCGCTCTGGATGTGGGCAAGCCGGAGGAGGCGAAGCTGTTCTCTCGGCTGAGCTCTCTCGAGGATCTCGTGCCGGCGGATCAGCCCGCACGGCTCGCGTTGCTCGCGGAGCTGCGCGAGCTGCTCTCCGACGCGGCGATCGACGAGCTCGATCCCGAGGATCGTGCGGACGCACGTGCGCTCCGCCCGCCTGCACAGCTGCGCGTCGTGCGCGACGAGGATCTCCCAGAAGAGCTCGCCTGGCCGTACACCGAGGTCGATGGTTCGCGCGGCAAGCTCGTGCTGGCGATGCCCGGGTGGGGCTACGACAACTGGGACGCGCGGGACATCGTCCGCTTCGCGCACGACCTGCGTGGTCTCGAGCTCGGCCCCGGCGTGCTCCTCGGCGGTTCGTCATTCGTGTTCGCAGACATGCTGGAGCTCGTCGATCGCGATGGCCCGACCGCCACGCTGGCCTCGGCGCTGGGAGCGATCCTGCTCGTGCTCGTGCTCGTCGGCCGCGGCCGCCACGGGCTGGTGACGCTGGCCTGCGGGCTGACCGGGACGGTCTCGATGCTCGCCTTCGGCTCGGTGCTCGGGCTGCGCGTGAACTTCCTCGATTTCGTCGCACTGCCGATCACGATCGGGATCGGGATCGACTACGCGGTCAACCTGGCGGCACGGGACCGTCACGAGCCGCTCCTCGGTGCCAGGGCGCTGCTGGCGCGCGCGGGGAGCGCGGTCCTCCTGTGCTCGTTCACCACGATGGTGGGCTATGGCTCGCTGCTCCTGTCGCGCAATCAGGGCATCCGCTCGTTCGGTGCCGCCGCGATCCTCGGCGAGGCCACGTGCCTCGGTGCCGCGCTGCTGTTCGCCCCCGCGCTTCTCGGCCTGGCTCGCAAACGCCGCCGCTAGGTCAGTTGGTGCGGCGCTCGAGCACGCGCACGCCTTCGACGATCGCGATCTGGTGATCATCTCGCGGCCCACCACCGCATAGATCGCCTCGTCGTCGGAGAGTGCGCTGGTGCGCAGCAGCGCCACGATGCGCAACGAGACGCACACGAGCAGCAAGAGCCAGGTCACCTTGCGTGCACTCACGCGCTCACCGTGCCCAGTCCGCCGCACCTTGTACATCCCCAATCGTGATCGGAGCTCGGGTTGCGATTTCGGCGAAGGGTTTGGGCTCGGCCGGGTACTCAGGTGCGGAGCCGTGCGCCTCTCGCGAACCCACCTGCGCTCGATCTTCCGGGTGGTCGCGATCTGCGTCGTCGCGGTGGGTGTGGTGTGGATGGTGCGCGGGATCGATCTCGATGCGCTCGGTCGCGTGGTGCGTGGTGCGCGGTGGTGGCCGATCGGCGTTGCCGCGGTGATCAACTTCGGCCTGATCGCCTGCAAGGCGATCGCCTGGCGGTTGCTGCTGGGCCCGGCGTACCCCGTGCCGCTGCGCAGGCTGTTCGACTACACCGTGACCTCGTGCGCGGCATCGGTGATCTTGCCGCTACGGGGCGGCGAGCTGATCCGCCTGTGGCTGCTGCGTGATCGCGAGGGTGTGCCGATCGCGCACTCCGCCGCCGTGGCGTTGACCGAGAAGCTCCTCGATATCGTCTCGATGTTGATCCTGGTGTCGCCCTTGCCATGGTTGGTCGACGGGCTCCCTCCGTCGCTCGCTCGATGGATCGTGGCGCTCTCGCTCGGCGTGCTGGTCATCCTCGTCGTAGTGGTGCTCGTCGCCCCACGGATCTCAGGCGCGAGCTGGGTCGGACGGATGTTTGCTGGGGTGGGCGTGATCCGCCGACCGCGCGTGTTCGTGGGCGCCGTCGCTGCGCTGCTCGTCGGCTGGCTCATCGATCTCGCGATGATCGGGCTCGTCCTATGGGCGGTGGGGATCGAGGCGCCGGTCGCCGCCTGGGTGGTCGTCCTGTTTGCGATCAACGTCACGATCGCGATTCCCTCCACCCCGGGGCAGCTAGGGGCCCTCGAGCTTGGGGCCATGCTCGGACTCCACCTCGTCGGCGTGCCCGAGGACGAGAGTCTTGCGTTCGCGCTCGCCTATCACGTGCTTCAGGTCATCCCGGTTGCGCTCGTCGGGCTCGCGCTCCATGGGCGCTGGCTCGTCTCCGGCACGGCGGCCTCTCGGTGAATCGGGGGCCCTGCCTCGAAGCACTTCAGGTCCGTGATGTGAAAAAGCTTGCGAAGGGTTCGGTAGGGACCGGGAACTCACACCAACCACGTCACTCACCTCGAGCCCGGCTAGTCACACCACCATGCGCACACTCAAGAACTTTGTCCTCGTCGGGAGCCTCGGCTTCGCGGCCGCCTGCTCGTCCACCGATACCGTCCCCCCTGATATCGGACCTGTGGCGAGTACGGCGCTCACGGGAACGCTGGGAAGCCTCGGCGCCGTACTCCCAACGGTGTCCTCGCTCATGATCTCCAACAGCGGCGAGACGTTGGTGTACCTGAGCTCCGCTGCCTTGACCTGCGATCAGCTCAAGGTCTCACGGTGGCTCGGAGCAGCGACGGCGAACTCGCAGGTCATCGAGTTGATCGTGTCGGGGGCCCCGACCACGACGAAGGTCTACGGGGTGCCACCAGGTGAGGTCAACTTTGCACAGGGCGGGAAGTCGTCAGCGACGGAGACGTCGGCGGACTCGGGCAGCATCTCGTTCTCACGCGCCGAGGCGGCGGGCGATGTCGAGGGCAGCGTGACGGCCAAGTATGGCAGCACCCAGATCAGTGGTGTGTTTCACGCGACGTTCTGTACCGGCGGGCAGGGGTATTGAGGATGTCACGCGTCCTCACCCTCGCGGTCGTCGCGGCGACGGCGGCCTGCTCGTCGAACGGAAGCGGCCCAGATGGCGCCATCGACGCTCCTCACACGGCCACGACCGGCACCGTCGAGCGCGGCCAGTACCTGGTCGATCACGTCCTGGTGTGCGGCGTTTGCCACACACCGAACGGCGCGGACGGTAAGCCTGATCTGACCAAGTATCTCGCGGGGAGTCGGTCCTACGACTTCACCGATGTCGACGGCACCGTGGTCACGGTGAATGCGGAGAACCTGACGTCGCACAATCCCGAAGGGCTCGCGACGTGGACGGACGAGCAGATTCGCACGGCGCTGACCGTCGGCATCGACGACGAACACAAGTCGCTGTACCCGATCATGCCGTATCCCGAGTACTCGATGATGACGCGGATGGATGTCGATTCGGTGATCCAGTATCTCCGGACCATTCCTCCCAACGACAACGTGGTCGCGGCGGATTTTCCGTACTTCGATCAGTCACCGCCGGCACCGCCCGTCGACGCCACGGCGGTTCCGCACACCACGCTCGCGGCCGCAGATCCGGAGTACTCCGCGGCGGAGCGTGGTCGCTACCTCGCGAGCGTGGCCTGCCTCAACTGCCACACGGAGCAGGTGTCCGCGGACGTCCCGAACCTGGCCAAGGCGTTCGCCGGTGGCAAGAAGTACACGTTCGTGCGCGGCGCGCCGGAGCACACGTCCGTCAATCTCACCCCCGACGTCACCGGGCTCGGCGCGTGGTCGATCGACGACATCGTGAGCGCGATGAAGTCCAACACCGAGAAGGGCACGGGACGCGTGTTCTGCAACACGCACCCGGGCGGCCCGGAGCTGTTTGGCAAGCTGACCGATGGCGATGTGCGCGACCTCGCGACGTACCTGCACACCTTGCCGCCCGTCAGCAACGGACCGTTCACGTGTCTGCCGTGACCGGGGCGTGGGTCGCGATCGCAGCGACGTTGGCCACGGCTGGTTGCGGGACCGACGCACCTGCGGGGCCCGCGACGTTCACCGCGGTCTATGCCACGATGTTTCCGCGCTCGACGAAGTATCAATGCAACTTCTGTCACGGGCTGCCGTCCAACGAGCTGAGCAACGGCAAGCTCTCGATGGGGATGGATCAAGCCGCCGCATATGCGGCCCTGGTGGCCCAACCCTCGACGAGCGCGATGTGTGGCGGGATGGAGCTCGTGGTGCCCGGGGACCCCGATCGCAGTCTTCTGTACTTGAAGCTCGCTGGCACTCCACCCTGTGGTGACCCGATGCCCCTCGCGGGCGCGGCGCTGACCGCGACGCAGCTCCGGACGGTCCGGACCTGGATCGTCGATGGCGCACAGGACGATTGAGGTGACCCGTCTCCTGGTTGCAGTTGTGATCGCGAGCAGCGGCAGCGGGTGCTCCACCGATCCCGTGACGTGCGTGGATCCCGAGAGCGGACCACCGGTGGATCTGTTCTGCGCCGGCCTCTATGTCGGCCACGACGTGACGCGGCTCGCGCCCGGGCTCATGCCCTACACACCCGGGGTCACGTTGTGGAGTGACGGCGCGGAGAAGCGGCGGTTCCTCTACCTCCCGCCGGCTTCGACGATCGACACCTCTCAGATGGACGCGTGGTCGTTCCCCGTCGGCACCAAGGCGTTCAAGGAGTTCACCGTGGACGGCACGCGCGTGGAGACCCGGCTGATGTGGAAGCGGACCGAGACCGCCTGGGAGTCCGGCACGTACATCTGGGATGACGCGGGGCAGGCGACGTTGAACACCGATTCACACGGTGTCGTCCTTCCGAGCGGGTACGAGATCCCGACACAGAAGGACTGCGACAAGTGTCATCACGGCGGTGCCGACGTGTTGCTCGGCGTCGAGGCGGTGGCCCTCGCGCTACCGACGGCGTCGGGCGAGACCCTGACCGAGCTCGCGTCGCAGGGGTGGCTCAGCGTTCCTCCGCCTGCCACGACGATCACGCTCCCGGAGGATGGCACTGGCAAGTCAGGGGCGGCGCTTGGATATCTGCACGCGAACTGCGGGATGCCCTGTCATTCGTCCCGCGGCCTCGGCGAGGAGACGCAGCTCCTGATGCGTCTCTCGGCTTCGGAGTTCTGGCCTTCGCCGACACCGGCATCACTGACCCAGACCTACCTCGCCACGGTCAATCAGATCCCGACGACCGCGGCGGTCGCTAGCCACTTTCCGGGCGCAAAGCGCATCACACCCGGCGCCCATGATCAGAGCGTGGTCTGGCTGATGTCCCACCTGCGTGGGAACTACCAGATGCCGCCGCTGGTCAGTCACCGCATCGACGACGCCGGCACGCAGAGCCTCGCGGCCTGGATCGACGCGCTTCCCTGACCTACCTACGGCGTGGTCATCGTCGGCGGCTGACCCGCCCACTCGAGCGGATTGCCTTTACGTCTCGTAGGCAAGGGGCCACTTCCTCTTTACGCCGGGGAGAACAGTCGAGCGTTTGCGCGCGGTTAGCGCGCCTCGACGCTCCAGCCCCTAGGTCTGGTCCTGGTGTCCCGCGTGGGACTCTGGTGCTCGCGGGACATCGCGTTGAATGCCCGGGGCTTGGTTTCGGGCCGCCTGGAACGATCGTAGCGAAGGATTGGTTCCTCGACGGGAACTAACCTCGAAATGTCCTCCTTCGTCCGACCGCTGGGGATCGCGGGCGTGCTGCTCGCGGCCCGTGCGGCGTCGGCGACGCCGTGCGAACCCTCGGCCGCGCTCGCCGGCGATCCGGCCCTGGTCGCAGTGGTCGGTGACCTGCTGGTGCAGCACGGTGTCGGCAACGTGGGCGAGGGCTGCCCTCGGGTCCGGGCGCGGCTCGAGCGCCGTGACGGGAGCATCGTGGTGGTCCGGATCGGCGATCCGGAGGAGGAGCGGGTGGTCTCCGAGCCCACGACCGCCGCGACGATCATCGAATCCTGGACCCGCAGCGACTTCGAGAACCCGCTGCTCGCGACGCGTTCAGCGCCCATGATGCACTTGCCGAGCTCCGTGGCGAGCGTGCGGGAAGCCCTCGCGCCGAGCGCGCCGCCGGTGCCGGCCGTGCCCGCTCGCCTGCAGATGTTCGCGGCGGCGGAGACCTCCTTCGCTGACGATCGCACGAGCTGGATGGGCGTCATGGTCGGCGTCTGCGTGCAGCTTGGTCGTGCCTGTGCCTCTGCGCGCGGCCGTTACGCCGCGGTTGTGGATGGGCCGGGGATGTGGAGCGAGGCGGAGCGCCATGCTGCCGACGTGCTGTTCGGTGGGGACATCCCGTTCCGGATCGGCCGCACCACGTTGTCGACGGGATTTGGTGCCGGCATGGGCTCGGTTCACACGGGCACGCGGGCCAGCGGGATGCCGCAGGGCAGCGAGACCTTCGGGCTTCGCGCGGATGCGCATGTGGCGTGGACGATCCCGCTCGGGCTGCGGCTCTCGCTCGAGCTCTCGGCGACGCTCGATGTCTCGCAGGTCACCGACGTCGAGGGCTCCGACAGCGCGGCGATCACCAACGAGCCCCGGATCTTCGGGCGGCTGGGCGCGGGCCTGCGCTTCGGAGGGATGTGATGGGCCGCTTGATCCCGCTGCGACGCGTCTCCGGCGATAGCGCGGACCTCTCCGACGAGGCGCTCCTCGCTGCGTGCGGCACGGGTGATCGCACGGCACTCGGTGCCCTGTTCGATCGGTTCCACATCGCGGTCTATCGATTCGTGTCGCGGCTCCCGACCATCGACGAGATGGCGCGCGACGACGTGGTCCAGGCGACATTCCTCGAGCTTCCTCGCACGGCCGCGCAGTTCCACGGTCACTCCTCGGTGAAGACCTGGATCCTCGGCGTGGCGTCGAACGTGGCGCGGCACCAGATGCGCAGCGAGCAGCGCCGGCGGGTCAATCAGGATCAGTTCGCGGGCGGGCCGACCGTGGTCCCCGAGCAGCCGGATGCCGAGGTGGATCGCCACCGGCTCCTCATGCGGATCGCCGAGGTGCTCCAGACGCTCCCTCACGATCAGCAGCTCGCGCTCGTGCTGTGTGACATCGAGCAGGTCCCGGGGGTCGAGGTGGCGAGGATGTTCGAGATCCCGGAGGGCACGCTGTGGCGGCGCCTCCACATGGCACGCAAGGCGCTGCGCGCGGCGCTCGCGAAGAGGCCCGCATGACCGCCGTGGCCTGTCCATCGGAGCTGGAGCTCGATCGCGCCGTCAGCGTGGGCGCAGATCCAGAGCTCGCCGTACATCTCGACGGCTGTGAGGCGTGTCGCGCGTTGTGGGACGAGACGGTGGGCGCCCTCGAGCTGGTCCGCGATCTCCCGTTCGATGCACCCTCGGCCGATCACGTCGAGGAGCGCCGCACCGCGCTGCTCGCGGCGTGGGAGGGCGTGCCCTCGGTTCGGCTCGCGGCGCTCAGCGCGCCGGTGGTCGCACCACAAGTCCAGGACGAGACTGAACCCGTGATCGCGGCGCAGGCCGCACCGAAGCGTGTGCGTCACGGCCTGGTCTGGATCGCCACGGCGATGGGTGTGGCGGCGACGGCGGTGATCGTGATCGCCGCGCGCGCCGGCTCGCGGACCCCCGACACCAGCCAGGCCCGCGACGAGGCCACCGTGCATCCGCGACGTGGCGTGGTCCATCCGCATGAGGGGGCCCGGTTCACGCTCGCCGCCCAGCCGCCCGACGAGATCGTCCGCCTGCGCGAGGGCGTGATCGATCTCGACGTCGATCCGTTGGCGGCCGGCGAGCGATTTCGTGTGGTGGTCGGCACCGACGAGGTCGAGGTCCGTGGCACGTCGTTCGAAGTCGTCGCCGCGGCCGACCACCTGGTCTCCGTGCATGTCATCCACGGCCGTGTCGAGGTCAGGCGCGCGGGCGACGCGCCCGTCGTGCTCGCGGGCGGTGAGGCCTGGCACGCGACGGCGGCGAGCGTCTTGGCCCCGGCACCGACGCCAGCTCCGGTGATCGCGAGCCCACCGCGGCCCGCGCCCACGCGGCCTGCCGTCACGATCGCGTCGAAGCTCCCGCGCACGGAGCTGCCCGTGCCCGCGCCCTCGGCGAAGGCTCCGGATCCGCAGGAGGCTGCGTTCGTGCGAGGCTGGGACGCGATGAGGCAGGGCGAGTACGGCCAGGCCGCGGCCGCGTTCAATCGCGCCGTCGCTCTCGCGCCCGATGGTGCGCTGTCGGAGGACGCGACGTTCTGGCACGCGGTCGCCGTGGCCCGCTTGCATCGGAGCTCCGAGGCGATCGCTGCGTTCCGTTCGTTCCTCGATGCCTTCCCGATCAGCACGCGTGCCGGCGAGGCCTCGGCGATGCTCGGCTGGCTCCTCGTCGAGACGCACGAGATCGACGAGGCTCGTCGCAGGTTCCACGCGGCCGAGAGCGATCCCAACGCGAGCGCGCGGGCGAGCGCACTCCAGGGCCTCGACGCGCTCGATGGCAAGCGGCCCTGACGGATGACGGACGCGCTCGAACAAGTGGAGGCCTGCGAGCTGTGCGGCGGGCGCTCGTTTCGACCTCGTCGGATCTGGAAGGATCGCCTGCTGTTCGGGCCGCAGACCTGGCAGCTGGTGTCGTGCGAGGACTGCTCGCTCCACTTCATCAGCCCGCGTCCCTCACGCGCGGCGATCGGGGCGTTCTATCCCAACGACTACCCTGCACACCTCGCAGCGCCGACGTCACCCAAGGCGTGGCACCGCGCGATGTCGAGCCACACCAGCGAGCGGCTCGGGCTCCTGTGGCGCACGTGGATCCACTTCCGTCAGGATCTGTCGTGGTATCGGTTCCCGCGCTGGCACGGCGAGGGGCGCGTGCTCGATGTGGGCTGCGGCAGCGGCGGGCGCTACCTGGATGTCCTCCGCGGCCTCGGGTGGTCGACGTTCGGCGTGGAACCCTCGGAGCGCGCGGTGGCAGCGGCCTCGGCCCACGGGCATCACGCCGTGGTGGGGACCGCCGAGCAGCAGCACTTCCCGAACGAGAGCATGGACATCGTGACGATGTGGCACGTGCTCGAACACACGCACTCGCCCACGCAGGCGCTCGAGGCCTGCTTCCGCACGCTCCGGCCCGGCGGGCAACTCTCGCTGTGCGTGCCCAACTACGCGAGCCTGCAGGCAGCAGTGTTCCGACGCTTCTGGTGGAGCTGTGATGCACCCCGGCACCTGTTCCAGTTCACGCGCCCGACGATCCAGCGCTTCCTCGAGCAGGCCGGGTTCCGCGTCCTCTCGATCACCACACGCACCGGCGCGACCAGCTGGCAGCGCGCGTTCCGGCACATGCTGAACGGCATGCTCGGCACGCGCTGGTCACGCGATTCGCGCGTCGCGATCTCGCTCTCGGACCCGCTGGTCGCGGTGCTGTCGGCCGTGCGCTTCCTCGGGGTGGGCGCAGAGCTCAGGGTGATCGCCGAACGTCCGGCCTGAGCCGGCGGTGGTTCACCTCTCCCAGCTGAGGCCGACCCCGACGAACACGCTGTCGCGCGACGGCAACAGCGTGAAGCCCGGGTACTGATAGCGCGCGGCGTCGAGCTGGAGGTTCAGCAACATGCGGCCATCGTTCGGATCATCGGCCTCGAACAGCACGCGGGAGAGATCGAGACGGCCGAGGTGCCCGCGCTGATCGCCGAGCTCCTTGTCAGAGGTGTAGTAGGAGTACATCGCGGGCGCCTGCGTGTACTTGTCCTCGAAGAACTCGGCCCGCCGCTGCCAGTAGTACCGATATCCGAGCGAGAGCTGCCAGGTCGGCCGTGCGATCCGGAGATCGAGGGCACCGCTGAGGCTGCCGACGCTCCAGCTGTCGTACGAGGCGCGCAGCTCGGGGTGCAACGCGATCCCGGGTGCGAGCCAGTGAACGCCTTCGAGCACGGCCGCATGGCTCACGCGCTGGCCGGGGAGGTGCTCGGGCAGTCCGTCGGCCGACCCGATCGTGTTCATGAACGTGATCTGCTGGCTACCCTGCTGGGCGGTCCAGTCTCCAAACCGCACGCTCCGGTACGGCGACGACGGATCGCCGCTCGACAGCTTGCCGTCATAGCGGAGCCGGATCGCATCGTTGCGGGTCAGCACGCGCGCGATGCCCACCGACCAGCCGGTGGTCAGGAGCTTGTGATGAAATGTCTGGTCGAGCACGCTCGAGACCCAGTTGTCGGTGAGCGTGAGCCCACCGAGCAAGGTCGTCGTGCGATCGAGCACGTCGAGCGAGCCGTTGATCCCGCCGGAGACGCTCGTGTAGTCGGTCTCGCGCGCGACCACGGCGTTGACGTTCGCGGCGCGTCCGGAGCTGCCCTTCCAGCCGAGACCGCCGGTCACCTGATAGCGGGTGTCGGTCATCTGGCCACCGGAGGTCGAGCTTCTCCCCGAGGCGCTGGTCACCACGTCGACCTTGCTGAGCGCTGGCGACGATCGAACGTCGATCGAGGCGGAGGTCACCGCATCGACGCCCACGCTGCCCTGCACGGTCCACTGGCCGAGGCTCTGCGCCACCGACCCGAGCAACCGGTACACGGTGGTGCGATCACTGTCGTGGTAAGCGCCGACGCGAACCGTGCCCGTCGGGTAGTTTGCCGGGACGCTCTCCGTGGAGCCGGTGACCGCAGGATCCTCGGTGGGGAGATCCGCCTCGGCCGCGCCGGGCGCGGTAGCGGTGTCGGAGGCCTGTGACGTGGCATCCACGACGGGTGCGACGGGGGCAGCGGGCGCAGGATCTGCGCTCGCCACGGCTCCGCGCGCGGTCAGGCCGGCGAGCACGATCAGTGGGATCGCCGACCTCAATTGCACCCGCACCCGGCGCCGGCTGTGCCGGGCCCCGCGGACGGAAAGCTGCTGCCTTCGGTGATCTCGAGGATCGAGTCGCGCTGCCCGACCGCCTGCGGATCCATCTCGAACTGCATGGCAGGGTTTGCCAGGTGCTCGCGCTGTGACGCACGCAGGTGGCTGCAGCCGAGGAGGCCGACCAGGCCCAGCGCCATGCCCAGGGCCAGTAGCTTGGCTCCGACCCCGGTTCGCCAGATGTTCGTGGTCATCGCTTCTTGGTGCCCATGGCCCAAGAAGTTCTTCGCCGAAATCACCGCGGCTTGAGGGTCACCAGGTGCCGGGCTCGAACATGTCGGCGAAATCGTTGGCCGCAGCCACCGAGGCCAGCACGGGCACCCCCAGAAGCTCCTCGGTGGTCTTGAGCATCGAGCTGTGCGTGTACATCGTGGTCGAGGTGCCCAGCTTGACGTGGCTGCCGAGCGCGAGGAACGGGATCAGGTTGGTGGCGCTACCTTCGTCCCAGGTCAGAAAGATCACGGCATCGTGGGTCTGCGCGTAGGTGATGATCCGCGGCAGCTCGGCGGCGAGCCAGGTATCGCCGGCCTTGATGTTGGGGCCCGAGGTGATACCCGACGGGCAGCCGAGGTCGCCGTGCATGTCGTGGCAGAGGTCCGGCGTGATGAACACGTACCCGCTGACCGAACCCGAGGCGAGGTCGGCGGCGAACTGCGCGTACGGCTTGTGATGCGCCGCGCAGCCCGCGTTCGAGGTGCTCGGCGGTGACCCGACGACATCCTGGAAGAAGGCGAACGGATCGTGCTTCACCGCATAGTTGCCGGTCGAGGCCACGGGGCAGCTGTTGCTGGCGATGCCCTCCTGGTAGCTCATCCACGGCACGCCGGCGGCAGTGAGCTGCGTGACCAGGTGCGCCGTGCTCGCCGTGCTGTTGCTCGCGGAAGGATCGTTGTCGTTGTTGAACGTGCGGTCGGTGAACACGTTGGTCCCGGCCTCCATCCACACGTAGTGCGGCTCGCTGTCGAGGCCGGGCAGCTCGTCGCGAAAGTTGGTGGCGTGGTTGGCGCTGGCGAGCAGGCCGTTGATGTACGGCGCGTTCGTGGTGTTGCCGTAGATCGAGGTGTCCGCCTTGTTCTCCATCGGGATCACGAACACCGTGCGGATCGCGTGCCCGCTATCGGGGCCCGGGTCGGCCGTACCATCGGTGCCGCTCGGCGCATCGATCGAGACGTCGTCAGCGGCGCCCGGGTCTCCGCCGCAGGCCAGGAGGAACACGCACAACGTTGCGGTACGCATCGGTGGCGAGGAGACCACCAACGATCGTTGGGCGCACGCAAAAAACGACGGTGTGGCCCGGGAAGTCTCTCATCGACTTCTCATCCGCTCTCATCGGGCTCTCATCGGCGAGCGCGCAGATTGTTCCAAGGAACCGCGGCGCTCCGGGCACTCACCCCCGTTCCCCAACCTTTGTGAGGCAGCCGATGAAGATCAACAAGAACATGAAGTGGTTTGCGGCGGTCCCCGTCGTGCTCGTCGCCGCCTGCGGCTCGAGCCCCCCCCAGACCGTCACCGGGCATGTTGCCGCGACGACGTTCCCATATCCCGTCGACACCGTCCGCGCCGTTCGGGCCGGCCGTAGCGTGGTCGCGGCGCCGGTGGCGGCCGACGGTTCGTTCGCGATCGAGATCCCCTCGGGCTCGCGCTATCGGCTCGAGTTCGCAGCGGCGGACGGGCGCTCGGGCCTCGTGTTCCCGCGTCAGCTCGGCACGATCGACGTGACGTTCGATGTCCGCGGGCACCAGGCCCCGTTCGATCTCGGCGCCGTTCGCTACCTCGGCGATCCGGCCACGCATACCTACAAGACCACCACCGGTGGCGGCACCGAGGATGGCGATGGTGAGTGCGAGAACGGCGTGGATCCGTCGAGTGGCGCGGTGTGCGTCGATGACGAGGACGCTTCTGGAACGTGCGAGGGCCAGGACGAAGGCGACTGCGAAGATGGTATCGATCCGGCGACCGGCGCGGAGTGCGACGGCGGCCCGGCCGCGAATCAGGACGATGGCTCGGAACCGGATGGCGAGGATCCATCCGATGACGCACCGGCCGCGGGCGCGGTCGCCGATCGGAACCTGCCTGCCGCGATCGGCTGCGACGAGGAAGACGACGGCGAGTCCAACGACGACTAGCGATGTTCGTGCGTGGGATCATCGGCGCGGCCGCGCTCGTCGGAGCGATGGCGGAGGCGCGTGCGGCGTGTACGCCAGCGGCGCTCGTGGGTGGCCCCGCCGATCTGGTCGTCCCGATCCGTCGTGCGCTCGCGGCTCGCGGGATCACGGGCGAGGCCGTCGAGGGATGCCCACCGCTCCGAGCGGACGTGGCGCCGAACGGGTCCGAGCTGACCGTGACGATCGAGGATCCCTATGGCCATGTCCACACGCACGCCGCCGCCAACGCCGACGCGGCCGCCACGTTGATCGAATCGTGGGCTGACGTGGGACAGGAGGAGCCCTTGCTCGCCGCGCGTGACTGGGCGCGGCCGGTCGCACCGAGAGCCGCGGTGGATCTCGACACGCCGAGCGGCCTGATCGTTCACCAAGATCCGGCGCCGATCGTCGGGCTGTCTGCTGCGCTGGAGATGTCGTTCGGCAGCGATGGCTCGGCGTGGGGCGGCGTCGCCGGGGCCTCTTGCGTTCGGCTCGGTCGGATCTGCGTCGGCGCCGGAGCGCGGTTGGCCATGGACACTCGCCTCGCGGGATCGTCGGAGCGCCTCGAGACCGGTCGCACGGCGCTCGATCTACTCCTCGGGATCGACGTGCCTGCCCAGTGGGGCGGCGCACGGGTCCGCTGGGGGGCCGGGGTCGGGGTCGGGTGGATCCGCAGCACGGTCGCGGGGACCGCCGGGGCGATCGAGATCGACTCGGGTGGGCTGCGGACCGAAGCACACGTCCGGATCGATCTGCCTGTGCGCGGGAGGTTCGGCGTCGAGTTGAGCGCGGCGCTGAACGTGTCGCCGATCGCCCACGTCGCGACGTACATGGACGAGGCGCGCACGCTCGCGGGCGAACCTCGCGGCTTCGCGCGGGTGGGCGTCGGCCTCCGCTTCGGAGCACCATGACCAAGGGTCGCTTGCTCCCACTCCGCCGGGTCGCCGGTGAACCCTCGGAGATGTCCGATGCCGCACTGCTCGCCGGATGTGCGGTCGGGGATGTCTCCGCCCTCGGTGCCCTGTTCGATCGTCACCGCGCCGTGGTCCATCGGTTCCTCGCCCGGCTCGGTGGCCCCGATCAGCGCCACACCGACGATCTGGTTCAGGAGACGTTTCTCCAGGCCCAGCGCAGCGCGGCCCAGTTCGCGTCGCGGTCGAGCGTCAGAACCTGGCTGCTCGGGATCGCCGTCAACCTCGCTCGCCACCACGCACGCACGGAAGCCCGGCGCCGAACCATGACCACCGCCTTCATCCATCAGCCTCAACCGCCCTCGACGATGCCCGACGAGGCAGCCCGCAAGCGACAGTTCCACGCCCACCTTCACGCCGCTCTGGGGCAGCTCCCGAGTGCGTTGCGCGAGGCGTTCGTGATGTGTGACCTCGAAGAGGTTCCCGGTAACGAGGCCGCCGCGGCGCTCGGGATCCGCGAGGGGACCTTGTGGTGGCGGCTGAGCGAGGCGCGCAAGGCGCTGCGCGAGGCGCTCGAAGGGATGACGCCATGACCGCGACACCGTGTCCTTCCGCCGCGGAGCTCGCGGCCGCTTTCTCGGCGGGGCCCAGCGAGATCGTTCGACGGCACCTCGCGGAGTGTCCTCAGTGCACGCGTGACTGGGCCGCGACCGCGCGCGTGGTGAACGCGTTCCGTACGCTCACGATCGAGGACGCTCCGGACGCGCGCATCGAGGAGCAGCGGACGGGACTGCTGGCGAGCGCAGGCCTCTTGCGACCCGCCACCTCACGACGGTGGGTGGGATGGGCGTCGGGGCTAGCGGCCGCGGCTGTGCTCACCGTGTTCGTCATCGTGCATCCCTGGACCTCCGACTCGCCGTCGTCGCCATTTCACGGCTCGCTCACGCCTCGTGCAGGGGCTGCGTTCACCCAGGTGAGCTCGCGGCCCGACGAGATCGTCACACTCACGGCCGGGGCGTTGTCGGTCGAGGTTTCTCCGCTCTCGGTCGGTGAGCGGTTTCGCGTGATCACGACCGACGCCGAGGTCGAGGTGCGCGGCACGGCATTCGAGATCGCCGCGGACGGTGGTCACCTCATCTCGGTGCGGGTCTGGCACGGACTGGTCGAGGTTCGGCCGCGGCTCGGCGCTGCCGTTCTGCTCGGGGCCGGCGGGGCCTGGCAAGCGCCGATCATCACCGCGACGTTGCCGCTGCCGGCGCCAGGATCGGCAGCGTCGACGACCACCGGGGTGGAGTTCGCACCCGGGCCCGCTCCTGTTCGCCGAACGCCCAACCAGCAGCCGAGCTGGGGTCCGAAGCAGCCGTCGAAGCAGCCGTCGAAGCAGCCGCCGAAGCAGCCGCCGAAGCAACCACAGATCGACGACGCGCCTGCCGGGCCAGGATCGAGCGACGTCCCGCATACGGTCGATCCAGGCGAGCTGGCCTATCAGGAGGCGTGGAGCGCGCTGCGTGCAGGCGATCACCTCGGTGCAGCGACCGCGTTCGAGCGTGCCGCCACCCTCGCGCCACGGTCCGCGCACGTCGAAGATGCCTGGTACTGGCGGGCGGTCGCACTGGCCAGGGCGGGCAAGGCCGTCGAAGCACGTACCGCGTTCTCCGCCTTCCTCGAGCACCATGGCAACTCGCCGCGCGCTCCGCAGGCCTCGACCATGCTGGGCTGGTTGCTTTTCGAAGCCGGCGAGCTCGACGCGGCCGCGTCGCGGTTCTCTGCGGCCGCCGAGGATTCCGCGCCGACGATCCGCGACAGCGCACGGAGCGGCCTCGAGGCGGTGCGCCGTCGGCGCGGCGGTGCCGCTGCTGCCCTCCCCGATCACACCACGTCACCTCGTGTTCCCTTCCCCACGGAGATTCCATGAGCTCATCTGTTCTACGTCATGCCCCACGTCTGGTTCCCCATCTGGTTCCACGTCTGGCGGTGTTGCTGACCGTCGCGTTCTCCATCGTCGCGGCGACCGCCGCGCCTGCGGCAGCTCAGCAGGCCGAGACCGAGAGCGCGCGGGTCCTTGCGCCCGGAGTGGTCAAGGGCGGCGCCGGGTTCGAGTACCAGACGTCCTCGGAGGGGAGCGAGTCCGCGATCCCGTTCATCATCGAAGGCGGCCTCGCGAGCCGCCTCGAGCTGGTCGTCGAGCAGGTGGCCTACGTCGGGCTCCGTCCAAAGGTCGGCGCGAGCGCGACCGGCCCGGGCGATCTCGAGGTCACGCTCGTCGGGCTCGCGGTGAAGGAGCAGGCGCGAACCCCCGCGGTCGCCTTCGCTGCGGAGGTGAAGGCGCCCACCGCACGAGACAGCGCGATCGGCACGCGTGAGTTCGACTTCGCGGGATATCTGATCCTCAGCAAGCGGTTCGGCGAGCTCGACGTCTCGTTGAACGGCAGCTTCACGTTCGTGGGCAAGCCTCCGAGCACCACGGTGAACAACATCTTTGGCTTCGCGGCGTCGGCGAAGTATCCGATCGGAAAGCTCGATCTGTTCGGCGAGGTGCTCGGCAACACCGCCGCCGTTCCCGAGGCCGAGGGCATGGGTGGAGCTGCCGAGCTCGCAGGTAGCGAGCTCGTGGGCACGATCGGTGCGGGGTACAAGCCTGCCACCTGGATGCATCTGTTCCTGAACGTCAGCCTCGACAACAACCAGGCGGTGCTGATCCACCCTGGGTTCATGCTGTCGCACAAGGTGTGGTGAAGGTCAGTAGGGTGCGAACCGCGCCTTCGACGTACGCTTGGCGTTGAACGCCGTCAGCTCCTCTGGGGGGTATGCGAGCGCCGAACCGGCGGGCAGCTTCGCCTGGATCCAGCCGATCACCAGCAGCCGCGCGGCGTGCCCGGCGACGCTCAGCTCGTCGGTGCCGGACTCCGCGCACTCGTCCCACAGCTCGAACAGCACTTCGCGTCGCGCGGCGGGCGCTGCGATCGTGCCCCACAGGCGATCGAGGTTCCGCTTCATGATCTCGGGCGCCATCGCGAGCTGCTCGGCCCGGTGCCGCATCCCGATCTGCACGCGCTCGGCCCGCGTCGAATCGAGGAACGCGAGCTTCTTGCTCGCGTACGGATCCATGCCGTGGCGGCGCATCAGGGCATCGGAGACGTCGAACCCGCCGGCCAGGATCGGCACGGTGGCGACGTCACCGACGCCCTTCTTCGCCATGCGGACCTGCTCGTCGTCTTGGGTGCCACCGCCGCCGAGCCCACCGCCGCCGCTGACCCGGGTCCCGTGCGTGCGGTTCCAGTCCTCCTCGGTCGTGTAGGGCGCGGTCTCGATGTGATCGGGTGGCAACATCCCGACCGGCTTGTTCGGATCCGTGTACCAGTCCGCGATCGCGTGGCCGAGGTCCTTCGGGCTCGGCAGCGCGAGGTGGATGTTGAGGTTGCGCTTGTCCTTGAGCTTGACGCTGCCATCGGCCGCGACCTTGGCGACGAACGGCCCTTGATCCGATCGGTACGTGCCGCGCCCGCTCGGATCGAGCTGCCCGGTGGTCTCGTCGCGGGGTGGCGGCGGCCCCGGCGGCATGTCGGGGTTCCACTCGAGCCTCGGGAGCTCGATCCG
>JAYVRN010000259.1:0-24230 GCA_043776275.1 Myxococcales bacterium | reverse complement strand
GGCCGGCTCGCCGTGGTTCTCGATCACCCAGGTGGCGACCGCGAGCTTGTCGGCCAGGGGGGCCTGCGCGACGATCCGCGCGGAGGCCTCGTCGGCGGTGAGGCCATCGCGCGCCACCAGCCTCGCGTGCTGGACTTCGGGAGATGCCGAGACGACGATCAGCCCCGCGAGCCCGAGGTGGGCACGGTTCTCGACGAGCAGCGCGGCCTCGTAGAACACGACCTGAGCCCCGGCATCGGCCCAGGTCGCGATCGCCCCGGCGCTCGCGGCGGCGATCCGTGGGTGCGTGATCCGTCCGAGGTCCGCACGCGCTTGCGGATCGGCGAACGCGATCGCGCCGAGCCGCTTCCGATCCAGGACACCCTCGGGCGTCAGGATCTGTGTACCGAACCGGGCCACCAGCTCGGCGAGCGCGGGCTGGCCGGGCTCCACCACCTGGCGCGCGAGCAGGTCGGCATCGACGACGGCGGCGCCACGCTCGCGCAGCAGGCGCGCGACCGTGCTCTTGCCCGATGCGATCCCGCCCGTCAGACCGATCACGTGCACCGCCACGACGCTTGGTTACCACGGGCCCTCGAGGGCGCGGTAGGGTCGCCCGCATGCGGTCCCCCGCCATCTCCGTGCTCGTCGGGTTCGCCGGGTTCGCCGGGCTCGTCGGGCTCGCGCTCGCGGCCATGGGCCAAAATTCCCTCGCGGCGCGCCGTGACTGGACCGGATCCGCGGCCTGTGGCGCGTGTCATCCCAAGCAGCTCGCCGCGTGGCAGGCGACCCGGCACGCCGTCACCCGGGACCGGTTCCCTGGGCGTCCCGAAGCCCGGTGCCTCGCGTGTCACGGTACGGGGGAGGCACCGGCCGGTCCAGCGATCGCGGTCGAGGTCGGGTGCGAGGCGTGCCACGGCGCAGGGGCGGCCTATGGCGAGGACGATCTGATGCGCGACCTCCCCGTGGCGCGCAGCCTCGGCCTCGCGGACCTGTCCACGCCGAAGCTCCGCGCCGCGCTGTGCGCCCAGTGCCATGCGCGGGCGACCCGGGGTAGACCTTTCGATCCGACCGCCCCCGTACACCCGGTGACCCCATGAGCCGCGCCCATCCCCGCCCCCGGACCTCGTTCGTGACGTCCGCCGCGTCGCCGAAGGACTTTCCCCCGCCGAGCCTCCCCGAGCTCGCAGTCGTCGGGCGCTCCAACGTCGGCAAGTCGAGCCTCATCAACGCGCTGGTCGGCCAGGATGGCCTCGCGCGGACGTCGCGCACGCCGGGTCGCACGCAGCTGATCAACTGGTTCGAGGTCGGCGCACAGCCGCCGTTTCACCTCGTGGATCTCCCGGGCTTTGGCTACGCCAAGGTGCCCACGGGCATGAAGGACAGCTGGAAGCCGCTGATCGAGGCGTACCTCTCGGAGCGCAAGACCCTCGCCGGCGTGCTGCTCCTGATCGACATCCGCCGCGGCCCGGAGGAGGAGGAGCTCGACTTCGTGCCGTGGCTTGCCCAGCGCGAGGTCCCGATCGTCGTCGCGCTGACCAAGTCGGACAAGCTCGTGAAGAGCAAGCGCATGGTCGAGATCACGCGGGCTCGTCAGGCGTTGAACCTCACGCGCGATCCGTTCGCGGTCTCGACGCTGAGCAGCGACGGCGTCGATGCCGTGTGGCGTGCGCTGATCAAGATTCTCGTCCCTGCGAAATGATCATCGAGCCAGCGACGGCCGCGGACCTCGACGCGATCGATGAGATCGAGCAGCACGCGTTCAAGGCGCCGTGGCCGCGCTCCGTGTTCGAAGGCGAGCTCGCTCGTGAGTTTGCTCGAATCGATGTGGTCCGCGATCCGCACGTGATCGCCTTCAACAACTACTGGCTGGTCGCCGGCGAGCTGCACATCCTCGCGATCGCCACGCACCCCGATCGTCGGCGATCGGGGATCGGTGGGCGGTTGCTCGTGCACGCGATGGAGACAGCACGCACGGTAGGTGCGACGTTGGCCACGCTCGAGGTCCGGAAGGGGAACCTCCCCGCGATCGCGCTATACGAGCGCGCCGGGTTTGTGACCGTGCACACCCGGCAGCGCTACTACCAGGACGACGGCGAGGACGCGCTCGTCATGCTGTGCGAGCTCACTGCACCACGATCGTGACCGGTACGCGATCGCTCGCCGCGTCGCGCGTGCCGAAGTAGATCGCCGTGCCCGCGGCTCCGGCCACCAGGATCCCCGCGCCGGCGAGCACGTACCAGCGCTGGTACCACGCACTGCCGGCACCGCGCTTCGAGAGCTCGGCCTCGACCTTGATCTCGCCGTCGGGCGGCAGGGCGACCTTGGTGGTGAACGGCACGTACCCGGCCTTCTCGACGCGGATCTGATAGGTCGCGGGCGCGTGGAGCTTGAGCGGCTGGATCGGCGTCAGCCCGCGGGACTCGCCGCCGACGGTCACGGCGGCGCCGGCGAGGTTGGCGACGATGTCGATCACGCCGTAGCGGAGGAAGTCGCCGGGCGCGAGCAGGCGCGCCAGATAGCCGTTGATCTGGTCATCCGCCGGTGTCGACTTCGACGCCAGCGAATCCGCGACGCGCGTGACCACGGTCTTGCTCGACACATCGATCCGCTGCAGCGTCAGGATCACGTCGCCGAGCTCGCTCACCCCGACGAGGATCACCTCCGTGGCGCCGACCTTCTTGCCGATCTGCGCGATGCACTCGGCATCACCCGCGCACTTCACCAGCGCCTGATCGAGCTGATCGCCGTAGACGGTTCGCGTCTGGTCCGGGCCGAGCAGCTGGAGCGAGGTCTGCTTGCTCATCTCGTCCAGGATGCGCCGCGCGATCCCCGGCAACGCTGATGAGCCCGAGCGGTACTCGAGGACGGAGACCTTGCGCTTGGGATCGGGATCCGCGTGCGCCATGTGCGCGCCGATCAAGATCGCCAGCGCGATGAAGGCCAGCTGTCTCATCGGGCCCCGAACAGGGCTCCGATCGAGGTGGGCGTGTATTGCGCGGGGAACGCATTACGCTCGCCCTCGGGCGGCTGATCGCACTCCCAGTCCGCGAAGAACGCACCGGGCTCGACGGTGACGGCGCACGAGGTCCGCACCCGCTGCGCGACCGAGGAGCTCGCCATATCGATCAGGATCCAATCGGCCGTGGTGGCATCGAGGCACGGCAGGATCCGCGTGCCGAATCCATCCGTGAGCTCCTCGATGTAGTACCGGCTCTTGGTCACGAGGCCCACGTACTGCCCACCGGGCAGGGTCACGAGATCCGAAGGCACCACGCCGAGCGCCTTCAACACCTGCGCGTGCTGGCGAGCCACGTCGTTCTTGTCGACCATGGTCTCGCGACGGCCCGGCGCATCGAGCGTGATCGGCGTGCCGCCATCGAGCGGGATCGACTTGACGATGATGTGCGCGCCGTCGGTGACATACGCGAGGTGGTTTCCGTTGGGCTGGGGGCAGGCCACCGGCGTGGTGGCCGTACAGCCGGTGGTGCACGCCGGTGCGGACATCCTGGTCCCCGCGGCCCACACGCGATCACCGGCGACCGTGAGCACCGCGGCGCGCTCGAGATCGACGACATCGGTCAGCGTCAGCGCGCCACCCTCGATCACGCCGCCGACCTTGGCGACCTTGCCGGTGCAGGGCAGGGTGGCGAACAGCATCGGCACGTCGGGCGCGGCCGCGAGATCGGAAACGCCAGCGGTCACTGGTGCGGGCGTGGCGGCCGCGGGTGCATCGACCGGGACCGCGACGATCTTGGAGGTCCCGGTACAGGTCGCGAGCATCGACGGCTTCTCGGGCGGCAGGACCCGACCGACCAGGCCATAGGCGACCATCAGGCCATCGCTGCCGGGGCCGACCGTGACGCGATCGACGGGGCCGACCATCGCGTTCTCGACGGTCTGCGCATCGACATCGACGATCGCGATCCCAGCGCCGTGAGCGACCGCGAGCTTGTGCGATCCGGGGACGGCGGCGGCATCGGTGACCATCCCGGGTACGGTGATCGAGCCCATCACGGTGTTGGTCGCTGTCACCACGATCTGGACCTGGTTGGCCGAGATCACCGCGAGGCGATCACCGCCGACGGACACGATGAACTGCGGCCCGGCGACACCCGCGAGCATGCCCTGGAACTTCGCGTCACGTGGATCGAGCGTGGGATCGAACGAGTACAACGCGCTGCCGCTCGCGGCGTACACGAACGGACGGCGCACGGGGATCGAGACCTTGGTGGCCTGGTCGCCGATCACATCGACGGTCTGCCCGGCCTCTCCGACGCCGACGATCCGGTTGGACACATCGCGGAGGACGATGCCGATCTGGATGTCCTTGCCGACCGGGAGATCCCCGGCGCTCACCGAGCCCGACGACAGCACGCTCGTGGTGCCGACCGGAGACTCGCCAGGTGCGGTGGCGGTCACCGTCACCGTCGTCATCCCCGTGGGCCGAAGATCTGCCTGGCTCGGCAGAGACAAGGTCAGCTCGAGCGAGCCAGTGCCGCCATTGCAGGCGCCCGCGACCAGGGTGGCGACGCAGGCGACGAACCACGACGCGGTATCGCGCACCAATCCCATGAGCGACGCCACGGTAACAGAGGGGTACCCATCCCTACAACCACACGAAACACAACGACAACTTTCTTTCGCGCACGCCTGCCGAGGGCGCACGGCGGGTAGTTGGCCAGCTGTCGGTCAAGTCACTTTCGTGGGACCCGGGGTCGCGGTAATCAGTGGGCTGATGTCGAGCGCGCTGGCGTCTGCCCAGGTCACCGTCGAGGGCTCGCTGCGGGATGTCGTGCTCGCGCTCGATCGCGGCGCGCTGAGCGTGGCCCTCGTGATGGAGAGTCCCAGCCGCCTGGTCGGGATCTTCACGGATGGCGACGTGCGGCGCGCCTTGCTGGGCGGGGCCTCGCTGGACGCTCCCCTCGCGGGCTACATGAAGACCCAGTTCACCACGGTGACGCCGAGCGTGGGCCGCGCCGAGGTGCTCGACCTCATGCACGCACGCAGATTCGCGGTGGTCCCGATCGTCGATGACCAGGGCGGCTTTCAGGGCTGCCACCACGTGCACGATCTGCTCGGCGTGGCGCCGCGGCCCAACTGGGCGGTCATCATGGCGGGTGGTCGTGGCGCGCGGCTCGGCGGGCTCACGGACCACGTCCCGAAGCCGATGCTCCGCGTCGCGGGCCGGCCGATCCTCGAGCGCATGGTGCTCCACCTCGTCGGCTTCGGGATCCGGCGGATCTTCTTGTCGGTGAACTATCTCGGCCACGTGATCGAAGATCACTTCGGCGATGGCGCGAAGTTCGGCTGCGCGATCTCGTATCTGCGCGAGGAGCGCCCGCTCGGCACGGGGGGTGCGCTGTCGCTCCTGCCGGGGGTTCCCGAGGCGCCGTTCCTGGTGGTCAACGGGGATGTCGTGACGCAGGCCGATCTGGGGGCGATGCTCGATGCCCACCAGGGCGCCGGGGCCGACGTCATGCTCACGATCGCGACGCGTCGCTACCTCCACACGGTGCCGTTCGGCTGCATCGAGGCCGCGGGGACGCGGGTCGTCGAGGTCGAGGAGAAGCCCACGCTGTCGCGGCTGATCAACGCCGGCATGTACGTGGTGTCGCCGACCTTGCTCGAGCGGGTCCCGGGCAACGCGGAGTTCACGATGCCGGATCTCGTCCAGTCCTGCCTGACGCGGAACGAGCACGTGCTCGCGTTCGAGGTCGCCGACGATTGGATCGATGTCGGCCAGAAGGAACAACTGCGCGAAGCGCGAGGGGAAGTCACGTGAAGCTCGAAGGCGCGAATGTCCTGGTCACCGGAGCCGGCGGCTTCATTGGCTCTCACCTCAGCGAGGCGCTGGTCCGACGCGGCTGTCGGGTCAACGCCCTCGTGCGCTACGACTCCAAGGGATCGTGGGGCTGGCTCGATCACGCTCCGGCGGACATCAAGGCCGGGATCACGGTCCGGACCGGTGATCTGCGGGATCCGTTCAGCCTCCGCAAGATCGTCGACGGCTGCGACGTGGTGTTTCACCTCGGCGCCCTGATCGGGATCCCGTACTCCTATCACGCACCCGATGCGTACGTGGACGTCAACGTGAAGGGCACGCTCAACGTCCTTCAGGCGGCCCGGGACTTCGGCGTCAAGAAGGTCGTCCACACCTCCACGAGTGAGGTCTATGGCACCGCGCGGTTCGTCCCGATCACCGAGGAGCATCCGCTCCAGGGCCAATCGCCATACTCCGCCACGAAGATCGGGGCCGATCAGCTCGCGTTCTCGTTCTTCAACTCGTTCGGCACGCCGGTCGCGATCGCGCGGCCGTTCAACACGTACGGTCCACGCCAGTCCGCCCGCGCGATCATCCCCACGATCATCACGCAGATCGCCGCGGGAAAGCGCACGATCCGCCTGGGCTCGCTCCACCCCACGCGCGACTTCAACTACGTGGCCGATACCGTGAGTGGCTTCATCGCGATCGCCGAGGCCGACGCGTCCGTAGGCGAGGTGCTGAACCTCGGCTCCAACTTCGAGGTCTCCATGGGCGACACCGCCAAGGCGATCGCCGCCGCGATGGGCGTCGACATCCAGATCGAGCTCGACGAGCAGCGGGTCCGCCCCAACGCGAGCGAGGTGGAGCGCCTGTGGGCCGACAACGCGAAGGCCAAGCGCGTCGCCGGCTGGCAGCCAAGCTACGGTGGCCGCGACGGCTTCGAGCGCGGCCTCGCGGAGACCATCTCCTGGTTCACCGATCCCGACCACCAGCGGTTCTACCGCGCCGATCACTACGCGCTCTAGTCCGAAGGAGAACGTCATGTCGCACGAGTTCAGCATCGCTGGTCGCAAGATGGGCCCCGACCACCCGCCCCTCGTGATCGCCGAGGTCGGGATCAATCACGAAGGCCAGCTCGACAAGGCCCTCCAGCTCGTCGACGCGGCGGCCGACGCCGGGGCCGAGGTGGTGAAGTTCCAGTGCCACATCACCGACAAGGAGATGGTCCCGACGGACATGAAGCCGGGCAAGATCTCCGAGGAGCGCCTCTGGGACATCATCAAGCGCTGCGAGCTCACCGAGGATGAGGAGCGGCAGGTCCAGCGACACTGCGCCAAGCGCGGCGTGATGTACCTGTCCACGCCGTTCTCCCGTGAGGCCGCCGATCGGCTGCTCGCGATGGACGTGCCTGCGTTCAAGATAGGCTCGGGCGAGTGCAACAACTACCCGCTCCTCGATCACGTCGCGCGGATGGGCCGCCCGATGATCGTATCCACCGGCATGAACGATCTCGCCTCGGTGCGCCGCACGGTCGAGGTGCTGGAGCGGCACGCGGTGCCGTACTCGCTCCTCCACTGCACCAGCATGTATCCGACGCCCTACGACAAGGTCCGGCTGGGCGGCATCACGGATCTGCAGCGCGCGTTCCCGGGCGTGGGGATCGGGCTGTCGGATCACTCGATGGGGATCTGGACCTGCCTCGGCGCCGTGGCGCTCGGGGCGATGGTGCTCGAGAAGCACTTCACGATCTCGCGCTCGTGGCCGGGCCCGGACACCGGCATCTCGATCGAGCCGAACGAGCTGCGGGACCTGGTCGTCGGATCCAAGGCGGTGTGGGAGGCGCGCGGCGGAAGCAAGACGATCCTCCCCGAGGAGCAGCCGGTGATCGAGTTCGCGTACGCGACCGTGGTCAGCATCGCGCCGATCAAGGCCGGCGATGCGTTCTCGCGCGACAACGTGTGGGTCAAGCGGCCGGGTACCGGCAAGATCCTCGCGGATCGGTTCGAGGAGGTCGTGGGCAAGCGTGCCACGCGCGACATCCCGGCGGACGTTCACCTGCAGCCGGGAGACATCGAGAGCTTCGCTTGAGCCGGGTCGTCGTCCTCGGTGCGTCCGGCTTCCTCGGCACCCACGTGGTGAACGAGCTGGTCGCGCGCGAGCACGACGTCCTCGCGGTCACGCTGGTGCCGCCCCCCGCCGAGACCCGCTCGCGTGTGACCTGGCACCAGCTCGATCTGGATCGCGATCTGGATCGCGATCTGGATCGCGCGCTCGAGCACTTCGATGCACCGGTCTGCATCCACCTGGCCGAGCCGGCAGCGATCGCGAGCGCCGCCGAGGGCGAATCGAGCCTTGCACGCGCGGGCCGGGTCCTCGCGGCCGGGTTCACGCGGATCGTCTATGCGTCGAGCGCGGTGGTCTACGGCGATCGCATCGCCCTGCCGCGCCGCGAGGCCGAACCCGCCACCCCGATCGGCACCTATGCCGTGGCGAAGCTCGCTGTCGAGACACTCGTCGCGGCCGATCCGCGCTGCCTCGCGATCCGGGTCGGCAATGCGTACGGGCCCGGGATGTCGCCGCGGAACGTGCTGTCCGACATCCTCGGCCAGCTCCACACGGCGGGGCCGCTCTCGCTCCGTGATCTCTCGCCGGTGCGCGACTACGTGCACGTGACCGACATCGCACGTGCGTTCGCGGGGGCGGCGGCCTCGACGGTGGTCGGCGTGCTCAACATCGGGACCGGCCGGGGAACCTCGGTGGCCGAGCTTGCCCGGATCGCCTGCGCGGCGGCGGGGACGCCCGATCGCCCGCTCGTTTCTACGGCGCCTGGCTCGCCTTCCACCCTGATTCTCGATATCGAGCGTGCACGCCACGAGCTCGCCTGGACACCCGTGGTGTCCGTCGAGCAAGGCCTCGCAGACCTGGTCCAACGCCCATGACAACCCAACCGACCCCCAAGCGCATCATTGCCGTGTTCACCGGCAATCGCGCCGAGTACGGCCTCCAGTTCCCGATCCTCCGCGCGATCGCCCGCCACCCGGACCTCGAGTACCGGCTGCTGGTCTCCGGCGCACATCTCGACAAGAACTTCGGGACGACGTTGGCCGAGATCCGCAAGGACGGGTTCGAGATCCACGACGAGATCAAGATCGATCTCGAGTCCGACACGCTCTACGCCACGGCGCAGGCGATCGGCTCCGGCGTGATCGCCGTGAGCAAGAGCCTCGAGCGGATCCGGCCCGACATCCTCGTGGTCTACGCCGATCGCTTCGAGGGCTTCGCCGCGGTGATCGCGGGGACCCAGATGGGGATCCCCACCGCCCACATCGAGGGCGGCGACGTCACCCAGGGCGGAGCGCTCGACGATTCCGTGCGTCACGCGATGACCAAGCTCGCGCATCTCCATTTCACGACCAACGAGAACGCTGCGAACCGGATCCGCGTGATGGGGGAGGAGCCGTGGCGCGTGCACGCCGTCGGGTTCCCGGCGATCGATCTGATCGCGGACGGCCTCTATGCCTCGCCGGAGGAGCTCCACGATCGGTTCGGGCTCGTCGCCGATCGGCCGCTCGTCGTGTTCACCCAGCACTCGGTGAGCAGCCGGTTCGAGGAGGCGGTGGCGCAGGTCCAGCCGTCGCTCGCCGCGCTCGAGACGATCGCGCGCGAGGGCGTGCAGGTCGTGGTCACCTATCCGAACAACGATGCCGGCGGCCGGCGGATCATCGACGAGCTCGAGAAGTTTCGCGAGCGCGCCATCCCGAACGTGCAGGTCCACAAGAGCGTCGGCCGCTTCAACTATCACGGCATGCTGGCGCTCGCGGGGCGCGGCGCCGCGGGGGGGGCGTGCGTCGGCAACTCGTCGAGCGGCGTCAAGGAGACCCCGGCGTTCGGCTGCCCGACCGTCGACGTCGGTTCCCGGCAAGCGGGGCGGCTCGGCACCAACAACGTGATCGCGACCGCGTACGACGAACGCGAGATCGTCGCGGCGATCCGGCGGTGCCTGACGGACACCGCCTTCATCGCGCAATGCCACACCTGCGAGAACCCCTATGGCACGGGCGACGCGGGGCCCAAGATCGCCGAGGTGCTCGCGCGCGTGCCCCTCGACCAGAAGCTGATCACGAAGCAGATGACGATTCCGTGAGTCGGACCTCGAGGCCCTGATCTCCGCCCGCCAGCAGAGCAGCGGCGCCGCGTATCAGCGATTCGTGGCGGTTCGCGACGCTACCGGAAAGATGTCCGAGCACAGGTCACGTTCGACGGCGCGCTCGGAGCTACCATCGGTGCATGCGGTTCTTGTTCTGCGTGGCCCTCGCCGGTTGTCTCGGCGCCCCACCGCGTGAGCCCACGGTGATCCCGCGGCCGTCCGCCCCGAGCCAGCGCGTACTCCTCGGAGCGTCGGTCGACGTCACGACGAGCTGGATCGACACCTGCAAGGATTCGCACGTGACGATCGCGCCCGGCAAGGCCGAGCACGACGCGCCTGGGGTCGGCACGATCGAGCGCGAGACCACCTACACGCCGTGCAACCCGCAGCCCTTCCACGTCACGGCCGCATGCAGCCTCGCATGCGAGCCGATCGACATCGATGGCCCCTACACCGGCGGAGCGTCGGTCTCGGTGCGCACGCTCGCGCTCGGCGTCGTGACGATCTCGGTCGACATGATCCACGACGCGACCCACGAGCACCGCAGCCAGGAGCTCACCGTCGAGGTCGTGCGGCCCGATGCGTTCTTCGCCCAGTGCATGACACCAGACAGGACCTGGGGCGCGTGCACGAAGGGCCTGCTCGCCGAGGATCCGCGGATCCGGATCTGGGCGAAGCTCGACGGCAAGCTGATCGCCTCGTCGCTCCTGCGGGTCAATGGTGCCGCTGCGGCGCCGGGCAGCAAGCTGGCCGATGGTGTATCGCTCGCGACCCTGCTCGGGACGCCGGTCTCGCCCGGTCCGATCGAGCTCGTGCTCTCGCTCGGCGACAAGACCGAGACCTTGTCGCTCGAGGCGCGCTGATCTCGGAAGCTCCTGACCAAGCAGATGACGATTCCGTGAGTTGAGGCGCACTCGCACCTGCAACCAACTGAAACACAACGAGTTGTTGGGCGGCCAAGAGATCGCCCAGGCGGCCACATCCGATCGTTGTACGAATCGCTCAGCGCGTTAGGATTGGGTGCGTTGCAAGCAGGGACTGACAAGGGTGGGCACACGGGGCCGACGGCCCGACAAGATCCGACCCTTCCCCAGGCGTTCGGCCGTTACCTGCTCGTGCAGCGGTTGTCGCGCGGCGGCATGGGCGAGATCTTCCTGGCCAAGCACGGCCTCGCGGGGTTCGAGAAGCTCGCGGTGATCAAGAAGGTGCTCCCGCACCTGGCCGCCGATGAGCAGTTCATCTCGCGGTTCGTCGACGAGGCGCAAGTCGCGATCAAGCTGCAGCACGTCAACGTCGCGCAGGTGTTCGAGGTCGGCCGTGTCGGCGACGAGTACTTCCTCGCGCTCGAGTACGTCGAGGGCCGTGATCTACGTCGGACGCTCGCGCTCCTCGCGCATCGCCGCGCGCGGCTGCCCGTCGATCTGGCGCTGTTCATCGGTCGCGAGCTCGCGAACGGTCTCGCGTACGCGCACCGTCGCACCAGTGCGGACGGCTCCTCGCTCAACCTCGTACACTGCGACATCTCCCCGCCGAACGTCCTGGTGTCGTTCGAGGGCGAGACCAAGGTCATCGATTTCGGGATCGCGAAGAGCGCGATCCGTGGCACCGCCACCGATCCCAAGATGGGGTTCGGCAAGTTCGGCTACATGGCGCCCGAGCAGCTGATCCGCGGCGGCGTCGTCGATCACCGCACCGATCTCTACGCGGCCGGCGTGGTGCTCTACGAGCTGCTCACGGGGCAGCGGTTGTACGAGGCGGGGCAGGAGCCCGACTACCGGGCGCTCGCGAAGAAGGTGGCCAAGGGCGAGCACCCGCTGCCGTCGGAGATCGCGCCCGAGCTCGCACCGTACGACGATCTCGTCGCCACCGCGCTCCGGCCCAAGGCCGCCGATCGCTATCAGACCGCGGCCGAGTTCCGCGACGCGATCCAGCAAGCGCTGGTGCAGGTCAATCCCACGATCTCCACCGATCAGCTCGGGCAGTACATGCGCGATCTGTTCGCGGACGAGATGAACGGCCAGCGCGAGCTCCATGACCGCGTGGCGAAGACGCACATCGCTGACTTCCAGGAGCAGCTGCACACGCAGACCATCTCCACGGTCTCGTTCGCGATGGCGCAGCTTCCCCTGCCGGCCCCGGCTGAGGGTGCGCCGAGCCGCCCGCGAACGCAGAGCCGGGCGACGGGGCAGGCACGCGCGATTCCCGCGACGCCGATCGGCGGCAAGCCTCCGACCACCGGCAACCTTCCGGCGGGCTATGACGACCTCGATCTCGCGGATGGCACCGGCACCTCGGTCCGCGAGCACCCCACCCGCGACAATCGGCGGGTGATCGTGCTCGGTCTGCTGGCCGCGATCGCCGTGGTCGCGGTGATCGCCTTCGCGATGACGCGCAGCCGCGCGGAACCACCGGCCAAGGTCGCCGAGGCAGGCTCGAACAAGGGCATCACGTTCGAAGCGATCGAGCCGCCGAAGCAGCCGCCGCCGGTCGACGTCAAGCCTGAGGTCCATGAGGTCCATGACGTTCAGACCGACGTCACCGACGCAGGATCCGGCTCGGCCGCCGCGTTGCCGCCGGTGATCGTGAAGAAGAACCCGGGGCGCAAGCCGGACCTGACCAAGAAGGATCCGCCGAAGCCGGCCGGGGTCACGCGCGAGGCCGTGGGTGCGAAGTTCTCGGCCACGTCGCGCCAGTACGAATCGTACAAGGCCAAGAACGGCATGCAGCTCGATCGCGAGTGGAACGAGCTGACCTCGTTCATCCAGTTCAAGATGACGACCGAGAACCTCGACGACGCCGTGCGCCGCATCGACGCGTTCCGCAGCAAGCTGCGCGACTAACATTTCCTCGCGCGAAACCCACCGGAAACAATCCGTGGGCTAACCATCTCGGCATGAAGAAGGTCGAGGCGATCATCAAGCCGTTCAAGCTCGATGAGGTGAAAGAGCGCCTCGCCGAGATCGGCGTGCACGGCATGACGGTCACCGAGGTCAAGGGCTTCGGCCGTACGGGCGGGAAGAAAGAAGTCTACCGGGGCTCGGCCTACGTCGTCGACTTCGTGCCGAAGGTGAAGGTCGAGATCATCGTGCCCAACGACAGCGTGCAGCAGGTGGTGAACGTGATCACCGAGGCGGCGCGCACCGGAAAGATCGGCGACGGCAAGATCTTCATCTCGCCCGTCGACGAGGTCATTCGCATTCGCACCGGCGAGACCGGTGAAGACGCAATCTGAAGTAACGACAGGAGACACCGCCGTGACGCCCAGCGACCTCAACGACTACGTCAAGAAGCACGGGGCCAAGTTCATCGACGCCAAGTTCGTCGACTTCCTCGGCCAGTGGAAACACCTCACCTACCCGATCGAGCGTCTGGCCGAAGGTCTCGAGGAGGGCTTCGGTTTCGATGGTTCGTCGGTCGCCGGATGGCGCGCGATCAACTCGTCGGACATGCTGATGAAGCCAGATCCGACGACCGCGCAGATGGATCCGTTCCTCAAGGTCCCGACGCTGTCGATCCTGTGTGACGTGATCGATCCGATCACCCACGAGTCGTACCTCCGCGATCCGCGCAGCCTCGCGAAGCGCGCCGTGGCGTACCTCAAGTCGACCGGGATCGCCGATACGGCGTACTTCGGCCCCGAGGCCGAGTTCTTCATCTTCGATTCGATCCAGTACTCGGAGGAGCCGAACCACTCGTTCTTCCAGATCGACTCCGACGAGGCCGGCTGGAACAACAAGCGCGCCGAGGGCGGCGGCAACAAGGGCTTCAAGCCACCGATCAAGGGCGGCTACTGCGTGGCTGGCCCCACCGATCAGCTCAGCGATCTGCGGACGCAGATGGTGATGACGATGCAGTCGGTCGGCATCGAGATCGAGACCCACCACCACGAGGTCGCCACGGCCGGTCAGGCCGAGATCGACATGAAGTACGACACGCTCGTGAAGATGGCGGACCAGGTGCTCTGGTACAAGCACATCGTCAAGAACGTCGCGCGCCAGCACGGCAAGACGGCGACGTTCATGCCGAAGCCGCTGTTCGGCGACAACGGCTCCGGCATGCACACGCACCAATCGCTGTGGAAGAACGGCAAGCCGTTGTTCGCCGGTGATGCCTATGCGGGCATGAGTGACATGGCGCTCTACTACATCGGCGGCCTGCTCAAGCACGCCGGGGCGATCTGCGCGTTCGCGAACCCGACCACGAACAGCTATCGCCGGCTGGTCCCAGGCTACGAGGCGCCGGTCAACCTCGCGTACTCGGCGCGCAACCGGTCGGCCTCGATCCGGATCCCGATGTACTCGAGCTCGCCCAAGGCCAAGCGCCTCGAGCTGCGGTCGCCTGATCCGTCGTGCAATCCGTACCTCGCGTTCGCCGCGATGATGATGGCCGGCCTCGACGGCATCGAGAGCCGGATCCACCCGGGGGAGCCCCTGGACAAGGACATCTACTCGCTGTCTCCAGAGGAGCTGGCCGAGGTGCCGACGGTTCCGGGATCGCTCGATGCGTCGCTCGATGCCCTCCACAAGGACCGGGCGTTCCTGATGAAGGGAGATGTGTTCTCGAACGACCTGATCGATGCCTGGATCGGCTACAAGCGCGAGGCCGAGGCAGACCACGTGCGACTCCGCCCAGTTCCGGCCGAGTTCCAGCTGTACTACGATTGTTAGCCCCAGCTGGACGGCGGGGAGCTACCCGACGGTAGCTGCTCCCGACCTTGTAACTCGGCGCCCCCCCTGGCAGAATCAGGGTATTCCGGTCCCGCGTGGGCCGGGGGGACGCCGAGTACCTGCGTGGATTTCAGCAAGCCAGGCCCCAATAGCGGTGCGAAGGGAGGCGCGCGCCCAGGCGCCGCGTACTCCGCGGTCGTGGGCACGCTGGCGAGCCGCGCGGTTCCGAGTGCGTTGCGTGGGCTGGCCTACCGTGCGTTCGCGCGCGCAGTGGGCGCGAACCTCGATGAGACCGAGCTTCCGCTCGGCGCCTACGCCTCGCTCGGGGACTTCTTCGCCCGCAAGCTCCGCGATGGCGCGCGGACGATCGATCCCGCGGCCGACGCGATCATCTCGCCGTGCGACGGCGTGATCGCGGCACGTGGTGAGACCGTCGATGGCGCGCTCGTCCAGGCCAAGGGCCGCAACTACCGGCTCGAAGAGCTCGTGGCCGCCTCGGGGCCCGGCTCGCTCGCGGCGCGGCTCTCGGGCGGCGCGTACATGACGATCTACCTGTCGCCCAAGGACTACCACCGCGTCCACGCGCCGATCGACGCGGAGCTCCTCAGCTACGACTACGTGCCCGGGACCCTGTGGCCCGTCAATCGCTGGGCCACCGAGCGTCGCGACGGGCTCCTCGCGCGCAACGAGCGCGTCGTGATCCACATGAATGCCGGCGCGCTCGGTCACGTCGCTCTGGTGATGGTGGGCGCGGCCGGCGTTGGCAACATTCGCCTGGCGCACGCCCCCGATAGCGCCTCGTTCCGCGGGCTCCGTGAGCGCCGTCGCATCGAGCTCTCCGGCGTCCGCGTCCGCAAGGGCGACGAGCTCGGCGCCTTCCGGCTCGGCTCGACCGTGGTGATGGTGTTCGAGCCCGCCAGGGCCACGCTCGCCGGCGAGGTCGCTCAGCCGGTGCGATTCGGCGAGCGGCTCGGCCGCCTCAGCGGGGACGCGTCGTGACCAAGCGCGACGACGACTCGCAGGCCGACATGGAGGTCGGGATGACCACGGCCGAGCGCCGCCGTCGCCGCCGTCGTGGCGGAGGCCTGCGCGTCCCGTCGGACAACGTCCCGCGCCGGTCGACGACGCCACCGGTGGTCGCGCCGGTCCCCGAGGATCCGTCGCTCGCGATGTCGATCGCGTACAGCTTCACGAGCGATGCATCGGAGCCGATCCCGCGCGTCGTCGCGGACTCGCCCTCGCAGCCGATCCCCACGTCGATCCCGAGCTTCGCGGATCCGATGGCACCCGACACGATGTCCACGGTGATCGATCCGCCGAGCCAGCCGGTGGAGTCCGCGGACTTCGAGATGAAGACGCGCGAGATGAGCGCGGTGGATCTCGAGGCGCTCGGTCTCACCGAGCCTGGCGCGCGCAGCTCCCAGCCGCGGATCCCGATGCCGCGCGTGCAGACCGATCCGAGCCCGATGCGCAGCATCGAGGTCGACGTCGACATGGGCGCGTTCGACGGTGGCGATGCCGGCCCGACCCTGGACTCCGACCCGCCGAATCCACATGCCCAGGCCGGGCATGCCGGGCAGTCAGGACAGCCACTGAGCGAGCCTGGGATGCGCCCCCCGGCGTCGGCCCGCCAGGCGACCGAGCCGTCGATCGCGCCGCCGAACGTCCCTGCGAGCGAGCCTTCCGGATCGCTGCCCGCGAGCGTCGCGCGCCCCCCGAGTCAGCGTGCGCACACCGAGCCCGGAGAGTCCGCGGCACCTCCTCCGCCGCCGGCGATCTCTCGCGTGCAGTCGCGTGAGCGGCTGCGGACGGTGGCGCTCTCCGACGAGGATCTCGAGGAGGTCCGCGAGGCCTACCGCGCGGCCACGCAGTCCGCACCGTCGCCCGGCCCCGCACCAAACCCCACGCCAGCATCCTCGCAGCCTCTGGCGGGCACAGCCCCGAGCATCAGCACGACGCAGCCGCTGACCGCGCTCGACGTCGACGTGCAGATCGAGGAGAAGCCCGAGTCGCTCGCGGAGATCGACATCAACGAGCTCGCGATGCGGGCGGACAGCTCGGGCGAGTTCGAGGTCGATGTCGACGAGCACCCCCTGAAGGCGGTGCCGCAGGCTGCGGCGGTGACGCCACCTCCGCCGTCGCCGAGCCCGGATCGCAAGCGACCGCCGTCGGTGCCACCGCCGTTCTCCAACGCCAAGGCCGACACTCACCCGGCCTCGGTTCCCCCGCCGTTCACCGGCAAAGAAGCCAAGGTGGATCCGGGTGCGGTCGTGCCCGTGTCTCACGCGCAGACGCAGCACCCCGGGCATTCGCCACACTCCGGCCCCCACGCCGCGCCCCCCCCGCCGCCGCCGGCGCACAAGGCGCCCCCCGCGCCCCCGCCCAAGACCAAGCCCACGCCGCCCACGGCGGCCGCCACGCAGAGCAAGATCGAGGGCAAGGGCTCGCGAGGGAAGCCTTGGTTCGTCGATCTGTTCGACGAGGACTACCTGCGGACGCTGCCGTTCCTGACGCCGCAGGCGACCCAGTCCGAGGCCGAGTTCGTGATCGAGGCGATGGGCCTGTCACCGGGCGCACAGGTGCTCGACATCGGGTGCGGCTACGGCCGCCATGCGATGGAGCTCGCCGCCCGCGGCTTCCACGTCGTCGGCCTCGATCTCTCCACGCCGCTCCTGGTGCGCGGCGGCGAGGAGGCGATGCGTCGCGGTCTCGAGATCAACTTCGTGCGCGGCGACATGCGCGAGCTCGACTTCGACGCGCAGTTCGATGGCGCCTACTGCATGTTCTCGACGTTCGGGTACTTCGACGACGAGACCAACAAGAAGACGGTGTCGAACATCGCGCGCGCGCTCAAGCCGGGTGGCCGCGTGATGATCGAGATCCTGAACCGCGACTACGTGATCGCGGATCTGCCGACGCGGGTGTGGTGGGAAGGCGAGGGTTGCGTCGTGCTCGAAGAGGTCGAGCTCAACTACTTCTCGTCGCGCATCCAGGTGAACCGCTCCGTCGTGTTCGACGACGGACGCCAGCTCGAGCAGGAGATCTCGGTGCGGGCCTATTCGCTACATGAGGTCGGCAAGCTCATGCACGCCGCGGGCTTCCGCGTGCTCGAGGTCTCCGGCGGTTACCACACGCGCGGGCGATTTTTCGGCAACCAGTCGCGCCACATCATTGTCCTAGCAGAGCGCAAGGATCCCGCCTCGACCTGATTCCGAGCCGTTACACGGGGTTACTCCCGGTACGGCGGAATAATTCAGCTCGATCGGGCGTTCCTTTTGCACGCGCGAAGATCGCCAAAACATTTGGCCTCGTCGCGCGTCTGATAGGTAAGCGCGCCCCGCGCGCTGGAAAGGCAGATCGATGGCAGCCATCGTCACGAAGCTTGGGGCTACCGGTTTTGGACGTCCGAGCGCACGCGCGGGGCGTGTCGCGCGGGTCACCGCCAAGGCACCGAAGCGCAGCAAGTCGGAGCCCGCTCCGGATGCTGAGGCGGACGCCGAGATCGACGCGGAGGCACTCGCCAGCGATGGCGAGGAGGTCGTCGTCGTCGAGAAGAAGGTGCGCTCCGATGGCGGCACCTACCTGTCGATGTACTTCCGAGACATGGCCGCCCTCGATGTGCTGCGCCCGGAGGAGGAGTTCTCCTCGGCACGCGAGATCGAGGCGCTCGAGATCATGCTGTGGGAAGCGGTGCTCGCGCACCCACCCGCGATCGAGCACGTCCTCGCCACGCTCGAGGAGCTGATTGCGATCCCGGCGGAGGCCAAGGCGCTCCGCAAGGCCGCCGAGCGTCCAGATGCGAAGAGCTATCCGAAGATCGCGGCGAAGGCGGCGCGCAAGCTGCGGGCCGAGGACACCGATCACGTGTTCATCGATGCCGTGCTGTGCACCATCGATCATCTGTCGCTCAACATCGGCGTGCGCGGCACGGATGTGGGTTCGCTCGGTCGCGAGCGAGCGCGCACCGAGTGGCTACGTCGCGTGATCAGCGCCAACCGCGCCGCGATGGAAGCCCGCAATGACTTCGTGCGCGCGAACCTCCGCCTGGTCGTCAGCATCGCGCGCCGCTTCAACCACGGCCGCATGGCGCTCGCCGACCTGATCCAGGAGGGCAACCTGGGCCTGTTGAAGGCCGTGGAGCGCTACGACTACCGTCGCGGCTTCCGGTTCTCGACCTACGCGAGCTGGTGGATCCGTCATGCGATCAGCCGCGCGCTGGCGGACAAGGGGCGCGAGATTCGCCTCCCGGTCCACATGATCGACGCCCAGCACCGGGTGACCAAGGCGCGCCGGATGCTCACCGGGCAGCTCGGCCGCCAGCCCACGAGCGAGGAGCTCGCCAAGGCGACGCAGATGCCGGTCGACAAGATCGAGAAGATGCGCAGCTGGCTGCTCGAGCAATCGATCTCGATCGACAAGCCGGTGGGGGACGACGAGGGCCGGGTCCTCGGCGAGGTCCTCGAGGACCCCGATCGCGAGGAGATCTCGCCGACCCAGGACCTGGAGTGGGAGGCCCTGACCACCGAGGTCCGCAGCATGCTCGGGGAGCTCCGGCCCATCGAGGCCGACATCCTGCGCCAGCGGTTTGGCCTGGGGACCGAGCAGGAGCTGACCCTCAAGGAGATCGGGGACAAGTACAACCTGTCCCGCGAGCGCATCCGGCAGCTCCAGGAGCAGGCCCTGGCCAAGATGCGCCGAGCCCTCGTCCGACGCGACCTGATGTAACCGGGAGTTGGCTAACCAGCCCGAATTTCGGTACGTTCCCCTCATGATGAGGCGTCTGGTGCTCCCCGTGCTGCTGCTGCTCGCGATCTCCGCGTGTGGCGACGCAGACACCAAGCTCAAGGTCACGGGCATCGAGCCAGAGAAGGGCGACGTCGAGGGTGGGACCTACGTCCGCATCAAAGGCAATCGGTTCACCGCCGATGGCCCGCGCAACGTGAAGGTCTACTTCGGGTCGCGCCAGGGCACCGTGGTCCGGTTCGCGAGCGATAGCGAGCTGATCATCGAGGCGCCGGGCGGCAAGCCGAACGAGAAGGTCGACGTCCTCATCATCTTCGACCCGGGTGGTCAGCTGAAGATCAAGGACGGCTTCACGTTCGTCGAGAAGAACGACAGCGTCCCGAGCGTGAAGGATCTCGATACCAGCAAGCCCAAGAAGTAGCTGCTGCGGACGGGCAGGGCCCGATCCAGCGGCGGCGATTCCGGAGCCGCAACGAACGCACAACCTCCACTCGCACCTCGGTGGTGCGAGCGCGGTGCGCTACGCGAGGTTGAGGCGGAACAGCTGCTGCCCGAGCAGCACGAACGACTCGTGACCGATCGCGCGCTCGCCGTTGACCTTCACGAACGTGCCGTTGGAGCTGCCGAGATCGGTCAGGAACACGCGGCCATCGCGGAGCGTGACGCGCGCGTGGAGGCCTGACACGTAGCCATCGTCGGGGAAGTTGATCTCCCCGCGCTCGCGACCGAGCGTGATCTGCTCGCCGAGCAGCGGGAACGCCGCACCGGTGATCTCGCGGCCGATGATCACGGTCAGCTTGCCCCAGAAGCCGGGGTTCGGGCTGCCCATGAGCTCGGTGCCATCGGCGGTGGGCTCGGGTGAGCCGATCAGCTCGAAGCGCAGGAGCTCCTGGCCGATGCGCAGGATCTGGCCGGAGGTCAGCTCCTCCTCGCCGGTCATCTTCACGAACACGCCGTTCAGCGAATCGAGATCGCGGACCATCCCGGTCACGCCGCGAAGATCGAGCTGCGCGTGGATCGGCGACAGGTAGCCATCGTTCTCGAACACCGGCCCGAAGCTGCGGCCGAGCTTGTTCTCGCCCTGACGCAGATCATGAGTACCGCCCTCGGTGCCATCGGGGCGGATCAGGGTCATCGAGATCCGGCGCTGCGCGCTCGCCTGTGGACCCGAGCCGGGGCCGGGGCCTGGGGGCATCGGCATCGGCGCGGGCGCAGAGCCCTCGTCCATGCGGAAGCCACAGGTCCCACAGAACCGGAACGTCGGCGGGACGTCGCTACCGCACGACGGGCAGCGGCGCATGCCGGGTGCCGGGCCACCCATCGCGGCCGGACCAGGTCCAGGTCCGGGACCGGCGGGCGGCACGTAGCTCGGCGAGAAGCCGGGGACACCTGGCGGCGGGCCCATCGGCGGGGGCATCGCGGGACCACCCAGCGGTCCCGGGGGAGGCATCCCGGGCATGCCGCCACCGGTCGGACGGCCACCGGGGCCGGGGCCCATCGGGCCGGGCTGGGGCATCGGGCCGGACGGGCCACGCAGGGGGGCGCCGGCGAGCGGGCTGCCCTGCGACGGGTCCTGCATCATCGTCTTCATCATCGCCACATCACCACCACCAGGCCCGCCCGGCTTGGGCGCAGCCGTGAGCTCTGCCCCGCAGCCGAGGCAGAACTTGTAGTGATCCTGGTTTTCTTTCCCGCAACGATTGCAGACGGTCATGGAGGCTCCCGGACGGAGAGAGTCAGACTAGACGATTTCAACGCGAAGAAGCTGCTGGCCCAGAAACACGTAGTCGCCGTGGCGCAAGACCTGCTCGCCGTTGACGCGAACGAAGGTCCCATTGCGCGATCCGAGGTCGGTCACCGATAGCACGCCCCCGGCGTTCCGGAGCTCTGCGTGGCGACCGGAGATGAATGGATCGTCGGGGAAGTTGATGTCGTTGCCCTCCCGGCCGATCACGACCGATTCGGCCTCGACGCGGAACACCCAGCCGATGGTCCCGCCGCGGAGGTGCTGCTTGACCTCGAGGTTCGCGGGGCGAGGCATGCTGGAGGAATAGTAGGTCCCCTCGTGATCGGGGACGTCCTCCGCCTGCTTGGCATTGCCGACGGTGAGGACCTGCTCGCCGATCAGCACGGTGGCACCGGGGACGAGGGTCGCCTGCCCCTGGATCCGCACGAAGATGCCGTTCAGCGAGCCCTCGTCGCGCACCACCAGCTCCGTCGGTGCGCCGCGCTCCGCGGAGGCGCGATACAGGAAGTTGGCGTGTGTCGGCGACAGGAATGGATCGTCGGGGAACGAGATCGGGCAATCCCCGCGACCTGCGGGGTGCTCCTGGCCTGCCAGCGTGAACGAGACGCCGTCCTCGCCATCGCCGCGGATCAGCGTCAGCTTCGCGCGGGCGGACTGCACCGCGCCGCCGAAGAACAGCGTGCTGCGGCCGGCCTTCTGTCCCGCCTGTGGCGTCCCCACACCGGGGTTCGGTGTGCCTTGCGCACCGCCGGGCCGAGGGCCGACGCGGGTCTCGACGTCGAACACCGCGGCCTCGACGGGCATACGGTGTCCACACGAGCCGCAGAACTTCGTGCCCGCGTTGACGAACGTCCCGCACTTGGGACAGTCACGACCGTGGGCGACGCCGGGCACCGTTCGGCCGGGCGTGCTGCCGTTGGTGTCGAGCGGTGGCGGACGACTGGCGCCACGCGGACGTGGGTCGAGCGCGACCGCCGCTCCGCAGCGCGCACATTGCGGTACCCCGATTGGAGTCAGCGCGCTGCACGCGTCGCACACAAGTCCCACATCCATGCGCCCGGAATTCTACCCTCTTGCGAAGAACCCCGTCAAAGAACGGACCCCGTCAGATCGCTCAGGATCCCTAGGTATTTTCAAGGTCAGGGCGCCGTGGCGGCTGTGCGGACGACCGGTTCGGGGTCCGAGGCCAGCTCGGCTCGCCGCTTCTGGGCCCGGTCGTCCCTCACGGGGGCCAGGGCGCGTGCGGCAGCCGCTCGAACCTGGGCGACCTCGTCCCGGGACAGCTGGAGCAGCGGCTCGAGCCCGGTTGGGCTGCCGGCGGTGCCCAGGGCGATCGCCACCGCCTCACGCACGAAGCTCGAGGGATCGCTCGCGGCCTTGATCAGGGCGCCGGTATCGCTGCTGGGGCCGAGGCGCCCGAGTGCCAGCGCCGCCACGCGACGATCTCCCCACGGCCCGGTTCCCAGGGTGCGGGTCAGGGCGGTCAGGAGGTCCGGCGGCGGCGCTCCTCGCCGGAGCGACAGCGTCGCGATCGCGTTCATCGCCGACGCCCTGACCTGGTCCGCCGGATCGCCGAGCGCGGTGGTGATCGCCTGGTCCGCGCCTTTGACCTTCCCGCCGTCGAGCTTGGCCAGCACGGAGACAGCGAGGCCCCGGACCTTGGGATCTTCGCTCGTGAGCTGCGCGGTGATCGCGGGCGCGATCGCCGCACCGATCGAGGCGATCGCGGCCACGACCTTGGGGTCGGCGCCCGCCGGGGTCAACGCGCCGAGGCCGAGCTGGACGGGCGCCCCGTCGAGATCCGCGAGCACGGCGACCACGACGTCACGATGCTCGCCCAGCGCATCGAGCAGCCCGCGCGCGATGTCGTCCGCGTGATCTGCCACCAGCTTGGTGGAGCTCGTGGTCGTGGGCAGCGAGCCTGGGAGCAGCGCGATCGCTTCGGTGGCGTTGTACTTCTCGTTGCGCTGCGGGTACTCGGAGAACCCCGTCAGGGCGAGCGCGGGGACGGTGGCGCCGCTGGTCCGGGCCATCGCCCACACCAGCTCGTCGTCGGAGCGTCCGACCCGCGAGAAGTACGCCCGGATCAACGGCCCGAGGGACCGCGGATCTCCCAGCTGGCCGAGCGCCCACGCGGCCAGGCGCTGCGCTTCACCGCGATTGTCGGCGAGCGCGGCGAGCAGGGCGGGGATCCCTGCGGTGAGCTTCCGTGCGCCGATCGCGTACGCGCACGCGGCGCGCGTCGCATCTTCACGGCGTGCATCGGCGAGCGCGGCGATCATCGCCGGTCCGCCGCGTGGGTCATCGATCTGGCCGAGGCCGAGGCACGCGAGGGCCTGCACCGAGCCGCGCCGATCGTTGACGAGCTTGAGCAGCGGCGCGACGGCGCGGCGATCGCCAGAGCGACCGAGGGTGAACGTCGCCGCCTCGCGCATCGAGACCTCGGGGTGATCCACGAGGGGCAACACGTCGGCGAGCACCCCCGGATCGCCGAGCCGACCGGCGGCGATCAGCGCAGCGACACGGACCTCGTGATCGAGGTTCTCGCGCAGCGTTCCGATCTGCCGCGGGGCGTCCTTGGCCGGCTCCAGGCGCGCCATGCGGACGAGCGGTGCGGCGGCGCCCTTGTTGCCGAGGTGTCCGAGGACGGCGACGGCGACCCGCTGCTGGCTGGCGTCCTTCTCGTCGCGGAGCGCCTCGAGCAGCGGCTGCAGCCCGTGGCCGCCGATCCGCGTGAGCTCGGCGCGCGCTGCCTTGCGGACGTCGTCGGTGCCATGGCGCTCCCGCTCGACCAGGCGCGGCACGTACCGCAGGTACAGATCGACGAGGACGCGCCGGTAGATCGGTTTGTGCGCCATCATGAACGACAGCGGGGACACCACCTTCTCGAGCTCGCCGAGCGTATCGGTCATCTCCTCGAGATCGATCGCCTCGCGGCCGGCTCGCCCCACGACCTCTTCGTCGGTGGCGTTGCGGAGCACGCTGCGCAGAAGCTCGGCGGCCTTCATCGGCTGACCGCCCTGGACGTAGAGCTGGGCGAGCGCGAACAGCGCCTTGGCGTTGCGCGGATCGAGCTGCACCGTCTTCTCGTAGGCGGCGATCGCCTCGGGGAACTGCTGCATCTCCGCATAGCCCTCGGCGATCCGCATGTACGCGGTGGGATCGCTCGGGCTCTTGGCG
>JAYVRN010000258.1:0-1964 GCA_043776275.1 Myxococcales bacterium | reverse complement strand
CGAGTGGTACTGATCCGGCCCCGTGACGCCGTTCTCGTATCCAGATGACTACGACGTGATCGTCGTCGGCGCGGGCCACGCAGGTTGCGAGGCCTCGCTCGCGGCGGCGCGGCTCGGCGCGCGCGTCCTGGTCCTGACCGGTAGCCTCGAGATGGTCGCGCAGATGTCGTGCAATCCCGCGATCGGCGGCGTGGCGAAGGGCCACCTGGTCAAGGAGATCGACGCGCTCGGGGGCGAGATGGCGAGCGTCGCCGACGCCACCGGGATCCAGTTTCGCCGGCTCAACGCCTCGAAGGGCCCGGCGGTGCGCTCGACTCGCGCGCAGTCCGACAAGCGCCGCTATCGCGACGAGATGCGTGGCCGGCTCGAAGTGCAGGACCACCTCGCCCTCCGCCAGGGCGAGGTCGCCGAGCTCGGGATCGTCGAAGAAGGTGCGCGGCATCGCGTGATGGGCGTGACCACCACGATGGGCGTGCGCTATCGCGGGCGCGCGGTGATCCTGACCACCGGCACGTTCCTGCGCGGGGCGATCTTCGTCGGCGAGGCGCGCGCGCAGGGTGGCCGCGCCGGCGAGGCACCCTCGATCGGGCTGTCGCACTCGCTGGGCGCGCTCGGCTTCCCGCTCGCGCGGCTAAAGACGGGCACGCCGTGCCGGATCGATCGCAAGACCATCGATGTGGCCTCGCTCGAGCTCCAGCACGGCGACGATCCGCCGCCGATGTTCCGCTGGACCCGCACGCGGCAGCGCCCGCCGCTGCCGCAGCTGCCGTGCTGGATCACGTACACGAACGAGCGCACGCACGCCCTGATCCGCGAGGGCCTCCCGCGTTCGCCGCTGTACCGCAAGGACATCGAAGGCACCGGGCCGCGGTACTGCCCGAGCATCGAGGACAAGATCGTCCGGTTCGCGGACAAAGATCGCCATCAGATCTATCTCGAGCCCGAGGGCATCGATTCCGCCGAGGTCTATCCGAACGGCATCTCCACCTCGCTGCCGTACGATGTCCAGCTCGCGTTCCTCCGGACCATCCCCGGCCTCGAGCGCGCCGAGATGACGCGCGCCGGCTACGCGGTGGAGTACGACTTCATCGATCCGCGCGAGGTGCTCCCCACGCTTGAGACCCGGCGCTGCGCGGGCCTCTATCACGCGGGGCAGATCAACGGCACCAGCGGCTACGAGGAGGCGGCGGTCCAGGGGCTGCTCGCCGGGATCAACGCGGCGCTCGCCCTCGGCTTCGGGCCCGGCGATCGGGAGCCGCTGATCCTGCGTCGCGATCAGGCCTACGGCGGCGTGCTGATCGACGATCTGACCACGCAGGGCACCAAGGAGCCCTACCGGATCATGACCTCGCGCGCGGAGTTCCGGCTCATCTTGCGCGAGGACAACACCGTCGATCGCCTGCTGCCGATCGGCCGCCGCCTCGGGCTCGTCGATGATGCGCGGTGGCGGGACTTCGAGGCGTGGCAGGTCGAGCTCGCCGCGGCCCACGAGCGTGCGGAGCGCGCCTCGGTGCTCGGCAGCGAGGCGGTCAATGCTCTCCTCGCCACGTTCGGTTCGGCGCCGGTGGTCAACCGGCGAGCCACGCTCGCAGAGCTGCTGCGGCGGCCGGAGCTCGACTGGGCCGCCGTCGAGCAGATCGCGGCGGTCGGCGGCGTGGCGGCGACCGACGCGAGCCCGCAGGCCCTCGAGCGCCTCGAGGTGGAGCTGACCTACGCCGGGTACCTGCGGCGCCAGGAGGCCGAGGCCTCGCGGATGATCCGCGCCGAGAACGTCCGGGTCCCCGAGGACATGGAGTTTCGGGGGATCCCGGGGCTGTCCAACGAGGTGGTCGAGAAGCTCGAGACCATCAAGCCTCGCTCGGTGGGGCAGGCGTCGAGGATCAGCGGGGTCACCCCGGCCGCCATCGCCATCTTGTTGACCCACATCGGGCTAGTCGAGCGCCGCAGGGCTGCGGTAGCTTCAC
>JAYVRN010000257.1:0-6320 GCA_043776275.1 Myxococcales bacterium | reverse complement strand
TCCCCCGGGTCGACGAGCTCGGAGGGAAGCGCTGGCACGAACGACGACGAGGCCGCAGAGCTCGGCTCCCGGGACGCCTTCAGACCCTTGTTGGTGCGCGCGGCGGCCCCACCACGGCTGACATAGGACTCGAGCTCGGCCAGGCGCACCGCCATCTCCTCGGCGGTCCTCGGGCGCTGATCGCGATGCTTGGCCAGGCAGGTCTGGAGCAACTCGTCGAGCCGCGGGAACTGGTCGAGCTCCGGGACCAGGGTAGCGAGGTGGGGAGGCGGGGTGCGAGCATGATGGGTGAGCAGCTCGATCGCGGTCTTGCCGTCGAACAACGCACAGCCGGTGAGCATCGCGAACATGGTCGCGCCGAGTGAGTACAGATCGCTGCGGCCATCGAGCGAGTGCCCGCAGGCCTGCTCCGGAGACATGAACTCGGGCGTCCCGAACACCATCCCGGCCTGGGTCAACGCGAACCGAGACCGGTCCGAGGTCGGGGCGCCCTCCATCAGCTTGGCGACGCCGAAATCGAGCAGCTTCGTATAGTCCGGATCGTCGTCGACCCGCATGAGGAGGATGTTGTCGGGCTTGATGTCGCGATGGACGAGGCCGCTGCGGTGCGCAGCGCCGAGCGCGTGGAGCGCCTGCCCGGCGATGTGCAGCACGCGCGCGGGTGCGAACGGGCCGTCGATCTCGAGCTCGCGCTGCACCGTGCGCCCATCGAGGTACTCGAGCACCATGTAGTAGTCGTTCTGCGGCGTCACGCCGAAGTCCTGGACCTTCACGGCGTGCGGCGAATCGACCTTCAGCGTCGCGCGTGCTTCGCGGGCGAACCGCTGGAGCGCACCAGCATCCGTGGTCAGGTGCGGCTTCAGCAGCTTGATGGCGACCTTGCGGTCCATCTCGAGGTGCTGCGCCCGGAACACCGAGCCCATGCCGCCTTCACCGAGCAGGGCGTCCAGCCGGTAGCGCCCATCGAGGACGATGCCGACGAGGCCGGCTGCGAATCCCTCCGTCGTCGTCACGGTCGGCTGACTAGAATCGCATGCCGTTCTTGATCCGGAACGTCAGCCAATCCCAGCCCAGGTACACGGCACCTGCGGCGGCGACGATCCCGACGACCGGCGCGATCACGACACCAGCAGCGACGGCGCCGCCGGCGGCGACCACGGCCAGCGCACCTTTCCGCTTGGCAACGACCTTGTTCCGCTGCACGAGCGAGCTCACCCGTGCATGGTGCAGCCTGGCACCCCACCTGTCAAACCGCCGTGTCCGCTCGGACACAGCCAATGTGGACGCCCAGACACGCGCCTTCCAACTCGGCTCGGCAGCTGCGATCGGGTGTGGCCCACGAGCTGCAAACTCCTGGATCTGCTGCCTCTCGTGATAAGAAGAGGAAGGAATCGATGACCAAGCCTACTGGCACTCGCGCAAAGCAACATGGCGCCGTTCTGTTCGGCCTCGCCGGCGGCATGCTCGTCGTGGCGGCCGGCTTGACCGGCGGTTACTACGTCCTTGGCACCAAGAGCGAAGCCCGCGCCGCGACCACCGAGCGCGTGCCCGGAGCCGAAGCAGCGACGACGACCACCGCCGGCAAGTCCGTGACGGTCTCGGGTGCGCTCGAGGCGTTCCTCGGCGGCAAGGTCAGCGTGAAGCTCGCGGGTCACGCTGTCGCCGTGACCTGGGCAGAGCTCGGCGTGCAAGTCGATCCAGACGAAGCAGGGCGGTCGCCGGTGTCGTCGCCGTCCGAGATCAGCACGCTCGGCGCGAAGGGCTCGATCCCTGTGCGCCTCGATCGCGACAAGGCGGTCGCGCGGCTCCTCGAGCTGAAGGCCGCCTACGATCGCGCGCCGATCAACGCGTACCTCGATCTCGAGGCAAAGCAGATCCAGAACGATGCGCCGGGGCAGGGGCTCGATGTCTGGGGCTCGCTGCCGCGGATCGAAGCGGCTGCACGTCAGGGCGCGGCGACGATCGATCTGATCGATGTGCCCGTGCCCGCGACGGTGACCAAGCTGAACCTTGGCATCGACGACATCTCGCAGGTCCTCGGTCACTACGAGACCAAGTTCCCGGTCACCGATCGCGATCGCAACTTCAACCTCAAGCTCGCCGCGAGCAAGGTCAACGGGTACGTGATGAAGCCCGGCGAGGAGTGGTCGTTCAACGCCACCGTCGGTGAGCGCTCGCAGAAGATGGGCTACAAGATCGCGCACGTGATCACGGCCGGCGAGATGGTCGATGGCCTCGCGGGCGGGACCTGCCAGATCTCGACGACGCTGTTCGGTGCGGCGTTCTTCGCCGGCCTCGACATCGTCAAGACCACGAACCACTCGCGCCCGAGCGTCTACACGCCCCTTGGGTTCGACGCCACCGTGGTGTGGCCCGACACCGATCTCAAGCTCAAGAACCCGTACGACTTCCCCGTCGCGCTGCGCTACGTGGTGGCGAACGGCGAGGCCAAGGTCGAGATCCTCGGCCGCAAGCGCCCGTTCGACAAGGTCGTATTCGAGCGCAAGGTCCTCGAGACCACCCCGTTCACCACCGAGGAGCGCCTCGACGAGGAGGTCGCCCTCGATCAGACCAGCCTCGACCAGGCCGGCTTCGATGGCTACAAGCTCGAGCGGTTCCGCCGGTTCTACAAGGACGGCAAGGTCGTGAAGACCAACCGGTGGACGGTCACCTACAAGCCCGTGACCGAGTACATCCGCCGCGGCACGAACCCGGCGCCTGACGCCAAGCCGGCGTCGGTGAAGGAGCCGCACGGCCCCAAGCCGCCGTCGAGCGACTCGTTCGCGATGGGCCAGTAAGCGACCGGCGCGCGACTACGACCCGTACGGGTCAGCGACGTCCTGCGGGGACGGGCTGGGTGCCGTGGGCATCTGCGAGCTGCCGCAGTTGTCGTTCGACTTTGATCCGGACCACGTCACGGCCTGGCCCTTGATCGTCGCCTTCGCGTCGGTGCCCCAGGCCATCGTCGTGCCGGCGTGGATCTCGACGTTCTGCTTCGCGGTGAACTCGGCTTCCTGAGCGAACACCTGCATCTCGCCCTTGGGCGCCTGGAAGCAGGCATCGCCCTTCTTGGCCTCGATGATGATCTTGTTGGCCTTCGCGTCGAACGTGATGATCCCGCAGCCCGTGCCATCCTCGATGATGAGCTGCTCTTTCTCGTCGTCGAACGTGATCTTCGAGCCGGCGCGAGACTTGATCATGCGGCGGGGGTTCGACCCGGGGTTCTTGTCGGCGGGCTTGTCCTTGCCGTTCCACAGCGCGCCGACGATCAGCGGGTGATCCTGATCGCCGTGCTCGAACATCACGAGCACCTCGTCATCGGGTTCCGGGATGTAGAACCAGCCGCGGTTCTTGCCGGCGCCGAGCATGATGATCGGGCACCAGAACGTGGACTCATCCTTGTGGAGGATCGGCAGCTTGACCTTGACCCGTCCGAGCTTGCTCGGGTCCTTGTTGTCTGTCACGAGGCCGATCAGCGGCTCGTAGACACGGCTGCCCTCGGTCTCTGCGGTCCGGATCTGGTCCGCGAACGCGCTTGCGAGGTTGTAGATCGGCCGCATGGCTACAGCTTACTACGGTGGCGGGGGTGCTGGGCTTCCCCCTGGGGGCACCAGGGGTAGGACACCCAAGATCGCGACCGTGGGGTCGTTGGAGGGGGTCTGCCCGGTGGGGTGCTCCGAGTCCGAGCCCGCGGCGTCGACGGTGACGAGGCCCACCACCAGATCGCCGTGCCAGCCAGTGGGGATGCTCACCGTGAAGCGGTCCCGGACGTGGTCCCCGGCCTTCCAGCGCGTGGTCGGGAACGTCCCATCAGCGGTGCTGCGGATCGCCGAGCGCATCGCCTCGGCCGGGAGGGGATCCGTGATCGACGCCGTCTTGGGCCACAGCACGAGCTGGAACTTGAGGTTCCTGGCGGTCGGCTGCACGACCGTGAAGTAGACGTGGAGGTCGGTCGGGGAGCCGGGCGCGAACGGCTTGCCGATCGCCGGACCGATCCCGGCGATCGTGATCGCACCTCCCGCGAGGCTCTGGTCCGAGGTCGTGATCGGCGGTGGATCGTTCGAGATCACGTCCGCGAGGTAGCGGTACGCCTGGTTGAAGTTCGCATCGCGCGCGTACATCACGCGATCCATCCAGTTCTGCAGCGCCGCCTGCATCGTCGCCAGCGCGGGCGGCTTGGCCATCGCGAGGTTCGCGTGTTCCCACGGATCCTGCTTGAGATCGAACAGCTCGTAGACGTTGGTGTTGACGTAGTAGATCAGCTTCCAGTCCTCGTTGATCGCGGCCCGTTGCTTGCCAGGCGCGTTGGTCTCCGAGAACACGATCCGATCGTGGTCGGCGCGCCCGGAGAACAGCTGGGTGACCAGGCTCTTGCCCTCGAACGAGAGATCGTGGACGTCGATCCCGCACAGCTCCGCGACCGTCGGGACGATGTCGAGGTTCGTCGTCGCCCCGGCGACCTCGCGCGCGATGTTGTCGGGAATGTACCAGATCATCGGCACGTGCAAGAGTTCCCGGTACAGCGCCGTGCCGTGCGTCCCGAGCGGGACCGAGTGCTCGGCCATGCTCTCGCCGTGATCACTCGTCACGATGATGATCGTGTTCTGGAAGCTCGGTAGCCGGCGGAGCTCGTCGAGGAGGCGCCCCACCTCCTGATCGGTCCACTTGAGCTCGGAGTCATAGAGGTCCTCGTCCTTGGAGCCGTAGTCGACGACGTCGGGGTGCGCGACGTAACGGCCGTGGGGATCGATGTAGTGGGCCCACATGAACCACTTGCGACCCTGCTGCTGCGAGACCCACGCGAGGATGTGATCGGTGACCTTGTCGGCGGCCACGCGGAATGCATCGGGCGTCTTGCCGATCGAGTTGTCGTAGTCGTCCACGCCCTGCTGCAGCCCCCAGTCGTTCCACCAGTCGTGCGAGCCGATCACGCCGGTGTGGTACCCGCCGCGCTTCATGATCTCCGGAAGGGTGGTGTTCTCCGGCTTGATCCGGGGTGGCGTACCTTTCGGATTGGTCTCGTCGAGCGCGATCCCCGAGTGGAAGTACTTCGAGGTCAGGATCGCCGGGATCGAGGCCATCGTCCCGGCCGACGGCGCCTGGGTCCAGGTGAACGAGGTCGAGCGCTTGACCAGCTCGGCGAGGCGGGGCGTGGTGTCGCGCTGCCGCGGACCGGTCCCGTAGCCGCCGAACGAGGTGTGATCGTAGCGGACCGTGTCGATCGTGAGGAGCAGGACGTTCCACGGCCTCTGGAATTCCCGCGGGACCGGGATCGTCGGCGTGTTGGGTACGACGAGCGAGGCCATCGTGAAGTCGTGGCCGTCGCAGTTCTGATCGATGCCATCGTCCGGCTTGTCGATCGCGCCGCGATTGATCGCCGGATCGAACGGGGCGCAGTCGGCCTCGCCAAGGACGGTGCCGAAGCCATCGCGATCGAAGTCATTCGCGGTGCGGACCACCCCGATCAGCTTGTCGAGGGCGGGCGAGCCGGTGATCGCCATGTACTTGGCCTCGAGGTCGGCGCCCCACCACAGGAAGGTCGTGGTGCACAGCACCGTCGACGCCGCCGCGATCGCGAGGGCGGTTCCGCGCGAGCGGACGCGGGGCAGCCGCGGATGGACGAGTGCCCCGAACCCCATCCCGAGGAGCACCACCAGCGTGGAGCCGACCAGCCGGAGTGGCAGGACCGAGCGGCTCTGCGGTAGCGCGAACCAGGTGGCGGCGAGCGCGCCGAGGACGAGTGCCGCGAGCGCGAGGCCGGCGGCGCGCCATCGGCCCACGGGATTGGCCCCGCGGAGCAGCGGGGCGAGCGCACGTGCGCCGACGGTGGCCGCCACCACGCACGCGCGGTAGAGCAGGGCTCCGAGGGCGATCGCCACGATCCCCATCGCGCCGATCAGGAGGCCGGTGAGCTGCGCCTCCTTGTAGTTGAGGATCGCCCACACCGCACCGCGCTGGAGCAGGAAGCCGGCGATCAGGGCCGTCAGCACGGCGGCCCACACGCGAGGCACTCCGGTGCGGATCCCGTCGTCGAGCGGCGCGGCCACGAACCAGCCGGGATCGCGACCACCGCGTGTGAGCTGCGCACGGACCAGCCGGGTGGCGACGAGCAGGCCGGCGGTGGCGAGGGCGAGCACCAGCCACAGCACCAGCGACAGCGTGGCGACCAGGGCCGCGAGCTGGACCTTGCCGGCGATCGAGCTGTGCTCGGCGTACGTATAGAGCGTGAGGGCGTACTCGATCGGCGCGAACGCCAGCGTGCCGCCGAGCGCCATCGTGATCGCACGCCCGACATCGGCGATCGCGGCGTCACGCACGCT
>JAYVRN010000256.1:0-24309 GCA_043776275.1 Myxococcales bacterium | reverse complement strand
GCGATCGAGCTTGTCCTCGAGCGCACGCAGCTGGTTCGGATGATCCGGCTCGTACAGTGGCATCGGATTTGTGCCACTCGCGAACTGCTGATCGACCGCAGCTTTGGCGGCCTCGGCGGGCTTGGGCGCCGTCGGAATCGGCGGCAGTCGAACACCATCTGGACGCCGATCGGAGGACACGCTCTCCATCGTACACATCACCGATGGCACGGGCCAATCGGTTTCCGCCGGTGTTCTAGCGCACGATGTACGCAGAATCGTACGCGGATCAGCAGAGTCGGCGGAGGTGCTCCCGGAACTCGGCGACCACCAGGGAGGCTGGGTGCTTGTCGAGCTCGCTGCTGATCAGATCATCGACGATCGGCAGATCGAGCACCAACCGGTAGAGCATCATGCAGGCGCGCATCGACAGCGGGATGAACCGTGCCTCGCCTTGCAGGACCACGTTCGAGGACGCGGGTGTCGACCAGGCGATGGTCAGGTTGGCCGGGTCGTACTTGTAGTTCAGCGTGTAGCCGAGCGAGCCTCGCTCGAGCTTCCGCGTGAACGCGACCTGGTCCGGCCGGCCCTCAAGAGTCCGCCGGGTTACCCGGGCGGTCTGGACGATCGGCAGCCACCGTGGGATCTCCACGGCGTCTGAGAACACCTCGTACGCCACACCCGCCCCGACAGTGAGAGTCGTCGAAACCTCGCTGGAGAGCGGGGAGATCGAAGGAGCGAATGCGAGTGCGGTGGCCATGGGATGCGTCCTTTCCGAGCTGACCTCTCCATGAGCAACCGCGATACCAGGTGTGGAGGACCAGGTTACGCACAGTTGAACTGGGTTCTGCATGCTCCAGCCCGGCGAATCCAGTAGCCGTTAGCTAGCTCGGTGTCCGCTAACTGTGGTCCCCACTCCGTGCCCCACCCCCGCGGGCACATCACCTAACTCCACGGCCCGCACCATGGATTCGCGATCCGGGGGCTGCGCGACCGGTGTCTTGCAGCGACGACCGGGGTCGCCAGCGCGGCATCCCGGGGAGCAGCGCGGGTCGCCAGGGGATCGCTACGAGACCGCGATCTCGGGCTACGGCACGGACGGTGGCGCGAGCACGTAGAGATCGGATGCGTCGGAGTTGGTCGAGTAGGTGAGGATCTCGCCATCGGCCGACAGCGCGACCGAGTAGTAGTACGGGTGCTGCTCGGGGACGATCCGCGCCCAGCCGGTGCGCTCGCCGGTGGCCACCGTGATCCGCTCGATCTCGATCGCATCGTCCTTCTGATGGCTCACGAACACCGCGGTGCCATCCGAGGTGAAGCCGATCGGCCGCTCGCGGACCACGCCCTCGATCGATCGGACGACGGTGCCATCGCTGCGCACCAGCTCGATCCCACCGCGAACGCGGACCACCGCCAGCAGCTGCCCATCGGGCGAGATCGGATGCAGCCCTTCGGGTGGCGCGACAGGGAGTGGTTGCGGCGGCGCCGCCGGATCACCGGGATCGAACCGCCACAGCTTCATCGCGCCCGACGCATCCGCGCCACGCACCACGCCGAACTTGCCCGACCAGGCCACGGCGATCCGATCACCGGCGTCGAGCGTGGTGAGCTGACCGGGCGCGAACGTCACGGCGGTGCCGATCCCCGTCGGGACCCGCGACAGGCGAGGAGGGGACCCACCGATCACGAGGGCGGCGCTGCCATCGGGCATCAGCGCCGAGCGCATGCCATGCGCGATCAGGGTCGCCGGCTGGTCCGCGCGCCGGATGAATTGGGGATACCCGTCCACCGTGTGACCGGTATCGGACTCCTCGGAGAACCCGAGTGACTGGCCATCCGCCGAGACCGATTCGACCTCGCTGGAATCGAACCACGCGACGTCCTTGAATGGCCCGCCGCGAGGGCCGGTGAACATCTTGAGCCGCAGATCCGAAGGCGCCACGAGGATCTTCTGTGCGCGGACGTCCACCAGCACGAGGCGCGTGACAGAGTTCACCACCGTGCGCTGATGGCCCTGCCGATCGAGCGCGAAGATCGTCGGTCCATTGGACCACCACAGCTCCGTGCCGTCCGGTGACCACGCCGCGCCCTCGATCCCTGTCTGCTCGGACGACACGGCGAGCTGCTTGCCGGCGGCGTCGAGGATCAGCACGTGGCCCCCGGTATCGGCGCTCCCCGGGTGCTCCACGACGCCCACCAGCTCGCCCGATGGCGCCACCCGCAGGAGGTCGAGGCGCTCCGTGGTTCGCTTCGCGATCACCGTGCCGATCGGCAGCTCGAGGGTCTGGTTGGCGCGGATCACGGCGAGCCGCTCGCCATCGTGCAGCCACGCCGCCGCCGTCACGCGATCGGTCAACGGCCGCGGACCGGCACCCTCGACCACGCGGGACAGCGTGCCGCCGGTGCCCGGCAGCTCATCGGAGAGCACCGCCAGCTCGCCCTTGGCGGAGATGTCGACCAGGCGGCCCGCGATCCCGATCGGGAGGATCGATGGATTGGCGAGCTGGGAGCGCACGACCTGCTCCTTGCCCTCGCGGAGCGTGGTGTAGAGCGCGCTCTTGCCGTCTGTCGAGAGCCGGGCGTCCCACTGAGATTGGGAGTGGTACGTGACGCGCTCGTAGGTCGGGCCGCCTTCGACCACCGTGGGCCACGACGGCGTGAGCCCGGGCCGCTTCGTCACGACCTTGCCGAGCAGGACGCCGGCGAGCACACCGACGATCCCGACGGCGCCGGTGACCGCGATCCACGCGCGCGAAGGTCCCGGGAGGTGACGCGGCGGCTCCGGGTCGCGGATCGTCTGCGCCGGCACCGATTCGGACTCGAGCCCGACCCGGCTGATTCGCGCGATCGGATCCGTCGATGCGTCGAGCTCGTCGAGCGCGAAGGCGAGATCCGTCGCCGACTGGAACCGCGCCTCGGGACGCTTCTCCAGGCAGCGCATCACCACCCGGGCGATCGCCTTGGTCGCGCCCTTGGGAGGATCCGGCGTGGTCTTGAGGATCGCGTACGACTCCTCGACGGCGCTGTCGGAGGCGAACGCCCGCCGCCCACAGATCATCTCGTAGAGCACCACGCCGAGCGCGAAGATGTCCGTGCGCTCGTCGAGCTTGCCGCCATCGAGCTGCTCGGGGGCCATGTAGCCCGGGGTGCCGATCACCATCCCGGTGTCCTGGGTGGTCGGCGTGATCGTGGGCTCGTTGCCGATATCGACCGCCGGCATCTCGCTGGTGGCGCGCCGTAGCTTCGCGATGCCGAAATCGAGGATCTTGGTGCGGCTCTCGGTGGTCAGGAAGATGTTGTCGGGCTTGACGTCGCGGTGGACCACGCCGGCGTCGTGAGCGGCGGCGAGGCCACGGGTCACCTCGCCCGCGATCTTGATCGCCGTGCGCAGCGGGATCCGTCCGCGGGCGAGCCGTTCGCGGAGCGATTCACCCTCGAGCAATTCGGTGACGAGAAACGGCGTGCCTTCGTGCTCGCCGACGTCGTACAGGGTGAGGAGGTTCGGATGATTGAGCGCGCCGATCGTCCGCGCCTCCCGCTCGAACCTGCGGAGGTGCTCGCCCTTGGCGAACGGCAGGATCTTGATCGCGACCTTGCGCCCGAGCCGCGAGTCATCGGCGCGATACACGACGCCCATACCACCCGCACCGATCGCGTGATCGATCTCATACGGCCCGAGCCGGGTCCCCGTGGCGAGCTTCATTCCCGTCACCCAGTGTACCGTGAGTGGGTACGCACTGTGTGAGCACCCACATCTCACCCGCCGACGGGCGACAGATGATAGCGTGGAGGTCTGGGGCCACTCGGATCGATCGGGGATCGATCGGAGATCGAGCCGTTAGCGAATGGTGAATCAGATGGTTCAGCGCTGCTTGTTCGTCTTGGCGCTCGTCGTCACTGGCGCGTGCTTCTCGCCGTCGTTTCAGGATGGCCAGATCGCCTGCGGCCCAGGCGATCAGTGCCCACCGGGGCTCGATTGTGTGGCCGGGGTCTGCCGGTCTGGAACCGGCTCGGGCGACGGTGGCGCGACGTTCCTGCTGACCGTGACCCCCGGTGGCAACGGCACCGGCGTCGTGACCTCCAATCCCACGGGCGTCAGCTGTGGCGGCGATTGCATGGAAGCGTACGCAGCAGGCACCAGCGTCACGCTGACGGCCACGCCGAGCGCCGATTCGACGTTCGTCGGGTGGAGCGGCGCGTGTAGCGGCACCAGCACGTGCACGGTCACCCTCAGCGCGGCGACCAGTGTGACCGCCAACTTCGCGCTGCAGTATTCGCTCGTGGTGGCGCTCGGCGGCAACGGCAACGGCTTTGTCACGTCGAGCCCGAGCGGCATCAGCTGCGGCACCGATTGCACCGAGGCCTACAGCCCGAACACGATGGTGGTGCTCACTGCGCTGGCGGTCAACGGCTCCACGTTCGACGGCTGGACCGGCGGCGGCTGCACGGGCAGTGGCACCTGCAGCGTGACCCTCGACGCGGCCAAGATGGTGACGGCGACGTTCTTCCTCACCAAGCACAGCCTCACGGTGACCACCGCGGGCAATGGCGCGGGCTCCGTGGACTCGGCGCCCGCGGGCATCGCGTGCGGGACGGATTGCTCGGAGGCCTACGACTTCAATACCAACGTCATGCTCACCGCCACGTCGACCACGGGCTCGACGTTCACCGGCTGGTCCGGCGGCGGCTGCACCGGCACCGCTGCCTGCATGGTGCCGATGACCACGGCGACCACCGTGACCGCGACGTTCACGCTGACCACCCATACGCTGACCGTCACGAAGAACGGCAACGGCGCGGGCACCGTGACCTCGAGCCCGATCGGCATCACCTGCGGCGTCGATTGCTCGGAGGCCTACGACTACAACACCACGGTCACGCTCAGCGCCGCACCGACCACGGGATCGCTGTTCACGGGCTGGACCGGCGGCGGCTGCAGCGGGACCGGCACGTGCGCCGTGACGATGACGGCGGCCGCGTCGGTGATGGCGACGTTCACGTTGACCACGCCGACCCTCACCGTGGCCAAGACCGGCAACGGGGCAGGGATGGTCAGCTCCAATCCGCTCGGGATCGATTGCGGCACCGACTGCAGCGAGGCCGTCAACTACGGGACGTCGGTCACGCTGACGGCCGTGCCATCGACTGGCTCGGTGTTCGGTGGCTGGTCAGGTGGCGGTTGCAGCGGTACCGGCACCTGCGTGACGACGGTCACCGCGGCGAGCACGGTCACGGCCACGTTCACCCTGACCACGCACCTGTTCACGGCGATCAAGAACGGCACCGGTCTGGGCTCGGTCGACGCGCCCGGCATCACGTGCGGCGGGGACTGCACCGAGCTCTACGACTACGGCACCGACGTCACGCTGACTGCATCACCCGCCGCGGGCTCGACGTTCGCCGGCTGGACCGGCAGCGGTTGCAGCGGCACCGGCTCGTGCTCGGTCTCGATCACGATGGTCGCGAGCGTGACCGCGACGTTCACGCTGACCACGCACCAGCTCACGGTGGCGCAGGCCGGCAATGGCTCGGGCGTGGTGTCGTCGAGCCCTGCGGGCATCCTCTGTGGTGTCGACTGCACGGAGATCTACGGCTTCGGTACGCCGGTGACGCTGACGGCGACGGCCGACGCTGGTTCCGTGTTCAGCGGCTGGTCCGGTGGCGGCTGTAGCGGCCTCGGCACGTGCCTCGTCACGATCAGCAGCGCGGCGACCGTCACGGCGACCTTCACGTTGACCACCCAGACGCTGCTCGTCACCGTCAATGGCCCCGGCACGGTGACGTCGAACCTGGGCACCGTCAACTGCCCGGGAGACTGCGGCGATCCGTACAACTACGGCACAGTGGTCACGCTCAGCGCCAGCGCGAATTCAGGTTCGAGCTTCACTGGCTGGTCGGGCGGCGGCTGCAGCGGCACCGGCACCTGCATCGTGACGATGACGGCGTCGACCAGCGTCACCGCGGACTTCGCGCTCGGCTCGAACTCGATGACGGTCACCAAGGCAGGCAACGGCGCCGGCACCGTGACCTCGAACCCCGCCGGCATCAACTGCGGTGCGGACTGTTCGGAGAACTTCCTCAACGGGACCGCGGTCACCCTGACCGCGACGCCTGCCACCGGCTCCGTGTTCTCCGGCTGGTCGGGCGGTGGCTGCAGCGGCACCGGCACGTGCATGGTGACAGTCGGCGCGGCCGTGACGATCACGGCGACGTTCACGCTCACGGTCCACACACTCAGCGTCACGCCCGCCGGAAACGGTGGCGGAACCGTCACGTCCGCGCCGGTGGGCATCACCTGCGGCGTGGACTGCAGCGAGCCGTATGACTACGGCACGTCCGTGACGCTGACGGCGAGCGCGAACGCGAACTCGACGTTCACCGGCTGGGCTGGTGGCGGTTGTAGCGGTACCGGCACCTGTGTGGTCAGCGTCATGGCGGCGACGACGGTGACGCCGACGTTCGATCTGCGGCAGTACCAGCTCTCGGTGACCAAGAACGGCAACGGTGCGGGCACCGTGACCTCGAACCCGGCCGGCATCAACTGCGGCGCCGATTGCGCCGAGCTCTACAACAGCGGCACCAGCGTGACCTTGACCGCGAGCCCCACCCTCGGCTCGACGTTCACGGGCTGGGCGGGCAGTGGCTGCAGCGGCACGGGCACCTGCGTGGTGACCGTTACCGCGGCGAGCGCGGTCACCGCCACGTTCACGCTGACCACGCACCAGCTCGCGCTGACGCTGGGCGGCCCCGCGGGTGGCGGAGCTGTTGCCTCGGCCCCGGCGGGGATCAGCTGCCCGGGCGATTGCACCGAGCTCTACAACTACGGCACCGATGTGACGCTGTCCGCGACGCCCGGGGTCGGCTTCGTGTTCAACGGGTGGTCCGGAGGCGGCTGCGCCGGCACGGGCCAGTGCAACGTCAACGTGACCGCGGCAACCGGGGTGACGGCGACGTTCGCCGTCGCGACGTACGCGCTGACCGTCAACCTGGCTGGCAACGGATCGGGCGCTGTGGGATCCGCGCCGGCCGGCATCGCCTGCGGCGCAAACTGCAGCGCGCAGTTCAACTACAACACGGCCGTCACGCTCACCCCTACGCCAGCCATGGGCAGCGTGTTCACCGGCTGGGCCGGGGCCTGTACCGGTGCTGGCGCCTGCGTGGTGACCGTGACAGCCGCCGCCTCGGTCACCGCGACGTTCACGTTGACCACGCATCAGCTCACCGTGACCAAGAACGGCACAGGAGGCGGTGGCATCACGTCGAGCCCGGTGGGGATCAGCTGCGGCGCCGATTGCGACGAGTTCTACAACTACAACACCATGGTCGTGTTGACGGCGACGCCCGCTCTCGGTTCGTCGTTCGCGGGCTGGACGGGCGCCTGCACCGGCATGGGGACCTGCACGGTACTCATGGCCGCGGCGCGGTCGGCGAACGCCCGCTTCGATCTGATTCCGCCGAACTACGTGTTCGTGACGTCGAGCAGTCATAGCGGCAACCTCGGCGGCCTCGCGGGCGCCGATGCGACGTGCCAGGCAGAGGCACAGGCGGCGAGCCTCCCCGGCACGTATCGGGCGTACCTCTCGACGTCGACGATCAACGCGCCCGCGCGCCTCGGATCGGCGAGTGGCTGGATCCGGCCCGATGGCAAGCCGGTCGCGGACAAGGTCTCGGACCTGATCGCGGGCCACCTGTTCTATCCGATCATGATGGATCCGGATAAGACCGCGGTCCCCGAGGGCATCTACGCCATCACGGCGACCACCGCTGGTGGCAGCTATCACAGCACCTACGGCAACTGCATGGACTACACCTCGGTGCAGGCCCAGGTGTTCGGCGGCTATCCGACGACCAACAGCGGTCTGTTCAGCGGGTTCGCCGCGCCGAGTTGTGCACTGGCGACGTTCCGGATCTACTGCTTCGGGATCGACAACCAGGCGGTCGTCAAGCCGCCGGTCGTGAGCGCGCGCAAGGCGTTCGTGTCGTCTCCGTGGGCTCCGACGTTGAACGGTGGCCTCGCGGCCGCTGACGCGGTGTGCACGACGGACGCGACGGCCGCGGGCCTCCCGGGCACCTACAAGGCGCTGCTCGCCTCGGTCGGCACCACGGCGATCTCGCGGTTCAATACCAGCGGGGGGCAGCTGCCGTGGGCGCGTCCCGATCAGACGTTGATGACCGCGACACCGGGGGCACTCGCGGGTGCGCTGACCTACCTCGATGCCTCTCCGCACAGCAATGCCGCGAACACGCAGTGGTTCGGGCAGGTCTTCCTGTGGACCGGAGCTCCGAATCTCGTCACCGTCGGGACCGCGCTCACCACCTGCAACAGCTGGAATGCTCCGAGCGGGACAGCTGGGATCGGCCTCGCGGGCTATTCGCGGGTGGCGGACTGGTTCGGCGCCACGTTGGGTGTCGCGTGTAACACCGCCAACGTGCGGCACGTGTGCCTGCAGGAATGATGATGGGGCCCACCTTCAAAACAGCTCGAAACCGAGGACCCATGCGTTACGCTGGGAGGGGCCATGCGGCGTTGTCGTAAGTGCGGGAAGCAGTGGCCGGCGGACATGACCGCCTGTCCGGACGACGGCTGGTCGTTCACGGTCGAGGTCGACGCCACCTATCACCCGCCGGTGACGGCCGGCGGCAGCCCTGCGGTCGCGGTGTCACCCGCACCCAGACCCGACGAGCCACCGCCGTCCAGCGACCTGCTGCCCGGTGCCCACGTCGGCGAATACATCGTCGACAAGAAGATCGGCGAGGGCGGCATGGGGGCGGTGTACTCCGCGACCCATCCGATGATCGGCAAGCGCGCCGCGATCAAGGTGATCAGCACGGCACTCGGGACCGATGCGTCCGCGGTCAACCGCTTCGTACAGGAGGCGCGATCGGTCAACCAGATCGGGCACCCCAACATCGTCGACGTGTTCGCGTTCGGCGAGCTCCCCGACGGCCGCAACTACTTCGTGATGGAGTACCTGCAGGGCGAGAGCCTGGCCGACCGGATCCAGCGCGTGGAGATGCCACTCGGCGAGGCGATCGAGATCCTCGATCAGGTGGCCGATGCACTCGAAGCGGCGCACGAGAAGCAGATCGTTCATCGCGATCTCAAGCCCGACAACGTCTACCTGGCGGCGGTGCGCGGCGGTCGCACGCTGGTGAAGCTGCTGGATTTCGGGATCGCGAAGCTGTCGGCGCCCGAGGGTTCCGGCAGTGGCGGCATCCAGAAGACCCGCACGGGCATGATGATGGGCACCCCGGGCTACCTCTCGCCAGAGCAGGCACGCGGCAAGAACGTCGATCATCGCACCGACATCTACGCGCTCGGGTGCATGGTGTTCGAGATCGTGTGCGGACGGCTGCCGTTCATCGCCGACAACGCGATGGACATCGTGCTGATGCACATGACCGAGCCACCGGTGCGCGCCAGCGCGGTGTGGGCGGAGGTCCCCGCGCCACTCGATGACCTGATCGCTCGGATGCTCGAGAAGGACGCCGCGGCGCGCCCCTCCTTGACCGACGTTCGAGCCGTGTTCTCGGAGCTGGTCCAGAGCGGCCTCGTCACGCTCAACAACGGGCGAGGGGTCGCGTTCGGCTCCGGCATCAGCCGGATGCAGACACCAGCGAGCGGCCTTCCGCGCCCGGCCACGCACAGCGCCCTCGCGCTCGGCACCCAGCCGGCCTCGCCGCGCCCCGACACGAGCCCGCCCGGCGGCGTGGCCGCGACGCTCCCGCCGCCGTCGAGTGCGCCGGGTTCGAAGAAGACACTCGTGTTCGCGCTTGTCGCCGTCGTCGTGGTGCTCGGTGGCGTGGGTGCGTGGTTCGCGATGAAGGGCGGCGACGACTCGGCGGAGAAGGCGCCGATCGCCGCAACGCCAGCCCCGAAGCAAGAGCCGCCCAAGACCATCGATGCGCCGAAGACCGTCGAGCCGCCGAAGACCGTCGAGTCGCCCAAGACCGTCGAGCCCCCGAAGACCGTCGACGCGCCCAAGCCCGCGCCCGCGGTGCTGCAGATCGCGATCAGCGTCGACAAGGCGGCGGTCCTCGTCGATGGCAAGGCCGTCGAGGTGACGGGAAGGACGGCCAAGGCCACCGTCGACAGCGAGGGGTCTCATACGGTGAGTGTCACCGCGGCCGGCCGCGAGCCGTTCGAGACCACGATCGAGACCAAGCCTGGCGAGACGCAGAAGGTGGTCGCCAGGCTCGAGCGCGCCAGAGGTTCCGGGAAGAGGCCGCCGGTGGTGAGTGGCAAGCAGCCCACGCCGACCGGAACCCCGAAAGGAACGCCGACCGGCACGCCGACCGGCACGACGACCCCGCCAGTCGACACCACGAAGAAGGGACCCGACGTGAAGAAGGACGCGACGATGGATCCGTTTGCTGAGGGTGGAAAGTGAGCCGGCTGGTGGCGGGGACGCTCGCCGCGTTGCTGGCAGCGACCTCGGTGGTCAGCGCGCAAGCGCCTCAGCCGCCGCCGCCCGCTCCCGACGTCAAGCCGGAGGTCAAAACAGATGTCAAAACAGATGGGCTGACCGACGATCAGAAGCGCGCCCAGGCCAAGACGCTCTACGAGCAGGGCCTCAGCGCCTACAACCTCGGCAACTTCGACGCCGCGATCAGCTCGTTCTCGTCGGCCTATGCGATCTCGCAGGCGCCCGGGCTCCTGTTCAACATCGCCCAGTCGCATCGCCTCAAGAAGGACTACGAGAAGGCGACGTACTTCTACACGACGTACCTGCGCCTCAAGCCTGACGCGCCGAACCGCGCAGACGTCGAAGCGCGGCTCGAGGAGATGCAGAAGCTGATCGACGAGCAGAAGAAGATGGAGAAGCGCCCCCCGGAGGGCACGGTCACGCCGGATGGCAACGGGGGCCAAGGCAACCAGCCCAAGCCGCTGCCGATCGTGGGTCCGATCGACAAGCCGAGCGATCCTGACGCCGGCCGGAACGCACAGACGCTGATGACCGCGGGCCTCGCGACGGGCGGTGCCGGTGTGGCGCTCGTGATCACGGGCTTCGTGTTCGGTTCGCTCGCGCGTTCCGCCGAGAAGGATCTCAACGCCGTCAGCACGAACATGGGGACCTGGACGCAGGAGCAGCAGGACCGCTACGACGCCGGCAAGCGGAACAACACGATCGCGATCATCTCGTTCATCGCGGGTGGTGCGGCGGTCGCCACCGGTGGCGCCCTCTACGTGCTCGGCACCATGAAGAAGAAGCACGCCACCGTCGCGATCAACCCGACGCGCGGTGGCTCGACCGTCGCGGTCGGCTGGTCGTTTTGAGCTGACGCAAGGTCACGGCGCGAACGGATCGATCGTCCCGTCCTTGCCGTACTTCGACGTCGCGGAGCCCGATCCAGACCCAGATCCAGTCGGCGTGGCCGCGGAGCCGGGCCCGGGCCCGACCTGGGTGGTCCTTGGCTTGCGCTCGAGCCGCACCACGATGGTCCCGGAGGAACCCGAGACGTCGATCGCCTGCTCGACGGTGATCCGCCCAGTGGCGCTGACGACCAGGCGGTGGGGGCCGTCGGCGAGGGCGACCTTCGCGCGGCCGCTCACCGCCGGGACGGTCGTGCCGTCGATCTCGATGGTGGCGGTGGGCACGTTCGTCGCGATCGTCACCTCGCGCTGCTGCACGGAGGTCGCGTCGGCGGGCGTCGCGTCGGCAGGCGTCGCGTTGGCGGGCGTCGCGTTGGCGGGCGTCGCGTCGGCAGCGACGTGTACGGTGGCATCGCCGGGCACCGTGCTCGAGACGATCGCCGCATCGACCGCGGCCGCGGTTCCGCGCGTGCTCGTCAGCCCGAGCACGATCGCGATGGTGGGCACCAGCATCGCGATCCCGACGATCGCGATCACCAACCCGCGTCGGGAACGCCTCGGTGGCATCGTCGCGGGCTCGCGATCCACCGGGTCGAACGCGATGCCTGTGGGGGCCTCGCTCGGCGAGTGCGACCGACGACGGCTGCCTTCGGGATCGGGCAGGGCTGCGGGGAGCATCGTTGGCGCGACAGGTGCCGCGACGGCTGCGCGTGGCACCTCGGCGAGCGCGGGGCGGGGCTGCGACGGTGGCGTGCGGCCCTCGTTGTCGCCGCGGCGTCGTGCCAGATCGGAGCGAAACGTCGCCGCGCTCCCGGGCTCGAGCTGGATCAGACCGGAGGCGACGAGCTCGGCGAACACCTCGCGCACGCGGACGAGCGAGGGGCGGCGATCGGGCTCCTTGTCGAGCATCTGCAGGAGGACCTGCTCGAGGAGGGTTGGGATGTCGGGCTTGAGCTCGCTCGGTCGCGGCGGTGGCGAGGAGATGTGCATCAGCACGATGTCCATCGGGCTCTCCGCCATGAACGGGATCCGCCCGGTGATCATCTCGAACATCATCACGCCCAGCGCGTAGATATCGGTGCGGTGATCGACGTTCCGGCCGCGTGCTTGCTCGGGCGACAGATATCCCGGGGTGCCCATGATCATCCCCGTACTCGTCTTCGCGACGCCGCCATCGCCGGCCACCAGCTTCGCGATCCCGAAATCGAGGAGCTTGACGTGAATGAACCCGCCGCGCACCGACGACAGGAACACGTTGTCAGGCTTGAGATCGCGGTGAACGATCTGGCTTCCGTGGGCCGCCTCGAGCGCCCCGGCGATCTCGTCGAGGATCTGCACCGCATCCGCGATCGTGAGGAACGTCCGCGACAGGCGTTCCCGCAGGCTCTCGCCCTGCAGGTACTCCATCACGAAGTAGTTGCGGCCATCGGGGAGTGCACCGAACGCGAACACGTCGACGATGTTGGGGTGCCCGATCTGATTGACCGAGCGAGCCTCTTGCACGAACCGCTGCACCACCACGGGGTCCGCGCCGAGATCGACGGCGATGACCTTGATCGCCGCGCGCTTGCCGATCAGCGGATGCGTCGCCGAATAGACGACGCCCATGCCGCCCTCGCCGATCTTCTTGTCGATCACGTACTCGCCGACGGTCGTGCCGCTCGGGAGTTCGCCTCCCGGCACGTAGCGCGGCGTCCCGAGCCCGACGGCGGTCCCGGCCACCGTCTGCTGCGGACGCGCCCCCGTGGCCGCCACCGGCGACGCGGTCGCGGTCGGTGGCGCGATCGGTGGCGCGATCGGTGGCGCCTTGACGTCGGCCGCCGTCGCGACGCCGAGGAGCGTGTGCTTCACCGTGGACGCGGTCGGCGTCGCGATCAGCGCCTGCGCAGGTGCGAGCGGCGCGAGTGCCGGCGAGCCCAGGATGCGCGTGCTCATCGCCGAGTCGGGTCCGTCGGCGCCCCCGATCCCCGACCCGGGCTCGTCGACGGGCTCCTCGGGGACCGACATCTGCTGCGCCGATGGTCGGGCGCCGCTCGCGAAGCGTGACAGCGCCGCGCCGAGGGCTCCGACGTCCTGATAGCGCTTCGCCGGATCCTTCTCGAGACACCGCGCGATCACCGCGAAGAACGCGGGGGGGACGTCGGGCAGGGCGGGGGGCTCGTCGCGGGTGATCGCGAGTGCGAACTCGGCGAAGTTGTCGGCCTTGAACGGCAGCCGTCCAGAGACCAGCTTGTAGAGGATCACGCCGAGCGACCACACGTCCGTCCGACCGTCGACGCTCTTGCTCGAGCGAAATTGCTCGGGCGACATGAACCCCGGCGATCCGACGACGTTCGCCGTGCCGGTCAACCTGACCTCGTGTTCGCCCGTCGGCGCCTTGGCGACGCCGAAGTCGAGGACTTTCACCAGCGGGGTACCGTCGGCGCGGCGGATCAGGAACAGGTTTCCGGGCTTGAGATCGCGGTGGATGATGCCGGCTGCGTGAGCCTCGGCGAGCCCCACGCAGGCCTGCGCGATGTACAGCGCGGCCGTCGCCACATCGAGCACGCGCACCTTGGACAGGCGTGCGAGGTCCGTGCCCGTCAGCAGCTCCATCACGATGTACGGCAGGCGATCATCGACGCCGAAGTCCGAGACCCGGCAGATGTGCTCACTCTTCAGGTGCGCCGAGGCCTGGGCCTCGCGACGAAACCTGGCGATCGCGGTGGGATCGGCCGCCATTTCGGTGGCGAGGAACTTGAGTGCCACCCGGGTCTCCAGGTGGAGGTGGGTCGCCTCGACGACCAGACCCATCCCACCGCGGCCGATCACGCGCTCGACGCGGTACTTCCCCGCCACGAGCGTGCCCGGCTGCATCACCTCCCAATGTATCACCGCCTATCGCGAGTCGGCGGCCGCAGCCGCGAACACGCCACGCGCCATCAGCGACCGCTCCGCGGCGGCACGCTCGGTGTAGATCCTCGCCCGGAGCGCGACGATCACGGGATCGGAGGGCAGGGCGGTGGCCGCGAGCTCGACCAGATGCGAGGCGAGGGCGAGGTCCCCCGCGGCGGCGAGCTGCTCGGCCCTGGTGGCGAGGACGCTGGCACCGCCGGCCAGGTCGGCGAGCTCACGTGCGAGCGCGACCTCGCGGACCGGCTTCAAGTGGGCTGGATTGCCATCCCACCAGCCGCCATAGAGGCGGTAGAGGTTGCGCACGATGAACTCGGGCTCGTCGTAGATCGGGGACAGGTATGGCCGCGCGAGCAGCTCGGGCGGCGCCACGACCTCGGCCAGGATCTGGTCGAGCCGCGCGCCTCGATTCATCAGCGTGATCACCTGGTCAACCAGGGACTCGAGGAAGCTCGCCGTGTCGTCGAGCGCGCGATGCACGGCGGCGGCACCCCAGATCGGGACGCCGTGGCCGGGCGCCAGCACCTCGGCGCCGAGCGCATCCATCGCGCGTAGCGCGGCCGCCCACTCACGCGGGAACCGCTGCACCTTCTGCGGATTACCGCAGTTCGGCGAGGCCCAGATGAACAGGTCGCCCGCACACACCACGCCGGCATCCGGGACCCACACCCACAGATGATCATCGGTCTCGCCGAGCGCGTGGCGCAGCTCGAACCGGCGACCGCCGACATCGAGCGATCTGCGATCGACGACCAGCTCATCGGGCGTGCGGAACGTGTGTGGGAACTCCGCGCCGGTCTGGAACTGCCGGCGGTTGATCGCGTGGTTCCAGCCACGCGTCAGCGCATACCGCTCGAACCGGCGTGGGACGGCCTCGTGGGCGATCACGTGGATCGGGCGGCCGGTGGGTTCGCGCTCGTAGAGCTCCACGCCGAAGCAATGGTCGACGTGCCCATGGGTCCACACCGCCGTGTGAACGGGCTCGGTGGTCAGCTTGCGGAGCACCGCCCGGGTGGGCTCGGCGAGCACGAAGCTCCCGGTGTCGACCAGCACCAACCCGGCATCGGTGCCAAACGCGGTGACGTTCGCGAAGCTCGAGACGAACACGCTGCGTGGCGCGAGCGCCTCGGCCACGAACCGGGGCGCCATCGGCTGCGCACGATCGATCGAGACGGTTCCGCTCAGTAGCTCGTCGGAGAGCTCGCGCAGGCTCGGCATCCGCCTACCGTAGTGCAACTCGGGTCGTTCAGGCGTCGTCGTCCGGATCGGTCAGCGCGTCGGGCTCGGGATCCGGGGCAGGGCCGGATCCCGCGGTGACCGCCCCCTGGATCACGAGGCCGCGATAGTCCATCCGCGCACCGGCCGCGAGCAGGGACCGCGCGAACGGCGAGGTGATCGCCGGGGCGCCATCGATCACCTCGATCGCCAGCTCGCGCCGGCGCGCCTTCGCCGCGATCCGCGGCAAGCCCACCGCGAGCGCGAGCTCGATCGTCTCGTCGGGGAGCGGTGCCGTGGTGAACCGCTTCGCCTTGGGCTCGAGCCACACCGCGAGGGCGCCGTCGACGAGGATCGCGGTCGCGCCGACCCGGCGCGCCGGGCGAGTATTCGGATCGCGCAGCTCGGGCCACGGCAGGGCGCTGCCCCAGGCATGGGCCGGATCGGTCGCGGCGAGCACGTCGACGCGTGCGGCCTGGCCGCGCAGCGGCTCGCGCAGCCGATCGATCGCGCCGGGCCACGCGAACTGCGCGCTCTCGAGCCCCTCGACGAAGTAGCCCCGGCGGACGGTGCCCGCATCCTCCATCGCGCGGAGCACGTCCCCCACCGCCGTGAACCCGCCCGCGAGCTCGTCCGCGCGCGCGGTGGCCCGCCCCGCGAACCCCCAGCGCTCGAGCAGCGCGGTCGCGATCGCGTGGGCCCGCACCGTGGCCGTCGGCGGCGCCCCGAGCGAGCTGACCAGCGACCAGCGGCCGCCGAACGTGGCGTGCGCGTTGGCCCGGCGGGTGGTCGGGGCCGCGAGCGAGCGCAGCGGGGCGAACGTGTCGTTGGTGACGACGCCGGTCCACACCAGATCCCACAGTGCGGCGGTGACCTCGGCGCGCGGGGCCTTTGCGGCCAGCTCGATCGCCACGAGGAACGAGGCCCCCGTCGCGCGAAGGTGCGCTTCGATCGCGGCGTGGACCGGCGACGGGGGTGCCACCGCCTGCGGCTCGGGTGCCAGGGCGAGCGCACGATCCCGCCGCAGCAGCACCACACGCCCATCCTTGGTGCCGAGCGCGCCCGCGCCGACCCAGACCAGCTCACCCGCGGCGCCGAGCTCGTCGAGCATGCGCGGGTGGTAGTCGAGGATCCGCGCGGGAAGGATCCGCTGCTCGAGCTCGCTGAACGACAGCGCCACACCCTCGAGACGGCCGATCGCATCGCGCAGCGCTCCGAGCCCGCGGCGCGGTTGATCGAGGCCGTGCCAGCGCGGCACGAACGCGGCGAACGTTCGCGCGTCCACGGGCGCGACCTGCGCACGCAGCTTGGCCAGCGTGCGGCGGCGGAGCTGACGCAGGACCTCCGGATCGCACGAGTCCTCGCGGGTACCGCCGGGTCGGAGCTGACCACGCACGAGCTGACCGCGCGCCTCGAGCAACGCGAGCACCGGCTCGAGCTGCGCCGGCGGCAGCCCCCAGCGCGCAGCCGGTTCAGCCGCGGTGAACGGTCCATGGGTCCGGGCATGGCGCACCACGAGGGACTCGATCGAGGCCGTCGTCGCCTCGAGCAGCGCGGCCGGGAGGCCCGGCGGCAGCTGGACGCCGAGCCCGTCGCGATAGCGAGCCGCATCCTCGGCGGCGAGGAACCGATCCACACCGGCGATCTGGACCTGTGCGATCCGCCGGCTCGCGAGCAGCGCCGTCACGGACGCGTCGAGATCCGGAGCCACGCTCCGCGCCGCGAGCTCGGCGAGGGAGAGATCCCCGAGGCGGCGGAGCAGATCGTGCAGCTCGTCGGTATCGCGCGCCTTGCGCTCGTCCACGAGCTGCTGGAGCTCCGCCTCGACCTCGGCGAGGACGTCCGCGTCGAGCAGGTCGCGCAGCTCGCCGCCGCCGATCAGCTCGCGGAGCAGCCCACGGTCGAGCGTGAGCGCCTGCGCCTTGCGCTCGGCGACGGGCGCATCGCCCTCGTAGAGGAACGCGGCCACATAGTCGAACACCAGGGACCGGGCGAAGGGAGATGCCGCGAGCGTGATCGCCGGCTCGATCCGGATCGCCCGGGATCTCAACTGCCGGAGCACGTCCACCAGCGCGGGCACGTCGAAGATGTCGCGGAGCACCTCCCGATAGGTCTCGAGCGTGATCGGGAACGCGGGGAACCGGAGCGCCACGTTCATCAGCTGCTGGGCGCGCAGGCGTTGCGCCCACAGCGGCGTGCGCTGACCGGGCCGCCGGCGTGGCAGCAACAGGGCGCGGGCGGCGTTCTCGCGGAAGTGGCTCGCGAACACGCTGCTGCGCGCGAGCTCGTCGACCAGCGCGTTCTCGACCTCGTCGGGATCGGGGACCAGCTGATCGTCGGTCGGCATCGCATCGCCATCTGCGAACCGCAGCGCGATGCCATCGTCCGTCCACAGCGGATGCACCGGATAGCCGAGCTGGCCCTCGAGCTGCTTCGCGAGGACGAGCGCCCACGGCGCGTGCACGCGGCTGCCGAACGGCGACAGGATGCACACCCGCACGTCGCCGAGCTCGTCGCGGAACCGCTCGATCGTGATCGCGCGATCGGTGGGCACGCCGCCGGTCTGTGCACGCTGATCGGCGAGGTAGCCGATCAGGTTGTCCGTCGCGTGGGCATCGAGCTTGTAGTCCTCGCCGAGCCACGCGCGGGCCGCGGCCGGATCGCCGGCGAGCCGCGCATCGAGCTCGCGACAGAACGCGCCGAGCGCACGCCCGAGCTCGACGGGGCGCCCCGGACCTTCGCCACGCCAGAACGGCATCTTGCCGGGCTCGCCGGGAGCCGGCGTCACGATCACGCGATCGCGCGTGATGTCCTCGATCCGCCAGGTCGTCGCACCGAGGATGAAGGTCTCGCCCTTGCGGCTCTCGGCGACCATCTCCTCATCGAGCTCGCCGACCCGCGGTCCGCCCACGCCCGCGTGCACGGCATAGGTGCCGCGATCCGGGATCGTGCCGCCGGAGATCACGCTCAGGAGCCGTGCGCCCTTGCGGCCGACCAGCACGTCGGTCTGCCGGTCCCAGGTCAGCCGCGGGCGGAGCTCCGCGAACTCGTCGGAGGGATAGCGCCCGGCGAGCATGTCGAGTACGCCGGTCAGCGCGGCCCGCGAGAGCTCGCGATAGCTGGCGGCGCGGCGGATCACGCGCTCGAGCTCTGCGACCGGCCACGGATCCACCGCCACCATCGCCACGATCTGCTGCGCGAGAACGTCGAGGGCACTGTCGGGGACGCGGATCGCCTCGACCTCGCCATCGAGGATCTTGCGCGCGATCACCGTGGCCTCGAGCAGGTCGCCGCGGAACTTGGGCAGGATGCGGCCGATGCTCGTCGCGCCTACCTGATGACCCGCGCGGCCGATCCGCTGGAGTCCGCGCGACGCGGCGCCCGGCGACTCGACCTGGATCACGAGATCGACGATGCCCATGTCGATGCCGAGCTCGAGAGAGCTGGTCGCGACGATGGCCCGCAGCCGCCCGGCCTTGAGCGCCTCCTCGATGTCCTGGCGCTGATGCCGCGCGACCGAGCCATGATGGGCGCGGACCAGCTCGGTGCCCTCGGGGACCACGCCCGTCGCGATCGCGCGCTCGCTCAGCTGCTGGCTCACGCGCTCGGCGAGCCGCCGCGAGTTGACGAACACGATGGTTTGCCGGTGCGCGAGGATCAGCTCCAGCAGCCGCTGGTGGATCAGCGGCCACATCCCACCGCCGTCTCGGCCCGCGGTCCCCGGGTTGTCCATCTCCGGGGCAGGGACGATGATCTGGAGATCGAGCGCGGGCCGGGCGCTGGCATCCACGATCTCGACCGGCCGGTCCCCTCCCAGATAACGAGCTACTTCCGTAAGTGGACGTTGCGTCGCCGAGAGGCCGATCCGCTGGGGATCTGGATTGCCAGCGGCCGTGACGAGATGGCTGAGCCGCTCGAGTGAGAGCGCGAGGTGAATGCCGCGCTTGGTGGGCGCGAGCGCGTGGATCTCGTCGACGATGATGGTGTCCACTGCGGTCAGCCGCTCGCGCTGGCGACCGGCGAGCATGAGGTAGAGCGACTCCGGGGTGGTGATCAGGATCTGACCGGGATCCTTGCGCTGGCGCTCGCGGTCCTTCGGCGACGTGTCGCCGGTGCGGACATCGACGCGGATCTGCGTGCCGGCGCCGAGCCGCTGGATCCCCGCGAGTGGCGCCCGCAGGTTCCGCTCCACGTCATAGGCGAGCGCCTTGATCGGCGACACATAGACCACCCGGGTGCCCGCGGCCGCAGACACGCCAGCGACCGCGAGCCGATCCAGGCACCACAGGAACGCCGCCAGCGTCTTGCCGCTGCCGGTGGGCGCGAGCATCAGCGTGTGTTGACCACCCGAGATCTGGGCCCAGCCGCGGAGCTGGACCGGCGTGGCGGCGGGAAAGCTCTCCGCGAACCAGGCCCGGGTCGCGGCGCCGAACAGCGCCAGGGGATCAGCGGCCACGCGGGACCATAGCGCAGCGGCGCCGGACGCGAGCGGCCGCTATCCGCGCCGCACGAACCGCGGTGTCATCAGCCACTCCAGGAACTGGCCGACGCCCAGATCAAACGCCTGGGACAGCCGGGTCGAGACGTGGCTCGAGCGTGGGCTTGAACCGGGCAGGCGGTTGGTTCCGGACTCGATGACGTTGGGGTCGGAGCTGCCGGGCGGCCTGATCCAGATCCCATACGGCCACGGCTGCGCGTCCCCATGCGGGCCGGGATCGAGGACGACCGCCGCCGATGGCTGACCCGTGACACCCCGATAGGCCTGGGCGGTCCGCGCGGGCGGCGTCCACGGCTCGACCTCGATAGTCTTGCTGGGCCCGAACGGGATCCGGATCTTGGCGCCGGCGGCCGGGTTCGGCGCCGGGTCCGCGGCTGCCAACCCGGACATCAACATCAGGACACCCAACAGCCGCATGGTCGAGCAACCAGCCCCCGGCGCCGGGAATTCCCGGGGTTACACACCCTGGAGTTGACATAACACTGATTCTGCGACGTGACTCCTGAATCAATGGGGCACCCACCCGGGGCCCGATCCTGTACTACCGAAGGCATGGGCATGTTCGACGACCGCAACGATGCACCACCGTTGTACGTCCCCGATCTGACCAAGCCGGCCGGCGCGGCAGTGGATGCGGAGGGCAACGTCACCTGCATCAACTGTGGCGCCAAGCTCCCACTCGCGCGCGCGGACGTGGTCGGCCAGGGTTACCGCTGCGCGCCGTGCACCGCAAAGGCCGAGCTCGCGGCACTGTCCGGCGGACCGGCCGACGTCGCGGCGAACCTGTCGCTCGATGACCGCCGCGGGCTGCGCAGCGCGGGCGCGGCGATGATCATTCCGGGGGTCCTCATGATCGTCGGCGGTGTCGTGACCATCCCGTTTCTGCGGCGCCTCCCCGTCTACTTGATCGTCGCGGGCATCGCGAGCTGCGGCGCCGGGGTCGCGCGGATGCGTGCCGCCGGCTGACGACTGGATCCGGCCAGCCGACCACGCGCTTCGATGCCCACTTAGTGAAGTGGCGGGCTACTGCTGTGGCTGCGAGCCGAGCCGGTTTCCGAGCCGCGAGATCTCTTCAGCGGTGAGCCCGCTCGCCGCCTCGATCGTCACGCTCGCGGCCTGCCCGGTCCCGATCTCGGCGGCCGCGATCTCGAGGATCCCATCCGCGTCCATCGTGAAGCTGACCTCGACCTTGGTCTGACCGCGCGGCGCCGCGCGCAGATCGCCGAGCACGAACCGCCCGAGCCGGCGGTTGCGCGATGCAGCGTCGTGCTCGCCCTGATAGATCTCGATCGCGACGAACGTCTGGTTGTCCTCGGTCGTCGCGAACACCTTCTTGGCGCGCGTCGGGATGCTGGTGTTCGCGGAGATCACGACCGACATCTTGTCGCCGGCGACCTTCACGCCCATGTTGTGCGGCGTCACGTCGAGGAGCACCACCTCCTGGAGCTCGCCGCCCATGATCCCGGAGTGAACGGCGGCCCCCATCGCGACGATCTCGTCGGGGTTGACGCCCTTGCTCGGCGGCTTGCCGAAGATCGAGACCGCGCGCTCCTGGACCGCCGGCATTCGGGTCATGCCACCGACGAGCAAGACCTGGTCGATGTCGGCCGGCGTGCAGTGCGCATCCGCGAGCGCCTTCGTGCAAGGCGCCTCGAGCCGATCGAGGAGCGCCTTGCACGCGCGCTCGAGCTGGCCGCGGTCGATCTCGCGCATCAGGTGGATCGGGCCGGCGGTCCCTGCCGCGATGAACGGCAGGTTGACGTCGGTGGTCATCGCGGAGGACAGCTCGATCTTGGCCCGCTCCGCGGCTTCCTTGAGCCGCTGAAGCGCGACCGAATCGGCGCGGAGGTTCAACCCGTGCTCGCCCTGAAAATCGTCCGCGAGCAGATCGATGATCACGCCATCGAAGTCGTCGCCGCCGAGCGTGGTGTCGCCGTAGGTGGCGAGCACCTCGAACACCCCGTTCTCGATCGCGAGGATCGAGATATCGAACGTGCCGCCGCCCAGATCGAACACCGCCAGCCGCTGGTTGTGCTGATGATGCACGCCGTACGCGAGCGCCGCCGCGGTCGGCTCGTTGAGGATCGCGCGGACCGTGAGGCCAGCGATCGCGCCGGCGTCCTTGGTCGCCTGACGCTGCACATCGTCGAAGTACGCGGGGACGGTGACCACGGCCTCGGTGATCGCCTCTCCGAGGTAGTCCTCGGCGACGCGCTTCATCTTCGCCAGCACGTGCGCCGAGATCTCCTGGGGAGACCGCGGAGTGCCGGCGATATCAACCCAGGCGTCGCCGTTCTTCGCGGCCACGATCGTGTACGGCAGCCGGGTCGCGACGTCCTGGATGGTCCGCTCGTGCGCCTTGCGTCCGATCAGCCGCTTCGCCCCGAACACGGTGCGCTGCGGATTGGTCACCATCTGCCGCTTGCTCGCGGCTCCGACGACGACATCGCCATCCGCGTTCCACGACACCATCGACGGCGTGGTTCGCCCGCCTTCCTGATTGTGGATGACGGTCGCCTCTCCACCCTCGAGCACCGCCACACACGAGTTCGTGGTGCCCAGATCAATCCCGATGACGCGGCCCATCGCTGCACGACCAGTATACCTATCTTCGGCCTCTGATCAGCTCGGTGAGCGCGGTCTTGGCGAGCTGAAGCCCGGGATCGAGCTGCAGCGCCTCGTTGAGCTCGACACGCGCTTCGTCGATCCGCTTGTCCAGCTGCGCTGCACGCCCCTTTGCGTAGGCAAGCAGCGACTTGTAGCGCGTCGATTGAGGCGCTCGCCCCACCAGCGTCTCGAGCGCCACTCGTGCCGCGGCGAGCTGATCCTGCGCGAACAGCTCGAAGATCGGGACCAGCTCGCGCTCGACGCCCGCGACGGGCCGGGCGGCTGGCTGTGCCGGGGCCGGCGCCGGTCCGGTTGGACGCGCGCCCGACTGCGGCCCCGCTCGCACCACCGACGGCGGTTGCGGCGACGGCGACGCGAACCGACTCGGCTGCGCGGGCTGGCCCGGTCCGCGCGGAGCTGCCGTCCGGATCGGCAACGGCTGCGTGGTCTGGCTGGACGGCGCCGCGGGGGGGCTCGGTCGGGCCGCACTGCTCGCGGGTGTGGCGCCGGGCATGCCCGGGCGTGTGGGACCCGTGCGCGTGATCGGCGTGGTCGGCGCCGGTGTGGCGCTGGGCCGCGCGGCGATCGGAGGAGATCCGGTGGGCGGGCGTGGCGGCTGTTGACCTGGCGGTCGAAATCCACCCGTGCCCGTCGCGACACCTTGCGCCTGCGTGGGCTGGGCTGGCGTGGATCCCGTCCCCGCCGGGCTGCGCGCCGCGGCCGGGATCGCAGTACCAGCGCGTGGAGCTGGCGCCTTCACCGACGGGCGCGCGAGGTTGTCGTGCGCCGTGCGCAGCATCAGGAACACCTCGTTCGCGAGCCGCTGGATGTCGTTCGCCATCCGGCCAAACCGCGCTGGATGAAACTGCTTGGTCCTCGTCAGGAACGCGTTGCGGATGTCGGCCGCCGTCGCGCTCGGGATCAACCCCAGGGCTTCATACGGATCACGACTCAGCAGGTCCTGCATGTCGAGCAAGACCTGGCGTGCACGCAGCTCTTCGTTCCCCACCAGCTGTTGATCGTAACCAGATCCGAGGACGGACGCCATCCCACGATTGGCGAGTCACTTCGACTGGACGGGCTGCGGCGGGACCTGAGCCTGCGGCGCGACCTTGGGGGACATCTGTGCATCACCCCGTGGTTTCACGGTGTTGGAGGGCGCCTGCTGCGGGGGCGGGTTCGCCGGCTGAACGGGTGGGTTCGCCTGCTGGGCGGGCGCATTCGGCGCGGGATCGGGATCGGGCAGCGCCTGCTGCTTGCCACCCTTGGTCAACGCCGCCTTGCTGGGCGACTTGACCGGCGGGCCCTTGCTCGGCTTCAGCTTGCTCTGGATGTCGACGGGCGGTGCCGGCTTCTTCTGGTTCGCCTTGGTCTGGAGCTTTTCCTGGTTCAGCTCATCGAGCTGCTTGGTGTCGATCGGCGGCTCGGGGACCGTCCGCTGCGCGCCCGAGTCCTTGGTCCCGACGTCGTAGCTGTTGTCGAGCGAGTCGTTCACGTTCGACTTCGAGAGGTTCGACTTCGTGAGGTCCGGGCGGCCGACCGGCGCCATCGTCTCGCGAGCATCGGTGATGCCGCGATCCATGCGGGTCAGCGCCTGCGCGGCACCGAGCTCCGACGACACGATCACGCAGTGGCCTTCCTTGAGATCCACGCCGACCCGCTCGCGTCGCAGGACCAGGGCATCGGTCTGGGGGTCGTACTGGTGCTCGATCTTGTGCGGGATGTGGCACGCCGGATCGTACGGGGCTCGTTGATCCACCACCTCCTCGGTGGCGCCGAACGCCACGCCACCCTCGCTGGGCAG
>JAYVRN010000255.1:0-6326 GCA_043776275.1 Myxococcales bacterium | reverse complement strand
GCGGCTCGATCCCGCGCGAGCTGATCGAGTCCACGCTGTTCGGTCACGAGAAGGGGAGCTTCACCGGCGCCCACGCCCAGCACGATGGCTGCTTCATGCAGGCCAACGGCGGCACGATCTTCCTCGACGAGATCGGCGAGCTCGACATCACGCTGCAGCCCAAGCTGCTGCGCGTGCTCGAGCAGCGCGAGATCAAGCGGGTCGGCGGAGATCGCACCCACAAGGTCGATGTCCGCGTGCTCGCCGCCACCAACCGGGACCTCCGCGAAGAGGTCAACAAGGGCACGTTCCGCGAGGATCTGTACTTCCGCCTCTCGGTGGTTCACGTCGAGCTGCCGCCGATGCGCGAGCGTCGCGAGGACATCCCGGGCCTCGCGAATCACTTCCTCCGCGAGGTCGCCTCGCGCCGTGGCATGACGATGTCGTGGTCGCAGGACGCAATGGCCGCGATGATGAATCACTCGTGGGCCGGCAACGTTCGCGAGATGCGCAACGTCGTCGAGCGCGCGGCCGCCCTCTCGGATGGTCCCGTGATCACGCGTGCGGATCTGGTGTTCGGCCGCGAGATGGGACCGTCGCTGATGGTCAGCCATGATCTCGCGCAGGCCGGCGCCCAGGCCGCCCAGCGTGCCGCCGCCAAGCTCGCCGGCGTGGATCTGCCGGTCCAGAGCGGCCCGGCGATCTTCGATGCCGCGCTGCTCAAGGCCGGCCTCGGCTTCAAGCAGGCGAAGCAGACGGTCGTCGATGCCTTCGAGATCGCGTACCTCGGTGCGCTCATGCTCCGCAACGACGGCAATATCACGCGGTCTGCGCAGGAAGCGGGCCTCACGCGCTATCACCTGCGCGAGCTCTTGAAGCGTCACGGCCTCAAGGGCGGCGACGTCGAGTAGCAACCGCTAGCCCCGCAGCTCGCCTGCGCGGTGATCTTGCTCTGGCGGCCCTGCCGTGATCGGAGCCGTTGACGTGATCGGGCCCGTGATCCCCGGGCCCGATCACGTAATCGGCCACGGTCACGTCATCGGGTCTTTGAGATGCCTTCTCGTCGACACGTAGGTTCGGCTACGCGAGCTGCTGGTGCACCACGCGGACGAGCTCCGCGGCACCGATCGGCTTGGCGTAGATCGAGACATCATCGCCGAGCCCCGGCGGATCGAGCGCTGCGGTCAGCACCATCAGGCGCGTGGTCGGGCTCCGGCGGCGGGCCTCGCCCAGCAGATCGTCGCAGGTACCCTCGGCCAGGTTGAGGTCGCTGATCATCAAGTCGAACCGGGCCGCCTGCTCGAGCTCCTGGACGGCATCGCGGGAGGTCGCACACGCGAACACATCGTGCCCGGCGCGGCGGAGGATCTTGGTCAGCGCCCGGAGGAGGTACGGATCGTCTTCGACGAGGATGATCCGTCTCGAGGCCATGACGTCACAGTAGAGAGCTTGGTGGGGCGAGATCCGGTATCGATCGGGTAGCACACAGGTCCGCTTGGGGCGCTCGTCAGCTCAGCCGCTCCATGATCTCGTCGCGGGAGGCCACGCCCTTCTCGATCAGGAGTGCCAGAAGCTTGCGCAGGACCTCCTCGTCGCGGGCCACCAGGGCCTCGAGCCGCGAGAGGCGGTTCTGCAGGGCATCGATCTCGGCATCCCGGAGCTGCCCGCCAGACAGCATCGGCGGGGCGGTGCGCTGTGGGTACCCCCGGAGCTGCTCGTTGTCCGCGAGGTTGCCCGTGGTGTTCGGGGGTTGCACAGTGGACCGGCGGGGGCGCTCGGGCGGTGGTGGGTTGTGGAGCTCCAGCATGTCCGGAGACTCGAAGGCGATGCCGATGCCGGCGTCCGAGCGGTGGGTGCCGCCGTGGTACTTCGCCAGCGCGCGCTGCATCTGGCGTGGCCCCGCGAGGTACGGGCGGATGTTGCGCTGGGTCCGGATCCGCAGCTCGTCGGAGAGGCCGATGTTCGTGGGATCGACCATCGCCACGTCGAGGAACTTTCCCTGCGCATCGAACGCCACGATCTGGTGCTGGCGCGCCATCTCGTCGGAGATCAGCGACGTCACCGAGTTCGGGATCTCGAGGTGATCGAGATCCGCCGCGGGCAGCCCGAGCTGTCTGCCGAGGACCAGGAGCAGCTCCTCCTCCGCGATCAGGTTCATCTCGACGAGCGTCTTGCCGAGGGAGCGTCCCCAGCGTCGCTGGTCCGCAAGCGCAGAGCGCAGGCGAGCCTCGTCGAGAACGCCCGCTTCGATCAACATCTCGCCGAGCTTCTTCCGCGCCATGGGCTCTCCCGTCAGTTGGCGGGCACTACCGTCGCCTTGCCCGTGGTGGCGAGCGTACCGAGGAATTTCACGGCTTGCTGCTTCGCGGCGGCAATGTCGAACACCACGAAGTGCCCGTCCGAGCCGGGGCGCTGCTTGAACTGGGCCAGCACGGCGGTGGCGCCGTTGAGGTTGTCCGTGATCGGGGCGGCCTTGATCGTCCGGCCGCGGAGGGTCAGCCCGAGGACTTCTTTCTGGTCGGGTTCCTGGACCACATCCCCGCCGAGAGCGGTGGCGAACGCCTCGATCCCGATGTTGGGCGAATAGGTGTCCGCGAAGCCCTCGGTCTGGAAGATGTTCCGCGGCGAGATCCCGGGCGCGGGGTGCCGCACCATCAGAGGCGCGTAGTTCGCCGGATCCGAGCGCTCGACCCACATCTGCACGAGCGCAAGTGACGGGTTGTTCTCGTCGACCGGCTCGTCGCGCAGGAAGGTCTCCACCAGCGCCGGGATGTTGAGCGGCTTGGTCTTGTTGAGGAGGTTCAGGTACAGGAGCCCAGCGGTCCCCGAGAGCACGGCGCCCTTGCAGGCCGGCTCGAACGCGACGAAGCCCGGGCCGGTGAGGCCGCCCTGCGAGTGCCCGAAGAAGAACACCTTCGTGGGATCGAACGTGATCGTGCGGCCCGCGTCCGGGATCGAGAGGGCCTCGGCGAGGCGGAGCTGCGAGAACGCATCGGCATAGCCCTGAAGCGCATTGTCGCGCGCCGCGAACACGTTGCCGAAGTTGAAGAAATCGAGCTCGGGGTTCCCGCCGGGGTTGCGCGGGCCATGGAGCACCTGGTCCATCGAGATCGTCGCGATCCCCTCGACCGCGAGCCGCTCCGCCGTACCGTCGTCGACGCCGGACAGGTAGTCGCCGCCGGTGCCGTGCGAGTAGATCGCGATCGGGAACCCGCCCGTGGGCACCGGCCCCGCGGGGACCGCGAGCGAGAACCGCAGGCTCTCCATGCGCACCTGCGTGGCCACGCCGTTCGTGCCGACCTTGACCTCACCGCTCGGCGCGTTCTTGTACGGCGGATCGCCGGCCTGGAAGTTCGGCGCGGAGTAGGTGCCGGTGAACACCGTCATCGCGGTCAGCACGTTCAGCACCATCACATCGGCGGCCACGGGGGCCGGCGCCACGAGCACACCTTTGCGCAGCGCTCCGGCGATCGCGGTGGCGTGCTGCGTGGTGAACACGGCCGCGGTGGCCACGTCCGCGCGCTCATCATCCCCGGGTTCGTCGAGGACATCGAGCAGCGGCTGATAGATCTCCCGTGCGTGCGCGATCTCCGCCGTGGCGTCACTGCCCACGAGCTTGGTCATCTCCGGCGCGGCGCCGATCGCACCACCACCCGCGCTCGCGACGCGCGTGGTGATCACGAGTGCGTACGTGGTGCCTTCGTCGAGCGGGAACCCGGGGTAGGGCCGGACCACGAGGTTGTTGGTGCCGATCGTCTGCGTGCCCACCGCGCGGAACGTCACGACGATCGGCGTGCGCTGGCCGCGATCGGGCGAGGCGGGATCGACGTTCACCAGGTAGACGGATGCCGCTGGCGTGAGCGAGGCCGCGGGATCGGGAAGGCTCGCGGGATCGAGCGGCCCCGTGAACCGGGCGAACATCGCGGCGTTCAGGCTGAAGCCATCGAGGCTCTCGGCCGCGGCGCGGATCTGATCGACGAGCAGCGCGTTGGTGGGGAACAGCGACAGATCGAGCGTGCCATCGGCGTGGCGGCGCAGATCATTCGGGAACGGCAGGTCGTAGAAGTCGTCCGCGGCCGCGGCGCCGGGCACGGCGAAGTTCGCCACCGTCGTGCTGCCGTCATCGCAGGCCAGGAGGCCAGCCCCGATCCCCCCGAGCACCCCGAGCCGCCCGACGAGACCGAGCAGACCGCCGACGAAGTTCTCGATACCCTGACGAAGCATGGCGGCGACCGTAGCACCGACCACGCCGTCAAACGTCGACTCAGAAGGTGAGCACGACCACACCGCCGGTCGCGAGACCGCCGCCGACCCCCGCCGTCGCGATCGCCCAGTTCGGGTGGTCCATGATCAGCAGCGCCGCGGCGGTCCCGCCGAGGCCGATCGCGAGCCCGGTGATCGTCAGCGCCTTGCCGATCCGCCGGCGCGCTCGTCGCTGGGCGGCGAGCTCCCGCTTGTTGATGCCCACCACGTTCTTGAGGGCGGTGGCCTTGAGGGCCGCGTCGTCGGGCAGCGCGGTGGGGATCTCGTTGAGCAGGGCGATCGTGGCGAGCGTGGCCTCGGTCATCGCTTCGTTGATGGTGCAGACATCGCAGCGCTCTGACTTCTGCGCGAGCACGCGACCGGTGTCGGTGCGGACCAGCGTCACGACGTAACCAAAGCTCGTCCCCGAGCCGTTGAGCGCCGCCAGCAGCACGAGCTGGGCCTGGGTCTGCGTGCGCACCTCGACGAGGCAATCGCCGACGAGACAGCCCTCGGTCCACTTGGTGGAGAACTTCATCCGCTCGCGCATCTGCGCGCGGTTCGAGAGCCAGTACTGGTTGGTATCGAGCTGCTGCTCGAGCTGCTGCTCGAACTTCGCCTTGAGGTCATCGGAGACGCCATCGACGCGGACGTCGAGGATGCCGACCATCCGACGCGACTCGGGCGGTGGCCGATCCGGCACCGGCGCGGGCTTCGAGGGTACGGGCTTCGGCGGCTCGGGCTTGGGCGGCTCCAGCGCCGGCGCTGGGACCTTGGGCTCGGTGGGCTTCTTGGCCTCGGGCGAGCGCTTCTTGTCCGGACCCTTGGCGTGCGCGGTCCCGAGCGCTGCTCCGAGCGCGACTCCCACCACCACCAGCCCCACCCACCAACCCCGCAGGGATGACGGGATGGGCGTCACGCCTCGTCTACTTGGAGGACGAACTGCTTCATCAGCCCATCGATCATGAGGTTGCGGTCGGGATCCTTGTACTTGCCGTCCCGCCAGCCGCTCTGGACCTCGTCGTAGCGCTTGTGGACGTCCGCGATCCCCGTCTTGTAGACGCCGACCTTCTTGATGATGTCCTTCTGATTGCGGATGAAGTAGCTGATCATCGAGGCGCCCGCAGCGACGGTGAGCACGAGCCCGAGTGGGCCGCCGATCGCGTACCGCAGGCCGATCCGGAGGGCGATCACGAGGCCGGCGCCGATCGCCATCTTCTTGGTGCCGGTGCCGTCGACGACCGAGTCCTTCGCCATCGCGAACGAGGTGGTCCCGGAGGCGATCAGGAGCGCGATGAAGTTACCCTTCCGGGTGGTCCAGCCCCGGTCGTAGTACTCCTTGATCGCCTGCTTCAGGAACGCGTCGAACGAGCTGTACAGCCCCTGCGCGCCCTCCGCAGGTGCCTTCGACGGTTCTGCCACACAGGAAGGATACCACCAAGGCTTCGTTTGACAGGGGTAGCCGCGTCGCACAGATTCGAGGGCATGACCGTCGCGCACCACCCCCGGATGACGCTGTACCTGGCGTTCGCGTGCATCCTTGGCGCCGGCCGGGCCGCGCACGCCGATCTCACCGCGGGGCGCGACAAGCTCGTCGCTGGTGAGTACAAGACCGCGGTCACCGAGTTGAGCAAGGTCGTGGGCAAGGATCGGCCGGCCGCCCGCCTGCTGCTCGCGCGCGCGCAGGCCGCGATGGGCGACTACGCCGCTGCCGAGGCCACGCTGGTGCCGCTGACCTCCGGCAAGGACGCCGCGGCCGCGGAGGCGCGGATGGATCTCGCCGACGTCCGCGCGAAGACCGGACATCTCCCCGAGGCGCGCAAGGATCTCGAGGCGCTGTTCAAGGAGCGTCCGGACGATCGCGGCGTGCGCACCGCGCTCGGCCTCGTCCGGTACTGGCAGGGCGAGACCCTCGCCGCGAAGACCTTGTTCGACGAGACGATCAAGGAATCGGATGCGCAGAAGCTGAACCTCGATGACGCACCGACGCTGCTCCAGCTCGCGATCGCGGCGCGGTACACGTCGCAGTTCCAGCTCTCGAACGATGCGTTCCGCGAGGCGCTGAAGCTGAACCCACAGCTCACCGATGCCGGCGTGGAGTGGGC
>JAYVRN010000254.1:0-24313 GCA_043776275.1 Myxococcales bacterium | reverse complement strand
AGGCGGCGTGCGTGAACTCCACGATCGCGCTCAATGCGATGGGGCTCGCATGTCCCTCCCACACCTCCAGGGGCGCGGTGTCCTGCAGCAAGACGTTCGCGTTCGAGGGGGTGACGGGATGCTGCGCCTCGTATTCGCCGCAGGTCCTGTTCGGGGAGTGCGACTGAGCGCGAGCGTTCTCGACCGTTCGCGACGGATCTCGACGGATCTCGACCGCCGGCGGCGAGGTCAGGCCATCCGCGCGCAGAGGTCGTCCCACAGCGGGCGCAGCTCGGGCCGGGTGAACAGCTCGAAGTGATCCGGATCGATCGCATCGCCGTGCGCGCGCCCGACGATCCGCACCGGGGCGGCGCAGGCGAGGTGTCCCGCGAAACCGCGCGCATCTGCGGGCGTACACATCCAGTCACCTGCGCCGACGAACGGCAGCACCGGCGTGGTGATCGTCTCCGCGGCCGCCGTGTAGTCCACGCCGCGCTGGCTCGTCCACCGCTGCGCGCGTGACCAGCCGGTGAGCTGACGGACATAGGTCCGGGCCTCGTCCGCGGTGCCCGCACGCAGGGCGCGGATCGGGGCCTTGCCGATCACCTTTGTCACGTGGCGATATGTGGCCATCAGCGCGCGACGGCGCAGGCTACCACCCGCACCACTCGGGCCGAGGAGCCACACCGTGGTGGCGGGCAACACCACCAGCCGTGGCGACGCGATCCTGCCGAGGCCGAGCGCCGCGATGGTGACCAGGCCGCCGAGCGAGTGCCCGAGGAGGATCAGCTCGTCGGGTGCGCAGCCCGAGGACCGCGCCGCAGTGGCGACGATCGCCGGGAGATCGAGATCGACGAGATCATCGAAGCTCCAGTCATCGGGGCCTGCGGTCGGCGGACGCGATCGGCCGTGGCCGCGGAAGTCCGCGACCAGCACGTCGAACCCGGCGGCGGCGAGCGTTGCGGCGAACGAGTCCGCGCGCCGCGCACCGAAGTAGCGCCCGTCGGTCATCATCGCGTGCAGGCACACGACGACGCCCTTGCGCTCGCCTGCGCCGCGCACGCGATCGAGCCGCAGCGTGACGCCGTCTGCGGTGCGCGCCTCGAGCTCGTCAGACGCGGGCATCAGCGGGGCATCGGACGAGGGATCAGACGTGGCATCAGACGTCGCATCAGACGTCGCATCAGAAGTAGTAGCGCGCGCCGGCCGCCGCGTTGAGCGCGAGGCCCGCACCTTGGCCGTCGGCGAAGCCGTACTCGAGCACGCCGGCGACTTCGACGAACGCATCGAGCGGGATCGCCTTGAAATCGAACAGCAGGCCGGCCACCACGCGGAGCCCGACGGCGACGTACGCGGTGTCGCGGCCGCTGCGATAGTCGATCACGCGGATCCCGGGGCCGAAGTAGAACGGCAGGACGAAGCTGTCCTTGTTCTGCAGGATCAGCGGATGGAACACGTAGTCCACGTGCAGGTGGAGGCCGCCGCCGTAGAACGCGAAACCTGCCGCGGCCTGGAGCGCCTGATCGTCCTTCAGGTAGAGCTTCGCGGAGATCCCGGTGGGCTCGCCGAGGATGAGGCCGATCCCGAGCGTGCCCTTCTCGGCGCGCGTGGGTGCGTCGTCATCCGCCATGGCCGTCGTCGTCAGACAGGCAACCAGCATCGATGCGAGCGCGAACCTCATGCCCCGACGCTATCCTGGGCGCGCCGCCGGGCGCAATTCTACGGGCAATCTCCGGGGCACGAGACCTCGCCATCGCACTGGAAGTCACCGCAGTGCGGGGTGATGCCGCCACAATCGGCGGGGCAGGTCCGGCCATCCTCGAGGCCGGTGCACTTGCCATCGCCGCACGAGTGGGTGGTGCAGCCCGCGGGGCAGCCGCCGCCCGGGCACGGTGGGCACAGCGCGTCGAAGTAGGGCCAGCAGTCCGGATCGTCCTTGCCCGCCTTGCCGTCGCCGTCGCGATCGAGCGGGATCCGACACGCCTCGTCGGGGGTGCGGCTCTCGTACCGCATGGTGAAGGTCGTGCTGGTGGCGCCCGGCGACGGCGTGGAGATCGCGAGGAAGCCGCTGCTCGCATCGTGGTACCCGATCTCCGGGGTCTCGGCGCCGTAGTTGATCGGCACGTTGGTCTGCACCTGGCTCCAGCGCTCGCGGGTGTCGACGGTCCAGACGTCGCCGAGCGGGCCGGCCAGACCCTGGCCACCGAACGCCGTGACCATCGCGCGGAACGGATCGTAGAGGAACGCGTTGCGCCCGCGCGGCGGCGGGCCCTGATCGTTCTTCAGCTCGTCCCAGCCGCCGGTCCAGCGGAACCACACCGGCTCGAGCTTGTTGAAGTCCCAGGTGTCGGGCGCACCGTACTGGAGCAGGGCGCCGCTGGTGTGTTCGTAGGCGAGGGTTCGGCCATCGATCGGTCGCGGCGTGTCGAGCTGTGGACGCGCGGTCCACGAGGCCCCGTTCCAGTCGTACGCGTCGCTACGCGTGTTCGATCCATCGAAGCCGCCGATCGCCACCAGGCGGGCGGTGGCCGCGTCATACGTGGTCGCCATGCCGCAGCGGCGCCCCATCACGGCCGAACCGCGAGGCATCCAGCTCTGTCCATCCCACGTCGTGGTCTCGTCGTGGACGCCGGTCTGGCAGGTCGCTTGCTCGGAGCCACCGAACGCGACCATCAGCCGCTGGCCCGGATCGAACACCAGTGCGGGGCGATAGGCACCACGCGGTCCATCCGCGCCGCGATGCCACGACAGGCCGTTCCACTCCCAGGTCTCCTGGATGGGATCCCCGCCCGTGGTGCCGCCGTACATCACGGTCACGCCGCGCAACGGATCGTACGCGAGGCCAGCGCCGGTGCGCGGCGTGGGGCCCGGCAACGAATCGGCAAGCGCCCACTCGGGGAGGCCCTTGATCTGGTGCACCTCATCGCTGATCGCGCCGTCTTGCTCGGTCCCGCCGATCAACACCACGAGCGGCGCATCGAACATCGCCGACATCGTCTCGTTCTCGCGCGGCGGGACCGAGCTCCCACCGAGGTTGACCCACCCGTTCGGGAGCGACCACGTCCACAGCTCCGTCGACAGCTCCGTGGCGCTGCCCCGTCCACCGTGGACGTATAGGGTCTCGGTCGCGGGATCATAGCTCGCCGCCGCGTTCGCGCGCACGGGCCCATCGCCGGCGGCCTCCCAGACGTCGTTGCGCAGGAGCCAGGTGTCGAGCCGCAGCCCGCTCGCATCCTCGCCGCCCTCGATCATCACGCCGCCGACGCGGGGGTCGTACGCGACCGTCGCGCCACTACGCGGAGCAGGTGTGGCGCCCCCGGTCAGCGCAGTCCAGGCTCCATCGCGGAGGGTCCAGGTGTCGCCGAGATATCCGGCCGCGGTGCGGCCACCGAACAGGACGATCTGTCGCCTCGCCGAATCGAAGGCCATCGCCGCATCGCTGCGCGCGGCCGGGGTCGTGCCGGGGATCGTGACCGCGACCCAGTTGTTGCCGTTCCACATCCACAGATCGTTGAGGCGCTGGCCGTTCGCCGCGATCCCGCCGAACAGGTAGATCAGGCCGCGGCGCGCGTCGTAGACCATCGACGCATCCATGCGCGCACTCGGCGCGAGCGTCGGGTGGCGCTGCACCCACGCATGGCCATCGTACTCCCAGGTATCGCCGAGCAGCGTCGCGGGGCCGATCATCGGCACCGGCGGCGCGCCGCCGAACACCACGAGCCGGCGCCGTGCCGCATCGTAGGCGGCCGCGTGGCGCGAGCGTGCGGTCAGTGGTGCGGGCGTCACGTCCTCCCAGCGCGGCAACTCGAGCAAGCACCGCGACGAGCAGCCATCGTGCGAGAGGATCGAGCCATCGTCGCACTCCTCGCCGCGCGCGAGATCGAGGTAGCGATTGCCACAGGTCTCGTTCGAGCGGCAGTCCGACGAGCAGCCGTCGCCGACCTGCAGGTTCCCATCGTCGCAGACCTCGCCCGGATCCTGGATGCCGTCGCCGCAGATCGGGAGCCTGCAGTTCAGGCGGCAGGCTGCCCCGCTCGTGTTCGCGTTCGCGAGGCCGAGGTCGCACTCCTCGCTGAGTTGCGGATCTCGGATGCCGTCGCCGCAGCGTGGCACCTTGCAGCTGTTGTGGCAGGTATCGCCGTTGACCAGGTTGCCGTCGTCGCACTCCTCACCCGGATCGACGATGTGATTGCCGCAGACCTCGAACTTGCACGAGGGGCTGCACATGTCGCCCGCGAGGTGGTTCGAGTCATCGCATTGCTCGCCCATCGCCGTGTCGATGATGCCGTCACCGCACGTCGCGGCGCGGCAGCTCTTGCGGCAGATCGCGTTCGCCAGGTTCGAGTTCGTGGCATCGCCGAGATCGCACTCCTCGAACAGCACCGCATCGACCACGCCATCGCCACAGCGCGCCCGCGTGCAGTTGTTGCGACAGCCATCGAGCGGATCGGTGTTCGCGTCGTCGCACTGCTCGCTGCCGCTGTCGAGGATGCCGTCGCCGCAGCGCTCGATCGAGCAATCGGGGCGGCAGCCATCCCCGAGGACATTGTTCGCGTCGTCGCAGTGCTCGCCGGCGGCCAGGTCGACGATGTGATCACCGCAGCGCCGCGGGCGACAATCGGTGCGGCACTCCGCGTCCGCGGCATCGGAGTTGACGCCGGTGCCCAGATCGCACTGCTCGTTGCGGCCGGTGTCCACGATCGCGTCACCGCAGCGCGGGAGCTTGCAGTTGAACTGGCAGCCATCGTTCGAGGCCACGTTGCCGTCGTCGCACTCCTCGCCGGGCTCGATGGTCCCGTTGCCGCAGCTCGGGAGCACGCAGTCATTGCGACAGCCGTCGTTGTTCACCGTGTTGCCGTCGTCGCACTGCTCACCGGTATCGCGGATCGCATCGCCGCACCGCGCTCGCCGGCAATCAGCGCGGCAGTGATCGGGCAACGCATCGCTGTTGTTCGCGCCGTCATCACACTGTTCGTAGCGCGCCGCGTCGGTCACGCCGTCGCCGCAGCGCGGGAGCTCGCAGTCCGCCTGACAGCCATCGCCGCTGATCCGGTTGCCGTCATCGCACCGCTCGCCGATCAGCGAATCGACGAAGTTGTTGCCGCAGGTCTCGTCCGAGAGGCAGTTCGCCGCGCAGCCATCGCGATCGAAGCGGTTCCCGTCATCGCATTGCTCGCCGATCTCCACCACCCGGTTGCCGCAGCCGCGCTCCACGCACGCTCCCTGTGCACACACGCCGTCACCGATCCGCTCCGTGCTGCAGCTCGCGAGCTCGGCGCTCCCCGCGCAGACCTTCAGCTGGGCTTCGGCCAGACAGCCGAGCGGGTGGCACACGGTGGCCGCAGGACACGAGGTGCCGTCTCCGCAGTCGACGAGGTCATCATGAAGACACCCGGCTGCGAGCCCGATCACCATCCCGACGATCAGGAGCAGGTGTGTGACCATGCACCCTCCATCGTACTGCGGCCGCCAGGACGGGCGCGATGTGGGTGATTGCCACCCATCGGCGCTAGTTCTTGCCTTTCTCGTCGGGCGCGTCGATCGTCTGGGGATGAGGATCTGGCTGGGGTTCGCCCTGACCGCGGCCGTCACCGGCTGCAACCACCACGCGGCGCTCGACGGAGACGGAGGGCTCGATAGCATCGGCTCGTCCACCGACGGTGCCTTCGATGACTTCGACGGCGACGGCATTCCGGACGTCGTGGAAGGGCGGTTCGACATGCCGCCCCGCGACACCGACGGCGATGGCACCCCCGACGCCAAGGACACCGACAGCGACGACGACGGCCTCCTCGACGCCACCGAAGGCACCTCGGACTGGGATGGGGATGGCGTGCCGAACTACATCGATCCGCGGAACGATGGGCCGCCGCCCACGCTCACCCTGGTCGCGATCTCCACCGCGTTCAACACGCCGATCGGCATCGATTTCCACGAGCCCACGCACTCGCTCGTGCTCTCGGTCAACTACGGCACCAACGGGCTCCCGCAGAACTTCGATCGCATCCTGTTCGATGGCTCGCACGCCGCGTTCTCGACGTACTCCGGCCTCACGGACGAGGTGAAGATCGCCACGGCACGCTCCGGGAACCCGGGTGGGATCCCCGTCGGCACGCTGTACACGGGCAACGGCATCGACGGACAGATCGTCCGGATCGCTCCCGATGGCTCGATGATCGACAACCCGTGGGTAGATCTTCCCGGCGTGGGCAACGGGCTGATGCGCGGCTCGCTCTATGTCGATCGCACGGGCATCTACGGCGGCGATCTGATCGTGGCCACGACGACCGGCGAGATCTGGCGCGTGACGCCGGCGGGTGTGCCCACGCGGCTCGCCGCAACCGGCGTGCACCTCGAAGGCTTGATCGTCGTCCCCAACGTCCCGGTCCGGTACGGGCCGCTGGCCGGCAAGATCATCGCCGGCGCCGAGGAGCAGGGCCTGCTGTGGGCGTTCGATGCCACCGGCGCGTCTCAGACCTACACGCTCGGCGTCACCGTCGAGGACATCGATCTCGTGACTCCCGCCGAGAACTTCTTCGGCGTGAACTTCGGCACCAGCCGGCTACTCGGCGCCACGGCCAAGAACGTGGAGCCGATGATCGGCGACATCCTCCTCACGCAGGAGGGCGTGGTCCCCGGCACCACCGGCCTGTTCCGCCTGCAGTGGACCGGCACGACCCTCGAGGCCGTGGCCGTGCCCCTCGATCCCGCGTCCGCGACCGTCGCGCAGTGGGAACACGTCACGTTCGCCGGCGCGGGCGTCGGCGAGATCCAGTAGCGGGCTTCGGCGAGATCCCGTAGCGGGCTTCGGCGTGGATCAGCCGCGCAGGAGGCGCGCGAGCTTGTTGCGGCTGATATTGAGCGCGCGAGCGGCGGCGGACTGATTCCCGTCGAGCCGCTCGAGCATCGCCCGCGCGTACCTCCGCTCCGCCTCCTCGAGCTCGAGCCCAGGGGGCAGCGGGATCGTGTCGGGGTCCGCGGCGACGGGCGGCACCGGGATCGCGACCGAGCTCGAGAACGCAGGGAACCCGAGGCTCGAGTCACTCGCACTCGGGATCGGGATCACGCCGGTCGCGCGCCGTGGCTCGAGCGCGAGGTCCTTGACCCCGATGGTCGGGCCCTGGCACAGCACCACCGCACGCTCGATCGTGTTCTCGAGCTCGCGCACGTTGCCAGGCCAGGCGTACGCGCCGAGCGCGGGCTGCACGTTGTCCGCCAGCCGCAGCGGCCCCTTGCGATAGCGACGCGCGAACTGATCGACGAAGTGCGACGCCAGATCCGTGATGTCCGCGCCACCGCGCGAGCGGAGCGGCGGGATCTCGATCTCCACCACGCGCAACCGGAAGTACAGATCGCTGCGGAACTGCCCGGCGTTGGCCATCGCGGGGAGGTCTCGATTGGTGGCCGCCACGATCCGTACGTTCGCGTTCAAGGTCTCGCGGCCGCCGATCCGCTCGAACTTGCGCTCCTGGACGAACCGCAGCAGCTTGCCCTGCAGCAGCAGGGGCAGCTCCCCGATCTCGTCGAGGAACAGGGTGCCGCCGTCGGCCGCCTCGACCTTGCCGATCACCCGGCTGTCAGCGCCCGTGTACGACCCGCGCTCGTGACCGAACAGCTCGCTCTCCACGAGCGCCGCCGGCAGCGTGGTGCAATCGATGTGGACGAACGGTGCCTCGCGGCGCGCGCTGTTGACATGGATCGCCCGCGCGAGCAGACCCTTGCCGGTGCCGGTCTCGCCGTGGAGCAAGACCGTCGCGTCGGTCTGCGCCGCGCGCACGATCATCTCGTAGACGGCGGTCATCGACGGCGAGGTTCCGATGACGTGGTTGAAGCGCCCGCGCAGCGAGAGGCCGCGCTGCGCGTCGTCTCCGCGCAGGGTGGTGTAGTCGATCGCGCGGCCGATCTGCTCCGCGAGCACGCGGATGAACTCCTCGTCGCGCGAGGTGAAGTCTCCATCGCGCTTGTTGAGCACCTGCAGTACGCCGCGGATCTGCTCGCGCCGCACGATCGGGGCGGTCAGCATCGATTTCGTGCGGTACCCGATCTTCGCGGCGATCTCCACGGCCCAGCGCGGGTCGGACTGCGCATCCGTGATGTTCACGAGCTCGCCCGTTGCCGCGACGTGGCCGACGACGCCGTGCCCTTGCGGCACCCGGAGCTCCGCGAGCTCGGGCAAGTTGGCCACCCGCGAGCGGATCTCGCCCGTGGCGCCATCGATCAGCCACAGCGTGGTCCGATCGGCGCCGAGCGCCCGCGACACGCGATCCGCGAACGTCTTGAGCAGGTCGTCGAGCTCGACCTCCCCGGCGATCATCGCGCCGAGGTCGGCCAGGAGCTCGAACCGCTGCTCGTGCTCGCTCATCCTCGGAACCAGCATCGCACGGATGGTCATGCGGCGGCGGCGCGCTCCGCATCGCGCGCACACAGCACCATCCCCTCGCGAGCCGCGACCGTCCCGGGCAGGTTGGCCTGCGCGTTCGCCTCGATCGCCGCGAGCTGCGCATCGGTGCGGTTCGGATCGTGGTGAAACAGCACGAGCTGCGGCACCCCCGCCGCGCGCGCGAGCTCGGCGCCCGCGAGCCACGTCGAGTGACCCCACCCGACCTTCGACGGGTACTCCTCGGGCGTGTACTGGCTGTCATAGATCAGGATGTCCGCGCCGGCGGCGAGCTTCTTGAGCGTGGGGTCCACGCACGCGAAGTGCTCCGTGTCGGTCGCATAGACGATCGAGTGCCCGCCGTGCTCGAGACGGAAGCCGTAGACCGGATCGGGGTGGTTGAGCTTCGCCATGGTGATCGTGATGTCGCCGATCGTGAACTTCTCGTTCGCGCGCAGCTCGCGCGTCGAGACCTGGTCCGCCAGCTGGGCGTAGTCCACGGGGAAGAACGGTGCGCGAAACAGCGAGCGGATCGCTTCGTCGTGCGGCATCACGCCGTTCGGACCACTCGCGATCTCGACGCGGTGTCCCGGGACGTAGATCGGCGTGAAGAACGGCAGCCCGGCGACGTGATCCCAGTGCAGGTGAGAGAGCAGGATCGTCGAGTGGCGCGGACCCTTCGCCATGCGCTCGTCGCCGAGCGTGCGCAGGCCCGTGCCGGCATCGAGGATGATGCGGGTATCGCCAGCGGTGACCTCGACACACGCGGTGTTGCCGCCGGCGGTCTTGTCCGCGCCCGGCGTGGCGATCGAGCCGCGAACACCAAGGAATCGAACCGTCAGATCGTGGGTGGACATCGCTACCTCCTTCACAGTTGCCGGGAGGTAGAGCAGCTTCGATGCCAACCGTAGTTACGGGGACTTGGGGTGCGACATGCTTCGTTCTGGAGCAGCCTCCGTAGCAGGACGAAGCACGGGTGCTCCGTGTAGGTGCGGATCGCCTGACGCCGTCTCCAGCGGCCCTTCTGGGGGCCTCAGTAACAGTCGGGGATGCTGTCGTTACCGGGGCAGGCGCCGGCCGCGCTCCTGGGCAGCGAGACCAGGCAGCTGCTCACCAGATCGGTGAACGTGTTGCCCGCGTGGAGGTCCGGGCCGGTGAGGTCCGAGCTCCAGCCGCTGACGATGCCGCCCGCCGCGGAGTGCGCGAACGTCGAGCTCTGGATGAACGTATCGTCGGGACGCCAGTCGGTGATCAGCAACAGCGAGCTGTTGTCACTCGGGCCACAGCCAAAGCCGGTGGTCGTGGCGCTGCCGCCGCCGTACTCGACGGTGACGTTGTGCATGACGTTCCCGGCCGCGGGTCCGCCCTGCCAGTCGATCGTGGCCCAGTCGCCCGCGGCGGGCACGGCGGCGCCGGAGGTGATCTTGATCGGTGCGGCCACGGTGCCGGCGGCGATCAGGCGGACCGGGAAGTTGTTCGTGGGGCCGCTGCCGGAGCCGAGCTTGATGCTCGGATTGCTCGCGAGCGGACCGCCGAGCTTGAGCGTGACGCCGGGATCGATCGTCAGCGTGATCACGCTGCCGGCGGTGGTGGGCTCCATGTAGAACCGATCGCGCAGCTGATAGGGGACGCCCACCGCGGGGAACCGCTCGTCGACGGCCACGGTGAACGGCGCGAACGCGAGGACCTCGTTGCGCGTGTTGTTCGCGATCACGGTCCCCGCGGGGATGGTCTTGATCGAGGGCGCCTCGATGTACATCGCGTACCGCGAGTCCTCGCCGCCGCCGATCGCGCCGCGGGCGCCGGCACCGGTGATCGAGATCCCCGCGGAGTCCGCCGTGAAGCCCGCCGAGGTGCGGGCATTGATCCCATAGGTCGCCGAGTTGCTGACGACGAGGTTGGTCGCGCGCACGCTCAGCAGTGGCGCGAGCCGATTGTCATCACCGCGCATCAGCAAGGCTCCGCCGCCGCCCTGGGACTGCGCGGGATCACCACCGCGATCGAGGACGACGACGCTCAGATCCGCTGACCCAGTGGTGAGGATCTGCAGCGAGCCCCACCACGCCGCCGGATCATCGGAGGTCACGCGCACGGACCGGCTCACCTCCGGCTGCGTCGTCGTCGCGGGCACCAAGGTGCCTCGAGCGACCAGCTTGCCGGTGCCATCTCCCGCCGAGAACCCGCCGATCACGATCGACCGCGCGGTCTGCACGCGAACGACGGCGCACTCCTCGATGGTCAGCGTGAGGCCGTGCCGGACCACGACATCGGAGGTCGCGACGATGTGCGGGCTGCCCGCCGCGGTCCACGTCTCGTCGGCCGTGAGCTCGCCCGCGTGCTGGGTCCCGGCGCCGGTGGGTGCCACGCACGGCTGCGCGGGAGCGCTCGCATCGGGCGGCGTCGCGGCATCGTCCCCGCAGGCGGCGATCACGAGCAGGCCGAGGACCCAGAACTTGATGTGACCCATGACCAACCATCGCCCAGAACCCTCTCCCAGTCACGAATGCGGCGGCCCCCAGCGTGGCGCGGCGCACAGGACGCGCCCGCATGGGTTCGCGTAGACTGGAAGCGTGCGAGTCGCGGTCGTGCTCCTCTTGGTCGCGGGGTGCAATCGCATCTTCGGGCTCGAGGAGACCGAGCCGTTCGATGCTCCGTCGCCGCGGCCGGACGCGGTCGGCTGCGCGGGCAAGGCGTTCATCGGCCCCGACGCCGTGAGCGAGCTCGTGGTGCCGAATCGCTTCGAGTTCGATCCGAGCGAGAACGCCGATGGCACCGAGCTGTGGTTCTCGTCGCGGGAGGTCGCCTTCGATGCGCAGGATCTGTCGTCGAGCACGAAGATCGCGGCCACCGGGAAGTGGGGACCGAGTACGGTCGCGTCGTTCAACCTGCCCGAGGTGACGGATGCGGATGCGGCGTTCAGCGATGACGGGCTGCATCTCGTGTTCGTGTCGTACCGGCTCGGGCCGCCGCGTGCGTGGGAGGTCACGCGCACGGCCATCGGCCAGCCGTTCGGGGGCGCGTCGATCCTGCGCGGCATCGATGGGCTCACGGTCAATGGTCTCGATCTGACCCTCGATGGACTCACCCTCTACTTCAGCGATGCGGGCGATGGCGAGCTCCACGTCGCGCATCGCCCGAGCTTCGATGCCCCGTTCGTCGCCGAGGAGGTGGGAGGCGCGCTGCGCGTGCTCGCCAGTGATGTGGCGTTCCCCTCGATCTCTCCGGACGAGCGTGAGGTGTTCTACACGAAGCTATCCGGTGCTGTCGCAACGTACCGCCGGGTCCGCGTCGACACCTCGCAGGCGTTCGAGGTCGCCGAGGAGGTGATCTACAACGATGCCGACGACCCAGACATCTCGTCCGATGGGCGGCGCTTGTACTTCGTGCGTGGTGGGCAGCTGTTCGTCGCGCGGCGCGATTGCCCCTGAATCACAAGAAGCGACGGATCCGGAACGAGATCCAGGCGAGGGTCTTCTTCCACCACGGGAGCCCGCGCCAGGCGGCGAGGTCGTAGGGCTCGCAGTTCGCCACGTCCTGCTCGAAGCTTCGAGACAGGGTGAGCGCCGTGGCGGGATCGAGGATCTCCACCGTCACCTCGAGGTTCGAGAACCGGCTCTGAGCATCGAAGTTGTAGCTGCCGATCGTCGTCCACGCGTTGTCGATGGTGGCGGTCTTGGCGTGCATCATCGGCCCGCGCCAGCGCAGGATCTTGACCCCCACCTTCGAGAGGCCGCGCAGGACATAGAGGCTCGCCCACTCGATCAGGCGGACGTCGGAGCTGCCGGGCACGATGATCCGGACATCGACGCCGCGACGGGCGGCCCGGCTCAGCGCACGACGGACCCCGCGATCGGGGAGGAAGTACGCGTTCTTGATCAGCACGGACTGCCGCGCCGAGCGAATCACGTGCAGGTAGGTGCGCCGGATCGTGCCGCGCTGGCGGCGGAGCGTGTTGTCGAGGAGACGAACGTACGCCGGACCGTCTCCGGGGGGCGCCATCGATCCGGGCTTGATCGGCATGAACTCGCCACCGCCCGCGCGCAACCAGGTTCGACGGAACATGCGTGCGAGATCGAGGACGATCGGCCCGGTGACGCGACAGTGCATGTCGTGCCAGCCGCCGCCGGCATTCGCCTCGGAGGCGTAGTCGTCGGCGATGTTGAGCCCGCCCGTGAACGCGACCAGGTTGTCGACGACGATGATCTTGCGGTGATCGCGGTGGCTGAGGCGGAACTTGCGGCGCCACGGCGCGATCGGATTGAAGTCCACTACCTCGCAGCCCGCGGCGCGCAGCTCGTCGGGATAGCTGGCGGGCAGCCCGAACGAGCCCACCGCGTCGTAGATCAGCCGGACCTTGATGCCGGCCGCGGCGCGCTCCTTGAGGACGTCCTTGAAGCGCTCGCCCGTCGCGTCCGCCGCCAGGATGTAGGTCTCGATCGAGATCGTCCGCGTGGCCGCCGCCAGCGCGGTGAGCATCGCCGGATAGGTCTCGCCACCATCGCGGAGCACCTCGACCTCGCAGCCTTCACGCCAGCGTAGCTGGCTCCGCGCATACCGAGCGAGCTCGCGCGGGAGCGAGATCATGATCGCGCGTGACGGCTGATCGACGATCGGCTCGGGGATCGGCTCCGGGATCGGCTCCGGGATCGGCTCGGGGACCTCGGTGGTCATCTAGGCCTGGGCATACGTGACGGCCAGGATCGTGTATTCGACATCCCCTCGCGGCACCTTGATGATGATCTCGTCGCCCAGGCGCTTACCGAGGAGGGCCCGGGCGACCGGGGAGTCCATGCTGATGAAGCCGCGCTCCAGATCTGATTCGTCGGCGCCCACGATCCGGTAGGTCTTCTCGGCGCCCTCGTCATCCTCCACCGTGACCCAGGCGCCGAAGAACACGCGCTTGGGATCGCTCGGGGGCTCGGAGACCACGCGGATCTCCTCGAGCCGCTTCGACAAGAAGCGCACGCGGCGGTCGATCTCTCGCAGCCGCCGCTTGCCATAGATGTAGTCCGCGTTCTCGCTGCGGTCCCCGAGCAGCGCCGCATCATGGACCTGCTGGGTCACCCGCGGCCGTTCCTTGAGCCACAGCTCGTCGAACTCGGCCCGGAGCCGCTTCGCGCCCTCCGGCGTGATGTACGCGACCCGCTTCGCTGGTTGCTTCGGCTCGTCGCCGTCGCCGTCCCGCGTCGACATCGGGAGCAGCATATCCGGTATGCTCCGCGCCGGCACGCAATGGGCATCGACTTGCTGATCGTCTTGGCGTTGCTGACGACCAACGGCATCTTCGCGGGCGCCGAGATCGCGATCTTGAGCGTGCGCAAGACGCGCCTGGCGGAGTTCATCCGCCGCCGGGACAAGCGCGCACTCGCAGTCAAGTCGCTCCGCGACAACCCGGAGCGCTTCCTGTCCACGGTGCAGATCTGCATCACCACAGCGGGGACCGCGGCCGCGGCGCTCGGCGGCGCGCGGCTCGAGCACGACATGCTGCCGTGGTTCGAATCGGTCGGGCTCGGTACGGTCACGGCGCTCGTGGTGGTGATCGTCATGATCACGTTCCTCGAGGTGGTGATCGGCGAGCTGGTCCCCAAGTCCCTCGCGCTGCGCTACGCCGATCGCTACTCGTTCATCATGGCGAGGCCACTGCTCATCATCGCGATGATGCTGCGGCCGGTGATCTGGACGCTGACGGCGGTCTCGAACTTGTTCCTGCGGTTCTTCGGCGACAAGACGACCTTCACCGAGGCACGGCTGTCCCGGGACGAGCTCCAGCAGCTCGTCGAGGAGGCGGCGAAGACCGGCTCGGTAGATCCCCGCGCGAGCGAGATCGCCTCGCGTGCGCTCGGCTTCGGCGAGGTCACGGTCGCCGAGGTGATGGTGCCGCGTACCCGGGTGGTGGCGATCCGGCGCGGTGCGCAACCCGAGGAAGTGCAGCGCGCGATCCTCGAAGAGGGTCACAGCCGGATGCCGGTCTATGACGGCAGCATCGACAACATCGTGGGCTACGTGGTCGCTCGGGACGTGCTGGCGCTGGCCTGGGAGAAGGGGCTGGTGGTGCTCGAGGACATCCTGCGCCCACCGCACAAGGTGCCGGAGTCGACCCGCGCGCTCGATCTGTTGCGCGAGATGCAACGCCGGCGCACCCAGATGGCGGTCGTGGTCGATGACAATGGAGGCCTGTCGGGCCTGGTCACGACCGAGGATCTGATCGAGGAGCTGGTCGGCGACATCATGAGCGAGGACGACGTCCCCGAGGTGTTCTTCACCCGGGAGCCGATCGGAACGATTCTCGTTCAGGGCTGGGCCTCGGTCCGGAAGGTCAACCGGGACCTGCACCTGGACCTCCCCGTGGGCAAGGACCGGACGACCATTGCCGGGCTCTGCATGTCCCTCGCCCAGGCCATCCCCCAGGCAGGAGAACGGCTGACCACGGACAATGGGACCGTCCTCGAGGTGATCGAGGCGTCGCCCCGGCGGGTCCGGCGCGTGCGGATCCACCCGGTCGCCATGACCGATGAAGACGGGCTCGAGGCCGGCGAGGACTGACCGGGTCAGCCTCTAAACCTGGTACGTCCATCGATCCCCGAGCTTCCCTGATCCTGTAGTATTCGAAGTTGATGACGGTCATCGCGCGCGACGCGGTCGCGTCTGACCACCTCGTTTACGCCTGGCCGTTTCCCATCGGCCCGGAGTGCGAGGTGGCCTGCTCGGAAGACGAGCAGGTGGTGATGTGCCCTGCGTGGATGGTCGGCGATCGCCTCGGCCCTGGCCGGCACCGCTGGCGGACCCCAGATCCCAGTCGCCCGGTCGGCGCGTTCTTCGTGCTGATGGCGCCGGTCGAGGTGTCGTTCGACATGACGACCAGCTTCATGATCCCTGCCACCGGGCAGCCGGTCCGGCTGCGCGCGAGCGGCTCGCTGCAGGTCCGGTGTGCAGACCCCGGGCTCCTGATCGCCCAGTTCGTGGGGCTGCCGTTCGATTCGGTCAACGAGGGCGTGCTGCGGAGCGTGTCCCGCAGCATCGAGCGGATGCTCGCGCGCCTCTTGACCCGGCGTGTGGTGATGGCCGTGACGCCGTTCGCGGTCACCGATCCGGGCATGCTGCCGGGGATCATCGAAGAGCTGATCGCCTACAACCCGACGGCGGGCGCGGTGTTCGGCGTCGAGATGATCCGGATGGGTCACCTCGTGGTCGTCGCGGACGATGGCAACGCACCCTATCTGCCGTTGCCGGTGCACCAGGAGTGGAGCAACGAGCACTCGCACTCGCAGGCCAACGCGCACCCGTACAACGGCAACAACGGCAACGGTCAGATTCATCACCACCACGAGGAGCCCGTGGCGGCGCCGGCGCCCACGGGATCACCGAACCAGTACGCACGGCCCAAGACGCCGCAACTCGACACGATCCGCGGCATGCCCGCGGTCGGCCCCGACGCCACGCCCACGATGCCGCCGCGCCGCGCGCCGAGCGTGCCGCCCGAGCCCAGCGTCGCAGAGGCTCGATCCCCGGGCCCGCCGCAGTCCACCGTCTCGGGCGAGCTCGGAGGCCCCAAGAAGATCGGCCCGCCGCAGTCCACCGTCTCGGGCGAGCTCGGAGGCAACAAGATCGGCCCGCCACAGGCCACCGTCTCCGGTGAGCTCGGCGGCAAGAAGGACACGCAGCCTCGGGTGAAGGCGGCGACGGCGCCGCCGCCGATCCCGTCGTTGCCGCCCGCGCGGCGTGCTGCGCCGATCGAGGTGCCGAACTCCCCCGACGAGATCACGCAGCCTGGCCTCGACAAGAAGCTGATGACGCCGGTGCCGGGCTCGATGCGCGCGCCGACCCCGACGCCCAATCCCGCGCAGTCCGAAGCGCGTGGCTCGATCATGGGGATCGGGATGGGCTCGATCGGCTCCGCGAGCTCGTCGAGCTCCACCGCGGGCGAGATCCCCACCAAGGTCGCGCCGGGTGCGCGGGTGCTGGTGCCGGGACCGAATGGCCTCATGCAGTCCGCGACGGTCGTGCAGCTGATGCAGGGCTACTACGAGCTGGAGGTCGGCAGCTCCGGGCAGACGATCTGGGTGCCGATCGGCGGCGTCGTCCCCGAGGCGTAGTCACGAGGTAGTCACGGGCCGCGGAGCTCGGCTTCCCAGATGTCGCCCGCCGACGTCGCGCGACCGACGAAGATCTCGTGTCCCAGGTAGGTTGCTCCCAGCACCTGGTCCGCGCCGATGTCGAAGCTGCGCAGGACCTTGGCGGTCGCGAATTCGAATTCGACGCTCACGCCGTCGCGGCGGATCGCGAGGAGGCGAGAGCCGTCGGGAGAGAACCGGAGCTCGCGAAACGGATAGGCCGGGTACGCGGGCGCGAGCTTGCGGGTCGCGCCGGTCTTCTGATCGAGCACCATGATCGTCCGCTGCAGCGGGCCGGTGGCCGGCTCGTCCACCAGGTACGCCAGCACGTCGGCGGTCGGTGACTGGGTGGGCGCGAGACTGCCGGCGGGAAGCAGCCAGGTCGGTTTGCCGCCGGCGACCGGCGCCGTGGCGATCCGCTCGCGCTCGCCGTCGCGGCGCTCGAAGAACAAGCGCTTGTTGTCGCGCGAGAACGTGGCGTTGCGCTCGCCGCCATCGCCGGGGATGACGTTGCGTGGCGGTGTCGAGCCATCGAGCGGACCCACGAACAAGCCATCGTCGTTGGCGCCGGCCAGCAGCGTTCCGTCGTGGGACAGCATGATCCGATCGAGCTCGAGCCCCCCGAACGGGATCACGCGCGGACTCTCGCCTCCACGCTTCATCCGCCACAGTTCGTCCTTGGCGGTGCGCTCGGTCAAGAACACCAGCTCGTCGGTGCCCGGCACGCCGGCCGGCTGAAAGTCCTGCCACTTGTTGCGCGCGAGATCGGTGAGCTTCGTCGCGCCGGCGGACGTCAGGTCCATGGTGGCGATCGTGAAGAACTCGCCGCAGTCGGACCATACGAGGCGGCGGCCTGCGAGCGCGAGGTGCTTCTTCGCGTTGATCGCGGCGCCGCTGACGACTGTCGCCGGGCTGCCATCGAGAGGGACGTGCCAGATCTCGACGTTGGCGGTCACGGTGTAGCGCGCGACCAGGACCGCATCACCCGACGGCGCGCGGGTCAGGACCTCGTCCATCGGGGTGTCGTCGCTGGCCGGGATCAACCAGCGCGACGTCGTGCTCCCCTGGTCGTAGATCGCGAGGCCATCGGCGGTGGCGGCACCGGTCTTCGTCAGCACCGCGACGCGCCCATCCGGGAGCTCGAGCGTCGCCATCGGGAACGCGTTCTTGGGGAGCGCGACGGTCCGCTCGACCGCCCCGGTCTGCGCGTCGAAGCGGGCGAGCTTCGAGCGACCGCCTCCCCAGATGTACTTGCCGTCGGGCGACCACGCCGGCCTGCCGCCACCGAGCGTGATCCGCCGCGCGCTGCCGAGATCGGAAAGGTCGGCCACGTACATCGCCATCGCGTCCGCGGTCTTGCGCAGGAACGCGATTCGCTTGCCGTCGGGGGACGGCTCGGGCGACAGGTCCCAGCCCTTGGTCGTGGTCAGCTCGCGCGGTGTGCGAGTCACCGGATCGATCGCCATCAGGTGGCTGTCGGGTCCGACCACGGCGTCGTAGTAGATCGTGCCGTCGGGGCCGATGCTCGGGTACTCGTCGCATCCGTCGGTAACCGTCAACCGCCGTGCGTCCGCGAGGATCAGGGGAGGGGGCGTGGCGGGCGCGGGCGCCGTCACGGCGGCGTCGACGGGCGGGGACGCCGAGCCGCGCTGAGCGACGACGAGGCTGATCGCGGCCGCGCTACCGGCGAGGAGCACACCGCCTCCGATGACCCACGGGGTCCTGGACCGTGTGCTGAGGGCGGCCATCAGCGCGGTCATCGAGGGAAACCGATCGGCCGGATCCAGCGCGAGGCCGCGTTGCAGCGCCTGGACCTGGCGCTTCGAGACTCCCTCGGCGCGAACCTCGCGTGGGGCGCCGGTGCGGACCGTCGTCCTGAGCTCGCCGAGGTCGTCGCCGCGGAACGGTCGCTCGCCGAACAACGCCTCCCACAGCGCGACGCAGAAGCTGAACTGATCGCACGCGGCCGTCAGATCGCGCCGCTCGAACTGCTCTGGGGCCATGTACGCCGGGGTCCCCGCGATCGTGTTGGTCTGGGTCGACGCGGTGCCGGCCGGCAGCTCCGAGGTCTGCGCGAGCTCCCCGATCCGCGCGAGGCCGAGGTCGGCGACCCAGACCACGCCAGCCGTATCGACGAGCGCGTTGCTCGGCTTGAAGTCGCGGTGGATCAGGCCCGCCGCGTGGATCGCCGCGAGCCCGCGTGCCGCCTGCAGAAACAGCTCGAGCACCCCACGCGGCGGCGGGCGCAGCCGCGCGAGGTGTGCGCCAAGGGTCTCACCCTCGACGAGCTGCATCACCAGGTAGGGCGCACCGTCGACCCCGGCGTCGTAGACCGACAGCACGTTGCCGTGGTGCACGCGGGCGAGGGCCTGCGCCTCTCGGCGGAGCGCCGCGCCCAGGACCTCGGGCGCCTTGTCGTGATCGATCAGGATCTTCACCGCGACGCGGCGGTCGAGCTCCGGATCGTGCGCCGCGACCACCACGCCCATGCCGCCACGCCCGAGCACACGCTCGATCTGGTAGCGCCCGATCGCCGCGCGATCGGTGGTCAGCTCCGCCCCGGAGAGAGGGCGGGTGGCGTCGGCGTCGGAGCCGCCGCCGTCGCGTGACGTGGGACCTTCGCTCACGATCGGGGGCGGAGGATCCGGTAGAGCCGCAGGCGATTGATCATCGTACTGCGGGAGACACCGAGCTCCTTGGCGGCTCGGGTCTGGTTACCGACGGCGCGCTCGAGCGCGGCCACATACGTCGCGCGCTCGGCGAGCTGCGACGGGCTGAGGGTGGCGAGGAAGGCATCGCCGTCGTGCTCGGCGGCGTCGGGCGCGGTGGTGGGGCGGGGCGAGAACGCGAGGTGGCGCACACCGATCGCACCGCCGCGGGCGAGCAGGAGGGCGCGCTCGATCACGGCCTTGAGCTCGCGCACGTTGCCCGGCCAGTCGTGACCCTCGAGAACTTCGATCGCGTCCAGGGCGAGCGGCATCGGCTGCCGCCGGGCCTGCGCGCACGCCTGCGCGAGGAACCTCGAGGCGAGGCCTGCGATCCGATGGCTGCGCTCACGCAAGGGTGGGATCGTCAACGTGATCCCGTCGAGCCGGAAGTAGAGATCGTGACGGAACCGCTTGGCGGCGACTTCGGCGGGGAGATCACGGTTGGTGGCGGCGATGAACCGCACGTCGATCTTGAGCGGGCGGATCGAGCCGATCCGGAGCACCTCTCGCGATTCGATCGCGCGCAGGAGCTTGGCCTGGGTCGCGAGCGGGAGCTCGCCGATCTCGTCGAGGAACACCGTGCCGCCCTCGGCGGACTCGAGCAGGCCAACCTTGGTGGCGCTCGCGCCGGTGAAGGCGCCCCGCTCGTGACCGAACAGCTCGCTCTCGATCAACGGCTCGGCGAGGGCGGCACAGTTGACGCGCGCGAGCTCACCCGTGCGTCCGGACAGCACGTGCAGCGTCTCCGCGAGCACATCCTTGCCGGCGCCGGTCTCACCGAGCAGCAGCACGCTCGTCGGGGTCCTCGCCACATCGCGTACGAAGCCGGGCACGCCCTCGATCGTGGGATCCTCGACGCGGAGCCGCTCGGTACCCGACCGGCGAGAGGTGGTGGCACCGCCGCGATCGCCGGCGGCGATCAGGAAGGCGAACGGGCCGATGTGGAAGCCGTCACCCATCGCCAGCGCGATCGGCTCGCCACCGCGCACGGACTCGGTGCCGGTCACGCGGATGCCGTTGGTGGAGCCGAGATCCTGGATCGTGAGCGGAGGACCGACGCGCAGCACGGCGTGGTGACGCGACAGGATCGGATCGTCGATCACCACGTCGCACGTGCGATCGCGTCCGATCCGCAACTCGGGCTTGGCGAGCGCGTGGGTCGCGAAGTAGCCCTTGCCGGCGACCAGCAGGAAGTCGCCCGTGCCTGCGACGCGCGGGGCGTCTCGATCGGGAACCGTGTCACCCACCTGCCTTCGAACGTATCAGGCCGCACCCGGTTCTGGGGTCCAACCGCCGGTCGGCCGCTGCCTGATTGCGTACGCAACTCGCGTACGCACCGCGGGTACGGCGGCGCCAACCAGCGGAAACGCCGTGCCACCGACGACGGTATGGCGCTTGCGAGATGCCGTCCCATGCACCCAAAGGTCCTTCTCAGCTCGCTGTGCGTGCTCGTCGCCCACACCGCCTCCGTCTCGGCAGCTCCTGTCTGGTGCAAGGGCGGCGACGAGAAGCCGTCGTACGACATGAAGACGCTGTACACCGAACCCGACGTCCACTTCGCCCTGCTCGGGCTGGTCGCGGCCAGCTGCTACCCGGAGAGCGAGCTCGCGACCCAGGGCAAGCAGCTCGCCGCGGCGCGGGCGGCGTGGTCCAAGAAGCTCGGGCTCGTGGAGGACGACTGGGCCGATGTGTCGGAGTGGGCGCACCTCCAGCGCCACCTGCGCGGGGACACCCGGATCGACGAGCGCGACCGCCAGGCCGCGTGGTCCGCGTACTCGCCGCTCGATCAGTTCGGGATCCTCAGCGGAGCGAGCATCGGCGACGTGGATGCGGCGTACATCGCCGATGGGTTCGGCGCCAAGCTGACCCAGCTCGGGCGGCTCGGCTACGTCGCCGATTGTCTCGGGCACGGCTCGCAGGATCCGGCGGTGTTCTATGCGATGTGCGCGACCGATGCGGCGGCGCTCGATCTCGGCAAGCTGTCCGCCGAGATCCGTGCCGACACCACGCACTCGGCGGGGGACCGGATGACCGCCCGCCTCGTAGCCTACGACCTGCTCACCGTGCAGTTGCCGAAGTACTTCGCCGACGCCAAGGCGCTGCGCGCGAAGGATCCGGCATACGCGACGATGTTCGCGCTCGGGGAGACCGCGCACAAGCAGTGGGCCAAGGTCGACCCGCGGTTGATCTCGCTCGTCGCGGACCTCGATGACGCGCGCGTGACGGGCTCGCGCAAGGCGAGCGCCGGCTGCGAGGCGCGGACCTGGGAGGCATGGAAGGGCGCGATCACGGCGATCCCGCTGAAGCGGTTCGCGGCGATCCATCCGGAGCCGGGCAACTCGTTCGCGCTCCAGCTCGTGCCGACGGTGACCGCGGAGCCGAACGGATACCTCGCCGCGCTGGCTCTCAACGAGTGCGCGAGCCTCGAGGACAAGGAAGACCTCCTGACCGGCGCGATCGGCGCGGCGCTCGTGCGCTGGCCGGGCTTCCGCGGCCCGCGCACGGCGACCCAGACCGCGATCCTCACCGCCAACCTCAAGCTCGATGCGCGCGATACCACGCTCGACTTCCCCAAGGTTTACCGCGGCTGGATCAAGGGCGAGGGCAACTCGCAGAACTACGTCCTCGGTGTGGTGGCGGCGGTCAAGGTCGAGGGCGAGAGCGCGACCGTGACGTTCGCGAAGCAGAAGGTGAAGCAGACGCGCTGCGCGAAGGGCCACTACACGTCGCAGATCAGCCAGATCATGTCCGACGGTACCGTCCACTACTACTACGTGTGCGACACCGAGGTGCAGGAGACCATCGAGGTGCCGCCCTCGCCGCCGCTCAAGGTCGTCGCGCGCTACGCGGCGGGGCTGAAGGCAGGCATGACGGTCTCGATCACCGATGACGTCGTCGCGGTCGCGTATGCCAAGGGTGGCACCACGCCGCTCCTCGTCACCGGCATCGAGGTCAAGTGATGTGGCGCGTGGGCATCGTCGCGCTCACCGGCTGCGCGATGCAGCTCAGCCCGGGTGCGCACAGCTCGGGAGCTGGACCCGCGGCCAACGCCGGTACCCATGCCGAGACAGGCGACCCGCAAGGGGAGGCGAGCAGCGACGATCCGTACCGGCAGGATGTGGTGCAGGCCGGGCCCCGGAAGACGCTGCCGCCGATCCACATGGCGATCCCCGATCGTCCCGTCGATCCCTGGACGGCCGTCTCGGGCGATCGCCCGGCCACGTTCGCCGACGCACAGGACGGAAGCCAGAAGCGGTGGGAGGTCCCGACCGACAGCGTCGCGTGCACGGCGGCACGTGATCACTGCCTGCCGGCGATCTCGTGGATGTGGGTTCACGAGGGCGACACCGGCGCGATCCGCCACGCCCTCGTCGTGGCGTTCACCCCCGACGGGCCGACCACGCCGACCGGCGGCTATGGCGGGCCGAACACCGTGGGCTCCGATGGCTACATCGCCTATCGCACCGTGCCTGCGACACGCGGCAACCTCACGCCCGGCGCGACGGTGGTGGCGTTTCCGTACCCGGGCCAGATCCCCGCGAACCCGGTGGAGATGTTCCAGGCGCTGTGGGCGGTGGGCGTGGTGGACCGCGTGGACTGGGACCTCGGGTTCGTGTTCCTCGTGGGCTGGAAGGAGCCGCAGTTCCTGTCCGCGTCGCGCGTCGCCGTATTGAGCTACCAGCCAAACGGCAAGGTGACGATCCTCGACGGACGCCGGCGTGATCAGCTCGCGGTCTCGCCGGCCGACGTCCTGCTTCCCGCGCGGTGAGCTCGCACTCGAACCTGGCTCGAGTCGGTCGAGGGGAACGCGGTATACTCGTGGTGTGGAAGCCCTCGTCGCCACCGCCCGCCGCGTCCTCGCCGCGGGACCGCCGCTGCGGCTCGCCGTGTTGTTCGGCTCCCAGGCGACGGGGCGCGTCGCGCGGCTCGTGGGCGATCCTCAATAGGCGTCGTCGAACGTCAGCGCCTCGAGGCAGGGCGGCTCGCCGGGCGTGACCACGAAGTACGTCGTGGCCACCGCGCGAATCACGATCCGCGGCACGGCGTAAGCGACGCCTTCGATGGTTCCCAGCAGGCGGCCATCGGCGTCGCGCACCTCGTGGCGCGGCGTGTACTGGGCGAGCCCCACGATCTCCGCATGGTAGTGCGCGTCGCGCGGATAGTGCTGCGTCGTCATCGGCAGACCGGATACGCCCGCTGCCGCCGCGGTCTGCTCCGCGCGTGACGCGAACTCGCCGTCGAGGCGCTGCATGCCCTCTGAGAGCTGGCGCCGGACCTCCGGATCGTAGTCGATCTGATAGACGTCGCCGTTGATCGTGTCGGGCTCATCGGCGAGCGAGAGCCCGAGGTGCGAGCAACGACCGGCGATGAATCGCCCGCGATGCGCGTCGAGGTTCGCGACGATCGTCCCGGCGAGGGTGACCAGCGGCGGACGCTCGGCGACCCACGCGTCGAACGCCGGTCTCGCCTCGCGGGCGCAGCGCTCGGCACAGCGGCGGATCAGCGCGCCGTGCGCCTCGATCTCGAGGGCCGCACGCTCGCGCGCATCGGCGCTGCCGGCGAGCATCGCGGCCAGCTGCGCGTTGGCCGGAGCGTCGGGCGCCGCCTGAGCGAGCGCGTCGACGTACTGCTGCGCCTCGTCGGGATCTCCGGCGGTGGCGAGCCGGCTCGCTTCGGCCACGCACACGCTGCAGAGCTGCTCGATCGCGTGGTCCCGCAGCGCCGCGATCGCGCGACGCCACGGGATGGCACGCTCGGGCTCGTCGGGGAGGATCGCGCTCGCGGTCTCGAGCTCGCCATCGGTGAGCTGCAGGCTGCCCAGCAGCTCGGGCCACACCGAGATCGCCTGGTGAGGCGAATCCGGCGCACCTGCGGCGGTCACCTCGCGCGCGCGCTCCACCGAATCGCGGACCAGGTCGATCGCGTTCGCGTACTCCATCAAGGTACCGAGTCGGGCCTTCCAGCGCTGTGCGCGGCGGATCAGGACCGGGACGATGGTCGCGACCTCCGCGAGGGCAGGGTGCGACGCGTCGAGCTCGGCCAGCTCGGCCGCGATCTCCTCGGCCCGGCGCGCACCGCGGACGAGCTCACCGACCGTCTGCTCGACATCGCTCGCGACGTGGCGGGTCGCTGCCTCG
>JAYVRN010000253.1:0-24334 GCA_043776275.1 Myxococcales bacterium | reverse complement strand
ATCGAGGCCACGAGGAACGCCAGGAACGGCGAGGCCTTGCGCGCGATGGTCTCGGGCGCCGACACCATGATCAGGATCAGCTCGTCGCCGAACACGCGACCACAGACCACCAGCCGATAGCGCTGGACGTACCCGACGGGATCCTCGAACGAGCTGGTCAGCTCGGCGCCCTCCCACTTCCTGGGGAGCGTCATCGTCGGATCGGTGGCGACCTCGACCGACCCGTAGCGCGCCTTCGCGATCGCCGGTGCGTCGGTGCCGATCCACGCCGCGAGCTGGGAAGCAAAGTTGGTGAGCGGCACCCGCTTGGTCGTGACGACGACCAGGCCATCGGGCTCCGAGAGCTCGCCGTCGTTGATCCACGCCGCGGGCGCGGTGATCGACACCCCGCCCACCACCTGGGCATAGCGAGGCAGCCGCCAGAAGCTGTCGTAGATCGAGGTCCGCGCGACGCGCACACCAGCGAGGAGGAGGAACGCGAGGGAGACCACCGCGATGCCGCGCCCGAGCTGGAGCCCCGCCTTCGCCCAGCGAGCGTGCGGAGACAGCAGCACGGCGAACACCGCACCGGCGATCAGGCCGGCGCCGTGCGCCCACTGATCGATCACGGGATAGAAGAAGCCGTAGCCGAGCTGCGCGCCGATCACGAGCGCGAGCCGGCCCCACATCCCGCGCTTCCACGCGGCGCGATACCGCTGGCGATGCCAGCTCAACTCGACGAACACCGCACCGAGCAACCCGAACAGCGCGCCCGAGGCACCCGCCGAGATCCCACCGGGCGAGGCCAGATAGCTCGCCACCGCGCCGGCGAAGCCCGCCACCGCGAACAGCGCGAACGTCCGCGCGGTGCCGAACATCTCCTCGGCGATCCTGCCGACGAACGCCATCACGATCACGTTGACGAGCAGGTGCAGCCCGCCGACGTGGACGAACACACACGAGAACAGCCGCCACCACTCGCCGCCATCGACGAGGCCGCGGACCATCGCGCCCGATCGCATCAGCACGCCCACATCGTTGGTCGCGCCGACCGAGAGCGTGATCGCCGCCGCGACCGCGAGGATCGCGGTGGTGAGTGACCACGTCGCGTAGAAGTGCGGCATCGCTGGAGCGCGGACCTGCGCGGGGAGCGGCGCCGCCTCGACGCGCGCGACTACCGCGTGCGCCTCGTCGGACAGCGTGACCGGTACGCCATCGGCCTTCGCGAGGTTCGCGAGCGCCTGATCGATCAGATCGCGCGGGCGGCCACGCGAGCGTCCGCGCGCCTTCTCGTACGCCGCCGTCGCCGCGGCGTGATCGCCCTTCTGCTGATGCGCCACCGCGAGCCAGTAGGTCCGCGCTGCGGGGCTCATGTGGCGCGCCTGGCGCGGCTGCACGAGCGTCTGCACCGCGGCGGTGCGCCCCGCCAGCGCGAGGAACATCAGTCGCGCGCGGTGGATCCATACGCCGGCCTCTTCGCGGCCCTCGCAAGCGTCCTCGAGCCGCGCGAGCATCTGCGCCGCGCGATCGAGATCGCCGGTGCGGCCATACGCGCCCAGCAGCTCGACCCAGACCGGAGGCGCCACGCCCAGCACGCGCCGCAGCGGCTGCGGACGGGGCGCGCCGTCCTTCCCTTGACCGGATTCGCTGACGTCGCGAACCTCGGCGGCCTCGGTCACGGGGCTGGCCGGTTCGGGCGGCAGCTCGGGAACGGCGCCGAACAGGTTCGCCTCGGCGTGCGCGATCGCATCGTTCCAGCGATACGCCGCGAGGTAGAGCATCGCGATGCGTTCGTCGATCGCGAGGCGCGCCTCGGCGGGCGCGCGATCCTTGGCGGCGGTCAGCGCATCGACGGTCTGCTCGATGTGGCCATCGCGGATCTCCTGCATCGCGCCGATCAGGGCCTTCTCGTCGGCGACACCGGATCCTGGCGCCAGGACCTCGGCGATATCGAGCAACCGACGCGCGATGCCGAGGCGCTCCGTCGCGGCGAACCGACGTCCGAGCCCACGCACGAGCGGGCCGAGCACCAGCAGGCACGCGCCGGCCCCCACGCCGATCGCACCCGCGATCCCCATCCAGCGTGCGGGCTCCTCGGCGCGGTGCGCATAGAGGCCGAGGCCCGAGAGCGCCGCCGCGGCGAACTGCATCAGGCCGAAGGTCGCCGTCCCATGCGGCTGCTTCGTGACGAAGAACCAGCCCCAGTACGTGCCCGCAACGATGACCGAGGTCAGTGCAAGCTCGTAGTACATCTCAGCTCGGCGTCTCGATGAACGAGCCCATCGTGCGGAACTTCTGATAGCGCCGCTCGATGAGCTCCGTGGTGGACATCTCGGTGAGCTCGCGCAGGTTGCGCTTGATCGAGGCGCGCAAGCGCGAGGCGGTGACCGCGGCGTTGCGGTGCGCGCCGCCATCGGCCTCGGGGATGATCTCGTCGCAGATGCCGAGGCCGGTGAGGTCGGGCGCGGTGAGCTTCAGCTGCGCGGCGGCTTCGCCGATCTTCGCGGGATCGCGCCACAGGATCGAGGCGCAGCCCTCCGGCGAGATCACCGAATAGATCGCGTACTCGAGCATCAGGATCCGATCCGTGACGCCCAGCGCGAGCGCTCCACCGGAGCCACCTTCGCCGATCACCACCGAGATCATCGGGCAATCGAGGCTCGACATCACCTGCAGCGCCTTCGCGATCGCCTCCGCCTGACCGCGCTCCTCGGCGCCGAGGCCGGGGTACGCGCCGGGCGTGTCGATGAAGCAGATGATCGGGCGGCGGAACCGCGAGGCGAGCCGCATCAGGCGCGTGGCCTTGCGGTAACCCTCGGGGCGCGCCATCCCGAAGTTGCGGTGCATGTTGTCCTTCGTGTTGCGGCCCTTCTGATGGCCGAGCACGAGGACCTCCCACTCATCGAACTGCGCCATACCGCCGATGATCGCCGGATCGTCGCGGAAGCTGCGGTCGCCGTGGAGCTCCACGAAATCGTCCATCAGCAGTCCGACGTAATCCATCATGTACGGTCGCGCGGGGTGCCGTGCGAGCTGGACCTTCTGCTGCGCCGAGAGGTCCGCGAACACTTCCTTCTGCAGCTTCTTCGCCTTGACCTCGAGGCGTCGAATCTCGGACGAGAAATCGACGGTCTCGGTGGACAACCCACGGAGCTCGCTGATCTTTCGCTCGAGGTCGATGATCGGACGCTCGAACTCGAGAATCATCCGGTCGGAGAGCTGGGCAGGTTCGGTCGACATGGGCGCGACTTAGCGCCCTGCTAGGTACCGCTCCAGGTCCGCGAGGTCAACGGCGGCGGGATGGGGGGACCATGAGACCTCGTTCGCACCTGCGGACGACCCGCGATACCAGGACAGCTGCCGGCGGGCGTAATGCCGCGAATTCCTTTTGATCAGCTCGATCGCGCGGACCCGATCGACCTTCCCGTCCAGGACATCGTGGAGCTCGGCATACCCGATCGCCTGCTGGGATCGCATCGGCGGGCGGTACCCGCGCGCCCGGAGGGCCAGGACCTCCGCCTCCAGCCCGGCAGAGAGCATCGCCTCGACCCGCGCATCGATCGCCGCGTACAGCGCCTCGCGCTCCGGGGCCAGGCCGATCACGCGCGCCGGATACCGGCTCGGCATCGCGCGGTGATCGTGGCGCGCCTGGTGCGCCGACATCGGCTCGCCGGTCAGCCTGAACACCTCGATCGCGCGGATCGTCCGCTTCACGTCCTTCGGATCGATCTTCGCGCCGGCCGGCGGATCCACGCGCACGAGCTCCGCGTGCAGCGCGGCCGAGCCCTCGCGCTCGACGAACGCGGTGAGCTCGGCCCGGAGCTCGGGAGAGGCCGGTGGTCCTTCGAACAGCCCGAGCAGCAGCGCTCGGACATAGAGGCCGGTCCCACCGCACACGATGACGGCCTTGCCGCGCGCGGTGAGGTCGGCGATCGCGCGATCGGCGAGCTCGATGAACCGGCCCGCGGTCATCTCCTCGTCGGGCTGCAGCACGTCGAGCACGTGGTGCGGCACGCGCGCGCGCTCCTCGGCGGAGACCTTGCCCGTGCCGATGTCCATGCCGATGTAGACCTGCTGGCTATCGGCGGAGATCACCTCACCACCCGTCCGCGCGGCGAGGTCGAGCGACAGCCGGGTCTTACCCGCGCCGGTCGGCCCGACGATCACGAGGAGACGCGGTGGCACGGACGCGCAGTGTAGCTGTTAGCGGCCGAACCGGCGCGCGATCTCGGCCAGCGGCAGCCGCAGCAGGATCGGACGCCCGTGCGGACCTTGCGCGGCTTGCTCGACGCCATCGAGCCCGCGCAGCAGCGCCTCCGCCTCGCTCGGCAACAGCCGGTCCCCCGCGCGCACCACCGAGTGACACGCGATCTCGGCGAGCAGCCGATCCACGCGCTCCTCGTCGCTCGGCGCACCCTCGGCGGCCCACTCCGCGAGGAGGCTGCGGAGCAGGTGCGTGGGGTCCGTGTGCCGGATGCCGGCAGGCACGGCCTTGATCGCGAGCGTGGTGGCACCGAACGGCTCGACCTCGAAGCCCACGCGCGCGAGCAGCTCGCCGACCCGCCCCACCAGCTCGAGCTCCGCCGCGGTGGTCTCGATCGTCGTGGGGAACAGGAGCCGCTGTACGGCCACGTCCGCGGCGGTGCCGTGCACGCGGAGCCGCTCGAGCTCGACGCGCTCGTGCGCCGAGTGCTGATCCACGAGCACGAGCTCGCCGTCGCCATCGCACACGAGGTACGTGAGATCGAGCTGGCCGAGGTAGCGCAGCGAGCTGAAGAAGCCGTGCGCCGGCACCGGACCCGAGCCTTCGGCGATCTCGCCCGGAACGGCGTGCGTCGGCGGCGCGCCCGCGACCGGCGGCTCGCGAAGGGCACGCGCCTCGGACGCCCGCAACACGCGCGAGTCCCGGTGGATCTGCGCCACCCACTCGCGGGTCGTTCCGCCGCCACCACCGTCGAGGCCGAGCGAACCCTGCGCGTCGCGCAGCTGCGCCGCATAGCGCGCGGACAGCTGCGTGGCCGGGGTGCCATCGAGGGGCAGCCTCGGCGCAACACTCGTGAGCGCGCTGACGTGCAAGGGCCCCACGCCGCCGAGTTCGGCGCGCCACGGCGCTCGCGACACGCCCGTCTGGATCACGTGGCGAACCGCGGCGCAGACGTCGGCAGCCTCGGAGAACCGGACCTCGTGCTTCTGAGGATGCACGTTGATGTCCACCGTACCGGCGGGGACCTCGAGGTGGACGATCGCGATCGGATACCGGCCGCGGGCGATCAGCTCGCCATAGCCCATCGTCACCGCGTGGAGCAGCCCGCGATCACGGATCGGGCGCTTGCCCACGAACAGCTGCACGCCCCGCGCGGTGGCCTGCGCAAGCTCGGGTGCACCGAGATACGCCGTGACACGGACGCCGTGCTCCTCACCACTCGTGGCTTCGAGCCGCGCCGAGATCCGCCCACCGAGCAGGGCCTGCGCGCGCGCGAAGCCATCGCGATCGGGCGGAGTCTCGAGTGCGGTGCGACCGTTGTGCTTGAGGCGGAGGTGCAGGTGCGGATGCGCCATCGCGACGCGGGCGATCAGATCCGTGATGTGCGAGGCCTCGGTGGCATCGCCCTTCAGGAACTTCAGCCGCACCGGGAGGTTGTGCAGCAGATCGGCGACCTCGATCGTGGTGCCAACCGGTGCACCGACCAGGCTCTGGTCGATCAGGCGCGACGCCTCGATCACGAGCCGGGTCGCGGCGAGATCTCCCTCGCGCCGGGTGGTGATCGTCATGCGCGACACGCTGGCGATCGAGGGCAGCGCCTCGCCCCGGAACCCGAGGCTCCCCAGGGCCCACAGATCGTCCACCGAGCGGATCTTGGAGGTGGCGTGGCGCTCGAGGGCGAGCACCGCGCTCGCGGGCGACATTCCGTGACCGTCGTCGGTGATCCGGATCAGGGCGCGGCCGCCCGCCGAGGTCTCGACGGTGATCGTGCGCGCACCCGCGTCGATCGCGTTGTCCACCAGCTCCTTGACCACCGAGGCCGGCCGCTCGATCACCTCGCCGGCGGCGATCTGGTCGATCACCTCGCCCGGCAGCACCGCGATCACCGGTTCACCCATCGCGCTTCACGGGGTACCACGCAGCTCTGATCTGCTGGCCTTTTGCGCTATAAGCCCTCCATGTCGCCTGCAGCCCCCACCACCGGCCGCGTCGTCGCGGTCACCGGGGCGTGCACGTATCTCGGCGGCGAGCTGCTGCGGCGTCTCGAGGAGGACCCACGATACGCCAAGGTCCTCGCGCTCGATATCCGTCCGCCCGCGCTCGCCCCCGGCGGCAAGGTCGAGTTCATCAAGGTCGATCTGACGCAGCCCACCGTCGACGCCGAGCTCGCCACGCTGCTGCAGCGCTATCACGTGGACACGTTCGTCCACGGCGCGTTCCTCTCCCACCCCACGCACGCGGCAGAGTGGGCGCACGAGCTCGAGGACGTGGGCACGATGCACGTGCTGAACGCGTGCGCCGGCGTCGCGCCGCGCCGGCTCGTGATGATCTCGACGACGCTGGTCTACGGCGCGCACGCGAAGAATCCAAACTTCCTCACCGAGGATGCCGAGCTGCGTGGTCACCGCGACTCGCGGTTCGTCAACGACAAGGTCCGCGCCGAGCGGCAGGTCCAGCGGTTCGCGCGCGAGCACCCCGAGGTCGAGGTGTGCGTCCTGCGGTTCGCGCCGATCCTCGGGCCCACGATCTCGAACATGTACACGCGGTTCTTCTCCCGGCCGGTGGCGCCCGTGATGATGGGGCACGATCCGCTGATGCAGTTCGTGCACGAGCAAGACGCCGCGTTCGCCCTCGCACGCGCCGTGGAGTCCCGCGCGACGGGCGCGTTCAACATCGTCGGCAAGGGCGTCCTGCCGTACACCACCGTGCTCGCGCTGCTCGGCCGTGTCCCGGTGCCGATGCCGCAGATCGTGGCGCGCCAGCTGACCAAGATCCTGTGGGCCACGCAGCTGGTGGGCTCGCCGCCGAGCTTCCTCGATTTCCTGCTCTACCTCTGCGTCGCCGACGGTGCGAAGGCCCGCCGTGAGCCCTCGCTGAACTTCTCGCCTCGCCTCTCGATCAAGCGGACCATCCTCGATTTCCTCGGCATCGCGCCCGAGGACGGAGCCACCGATGTGGCACGAGCACAGGCCTGAGCCATGACCGACGACGACGACCCCAAGGATCTCGACGTTCGCGATGACGACGACTGGTACGGCGACGCCGACCCGCGCGTCCCCGATGCCCCGCCCACGCTCGGAGATCCCGATCTCGGATTCCTCGGCGACGATGTGTATCTCGGCGAGGAGGCGAACATCCCGGCCGAGCTCGGCGGCTCGTACGTCCCCTCGCGCGCGGAGTCCGAGGCCGCGGAGCTCCGCGAGCTCGAGCGCAGAATGGAACAGCACCGGACGCCGGTGTTCCCGATCGATCTGCGGCGGCGCCTCCCGCTCGAGGCCGTGTGGCGGCGGTGGCGTGCGCTCGCGATGTGGGGCCGCTCCGATGTGGTGGATGATTTCGGCCGTGACCCTCGCGCCACCGCGCGCTGGGAGTGGTTGTTCGAGTTCCTGTACTCGCGCTGGTTCCGGGTGCAGGCCACGGGCCTCGAGAACATCCCCGCGCGCGGCCGTGCGCTGCTCGTGGCCAACCACGCCGGCTCGTTGCCGTACGACAGCGCGATGGTGATGCACGCGGTCCGCCGCGATCACCCGGCGCGCCGCGACGTGCGGCCGCTCGTGGAGGACACGGTGTTCCACCTGCCCTTCCTCGGCCCGATCATGAACCGCATTGGCGGCGTGCGCGCCGATCCGGAGAACGCCGAGCGCCTGCTCAAGAAGGACGAGCTGGTGGCGGTGTTCCCCGAGGGCGAGAAGGGCATGGGCAAGCTGTGGAAGGACCGCTATCGCCTGCAGCGGTTCGGGCGCGGCGGGTTCGTCAAGCTCGCGCTGCGCACCGGCGCGCCGATCATCCCCGTCGCGGTCGTCGGCGCGGAGGAAGCGTCGCCGATGCTCGGCAAGGTGACCTGGTTCGCGAAGAACATCGGCATCCCGTGGATCCCGGTGACCCCCACGTTCCCGTGGCTCGGCCCGGCCGGCCTGCTCCCGCTGCCGAGCAAGTGGTTCGTACAGTTCGGCGAGCCGATCGATCTCGGCAATGCGCACGGCCCCGCGGCGGCCGAGGATCGCCTCCTCGTCAACAAACTCGCCGAGCAGATCCGCACGCAGATCCAGACCATGATCGATGGCCTGCTCGGTCAGCGCCGCTCGCCGGTGCTGTCCGCATTCCTCGGCTGACCATGATCACGGGCATCGCGCACATCGGCATCCGCGTCCACGATCTCGATCGCTCCGCCGCGTTCTACGCGCTGCTCGGCTTCATCAAGACCGCCGGGCCGATCGGCCACGAGCCGGTGGCGATCCTCGAGCACCCCGCGTGCGTGGAGATCAACCTGATCCTGAACGCGCCGATCGCCACCGAGCCGAACATCCTGATGGATGTGCCCGAGAAGCACGCGGGGATCACGCACATCGCGCTCCTCGTGCCGAACCTCGATGCCGCGATCGCCACCCTCGCCGCGGCGGGCATCCCGCTGTCCGGTGGGCCGATCCAGTTCATGCCCACGGCGCGCGGCGCGTTCGTCCGCGATCCGGACCGCAACGTGATCGAGCTGCACGAGCGCACCGCTCAGCGATAGTCGTCGCGGTTCAGCGACAGCAGCTTGAGCTTCAGCACGAAGATCGAGCCGAGCACCACGCCGGCGAGCACGGCCACGAAGCCGAACCAGTACAGCATGCGATGGACCTTGGTCTTGTCGTCGTCCTTGTCGAGGACATCGGTGCCCGCACCGAACACGAACATCACGAGGCCGTGATACGCGGCGAACGTCCCGAACAGGATGCCGGCCCACGGCAAGATCTCGAGGAACGCCTGGAGGTCGAAGCCATCGCTGTCGGAGTGGGACTCGTGCTTGTCCGAGGCCGGGAGCACCGGTGAGACGTGCTTCATGTACCAGATCGCACCCGCCAGCATCCCACCACCAACCAGGGCCCAGACCACGCCCCACCCGCGATTGCTCGAAGCCATGCCCGTATCATATCCACGGGCACCTCACGGATCGCCGTGTTAGCGTGGACGAAGTGCGCGCGTACGACACCGAGTTCGATCGTCTGCTCGAGCAGGCGCGCGATCTCCTGGGTGCCGGTGATGACGAGCACCTGATCGAGGCCAACCTCGCGGTCAACCAGGCGTTGATCCTGCGGCCCGACTCGGTCGATGGCTGGCTGCTCAAGTGCCAGGTCGCCTCGGCGACGGGCGATGACCTCTCCGCCCTCGCCGCCGCCGAGATGGCGTTCACGCGCGCGCCGAGCCGGCCCGAGTGCCTGTACTGGCGCGGCGCCGTGCTGGGCGATCTCGGCCGCTATCGCGAGGCCCTCCGGGCGATCGAGAGCGCCTTCCACGCGCTCGCACCCGAGGATCAGTGGCTCCTCGAAGATCTGTTCTACGAGAAGGTCATGGTGCTCGAGGCGCTCGGCCTTCCGAAGGCCGCGGTCGCGACCTGCGAGCTCGGCCTCGCCCGCTGCCCCGGCTCCCCGCTGCTCCGCGCCGCCCTGGTCCCCGCAGAACGTGCGCGCGTGCGCAGCTCGCTGAAGGTCCTGCGCGGCGGCGCTGGCTAACACCGCGGCGGGTCCGCGGCGGGTCCCGGCGGTCGTTGGCTCGCTCGCGTCGCGTCCTCGAGTCGTCCTCGACTGCATCGGCAAGTCCGCGCAAAGGCGCGCGATCCCGGCGAGCTTGCTATCATCAGCGGGTGCATCACGCGCGCCTCGCCCTCGCGGTCGGCCTCGGCCTGACCGTGGTCGCGGCCGGCCTGTGGTTCGGCGCGGCGCGCGCGGGAGATCCGCTGTCCGCACCGATCGACGCGCAGGGCCCGATCGCCTCCGCGGTCGGGGCCGGGCGGCACGTGCGGATCGAGGGACCGCGGGGACCGATCCACGTCTGGATCCCGCGCGGCTATCACGCGGACTCCGGCGCCACCGTGATCTACATCCATGGGTACTTCGATAACGCCGACACCGCGTGGAGCGCGCACCAGCTCCCCGAGCAGTTCGCGATGTCCGCACTCAACGCCGTGTTCATCGTTCCGGAGGCACCGGTCGCCCAGCGCGTGGCCGTGAACTATCCCGATCTCGGCGAGCTCCTGCGGATCGTGGAGGACAACACGGGGGTCACGCGCGGCGCGGCACTCACAGTGGCAATGGGCCACAGCGGCGCGTTCCGCACGCTCCAGGAGTGGTTCGACGAGCCGCTGCTCGATCAGCTGGTGATGGTGGATGCGATGTACGGCGACGAGGACCAGGTGATCGCCTGGTACAAGGCCTCGCCGCGGCACCGGCTGATCATGGTGGGCGAGGACACCGTGCTCGCCACCGAATCGGTCGCCGCGAAGCTGCCCGAGGCCACGATCCTCGATCGATTCCCGCCGAGCTACGAGCTGTGGCCGGCGGACGCGAAGACCGCGAAGCTCGTCTACGTGCGCGCGCAGTACGCGCACATGCCGCTGGTCAACGAAGGCATCGTGTTGCCTTCCCTGCTGCGGATCCTGCCCGTCGAGCGGCTCGCCGATCAGCCGTGGCAGCTCCCGCTCGGCGCGCTCCCGCCCCTGCCCGACGCCGGCCCCGACGACGCCTCGACCGATTGATCCCCATGCGCCAGAAGCTCGCCGCCCTCGTCGCCGCCCTGGCGCTCTGCGCCCTCGCGTGGTGGCTGCCTTCGATGCGCCGCACGCTGATCCGCGCGATGACGACCTACGACGCGGTGACCTCGGAGCCACCGGCCCTTCCCGGCGGGACCGGCCCCGGGCTCACGCGGACACCGCGCACGCGCGTGGTGCTGATCGATGGGCTCGCCACCGAGACCGCGGTCCAGCTGCCGACCTGGAAGGTGCTGTGCTTCGCCGGGACCACGCTCGACATCGACGTCGGGTTCCCGACGGTCTCGCTGCCCGTCGAGGTCGCGCTGTGGACCGGCCTCACGCAGCAACAGACCGGCGTGGTCGCGAATCGTGCGTTCGATCCGCCGATCAAGGGCATTCCTTCGCAGGTGCCCGGCAGCATCGCGATCGCCGAGAACCACGGGTACATCGTGCGCGCGCTCGGTTTCGCGAAGGCGGAGCCCGCGGCCGAGCCCGGCAAGCCGATGAAGGATGCCAACGAGAAGGCGTGGGACACGCAGTGGCTCACGATCGCGCTCGAGGCCGTGCGCAGCAGCGCGCCGCTGGTGTTCGTCCACATCCTTCGTGTCGATGTGGCGGGCCACAAGAGCGGCATGGGCGCCGAGTACAGCATCGCCGCGCGCGACGCCGATGGCTTCCTCGATCGGCTGGTCCAGGCGGATCCCGGTGCGCGGTGGTTCCTCCTTTCGGACCACGGTCACATCGAGGGTGGTGGGCACGGCGGCGAGGAGCGCGAGGTGCGCCACGTGCAGGGCTGCGTCACGGGCGCCGGGATCAACGTCGAGAAGAGCGGCCTGATCTCGATCATCGATGTCTCGCGTGCGATCGCGGACTCCGTGGGCGCCACGCTCGATCCCGCCTCCCACGCGCGCCCGTTCTCCGTCGCGCTCGCCACCAAGCTCGGCGAGGATCAGGCGGTCCCGGCGCTCTCGATCGGCCTGGGGATGATCGCGATCTTCATCCTGGTGCTCGGCCTCGGCGCGGTGACCTGGGGTGTGCGGCGCTGGTGGCTCGCGCCGTGGTGGTTCCTCGCCGCGTGCGGCGCGCTGATCGCCATCCGCGGTGTGCCCACGCTCTCGACTCCGATGATCTACAAGCCCGAGGGCCGCGACATGTGGCTCGTGTGGGCTCCGACCTTGATCCTCGCGATGGTCGCGACCTGGCTCGGGCTCCGCAAGACCACGCTCGTCCGCGTGATCGTGGGTCAGCTCGCGCTCCCGCTCGCCGTGATGGCCGCCGTGATCACCACCGCGGGTGCCTGGTCCGCGGCGTTCGGCGTCGAGGTCGCGCCCGTGGTGCCTCACTTCTCCGCGTGGACGTCGCCGATCGTGCTCATGGTGGCGCACGGTGCTGGGGCGGTCGGGCTTGCTGTTCTCGCGAGCGTCGCCCTTCAGGCGTTCGGTCGACGTGGACCACCGGAACCTCCGCGTAGCGCGCCCGTAGCCGAGTGACCACCTCGGGCAGCCGGGCCGCGAGGTCCTCGTGCTCGCCGGGATCCTTGTCGAGATCGTAGAGCTCCGCGAAGTTCTCGGCCGGCCGCACGAGCAGCTGATACGGCCACTCCACCACGCTCCATTGCAGCTCCTCGTGGCTGACCAGCGCGCGGCTCGTGCGGCGCAGCGCCACCGGCGCATCGAGGATCGCCGGCACGAGATCGAGGCCGTCGAGCGGTGTGATCGCGTGGGGTGCGCCGAGCAGCGAGAGCAGCGTGGGCGTGATGTCGACGATCGAGACCGGATCGCTGCGCCGCCCACCGGGCACGCCTGGGACGTGGATCGCGAACGGGATCCGGACCAGCGCGTGGTACGCGACCTTGCCGTGGGTCTCGAGCAAGCGCGGATCCTCGCCGAGGGATTCGCCGTGATCGCTCGCGAACACGATGATCGTCTTGTCGGCGAGGTTCCTCTTGGCGAGCTCGGCGCGCACGCGACCGACCTCGTGATCGATGGCGAGCAGGAGCGCACGATAGCCGTGCCGCTTGCGTGAGGACTCCTCGTGCACGCCCTTGAGCAGTGCGCGGGGCACATCGATCTGGTGGTGTTCGTGGACATCGAAGTAGTGCAGCCACAGGAACGAGAGGCGATCGGCGGCATCGTCGAGCGCGCGGATCCCCTCGATCGTGGTGGCCGGCGCGCTGACGTGATCGCCGATGTCGTCGGTCCCCCAGTCCGTGTGCACGGGCTTCGCGCGATCCATACCGCGCGCCGGCAGGACCTCGCCGACGTAGCGCGTGACCTCCACCGGGAGCGCGCTGTACGTGCGCCGGCCGAGCGTCTGCATCGCCTCGGGGAGCGTGGTGTCGATCGCTTGATACGGATCGAAGCGCCCGGTGAGGAGCGTGCCGAGGGAGACATCGGTTCCGGAGGCGGGCGAGATCGCGTGCGTGAACCACACGGATTCGTCGAGGAGCTTCACGAGCTCGGGGAACTCCGCACGATCGGCGGCGTCGGGCGCGAGCATGTCGAACCGCAGCGCGTCCACGGTGAGCAGCACGACGTTCATGCCCTTGGTGCGCTCGAGGAGCTGCTGCACGGACGCGCTCGCGCGCCACGAGGCGAGATCGATTGGCTTCGGCGGCGCCGCCGGCGGTGGAGGTGGCGAGGCATCCGCGCCATCGCAGTCCTGATCGATCCCGTCGCCCGGCGGATCTGCGGCACCGGGGTGCCGGGCCGGATCGCCATCATCACAGTCGCCGCCGCCGAGGATCGGCGAGCTGCCATCGCGATCACGGTCCACGAGCTGACGGAACAGCCGCACGAGGTCCCTGCCCTGATCGCCGTAGGTGGCGAGCACCCTGCGCTGGTTCGCATCGGCGAGGCCATCGAGCGAGGCTGCGCCCGCCGTCCCGAGAGCCGCGGCGGCCACGGCGGCCGCGAGGTACGGCGACGCCGCGGGCGACGCCAGCGCCCGCACCGCGATGCCGGCGATCACCACCAGCGCGATCGTGGCGCCGACGTGGGCACCCGGATAGCCAGTGGCGAGCAGGTGCCGCTCGGCCCACGTGATCGCGCCGATCGCACCCGCGCACCCGAGGATCACGATCGCGCGGGTGGACAGATCGGCGCCACCGAGCACCCTGCGCCCACCCGCGATCGCGAGCGAGACCACCCCCCAGCCGAGGAGCGGCACCGCGAACGGGAGGAGCCGTGCGAGAGGTAACGTCTGCGCATAGGCACCATCGAACAGCGTCGAGGCCACGGGCCCCAGCACGATCAAGCTCGGCGCACCGCGCAGGAGCGCGCTCACCCACCACGCACGGCCGGCCCCGAGGCGCTCCGTCCCGGCGATCAACAGGCCGACGACCACACCGGTGGCGGCGAACAGCGGCACCAGCACCATCGCGAGCTGAGCGCTGCCGAGCTTGCCGGCATCGAGTGCGCCGATCGCGGCGGCACCCAGCACGTGCGCGAGGAGGATCCACGCGATCGGTACGCGCGTGGGCGACGACAACATCACCCCGATCTCATCACGCAGCGTGGCCGGGCGCTACTTGCTCGGCGGGTACTTCTGCAGCTTGCGCTGCAGGCTGCGCCGGTGGATGCCCAGGCGGCGCGCTGCCTCCGAGATATTCCCACCTGCATCGGAGAGCACGCGGTTGATGTGCTCCCACTCGGCGCGCGCCAGCGAAGGCGCCTTGTACTCCCCTGACTCGCTGGCCGGGGGGTCGAGCGGGGGCGCCTCGGCGCGCGCGAAGGTCTGGACGATGTCGTCGGCGTCCGCGGGCTTGGACAGGTAGTAGGTGGCGCCGAGCCGGACGGCATCGATCGCGGTGGCGATGCTGCCGTAGCCGGTGAGCACGATCGATTTCGTCGACGGATCGATCTCGACCAGCGCCTTGATCAGCTCGAGGCCGCTCTTGCCCGGCATCTTCAGATCGACGACGGCCAGCTCCGGAGAGTCCTGCGTCGCCGAGGCCACCGCGCTGTCGTAGTCCTGGGCGATCCGGACGTCGTAGCCGCGATCCACGAACGCACGCGCCAGGCGGTTCCGATACACCTCATCGTCATCGACGATCAGGATCGACGTCTTGTCCCCGCCGGACGAGGCCTCCGAGCTAGTCATGCAGGCTTGGATACCACTGGAGGGCTCGGGGATTCGCCCGATCTTCCGATTCCGAGCGTGGGGGCCGGGGAGACGTCCGTCGGGAACCGGGCCAGGACCTCGGTGCCCTCACCGGCAATCGAATCGATCTGCAGGGTTCCGCCAACACCCTCGATCACCGCCCGGGCCAGGAACAGCCCGAGCCCCATGCCCCGCCCGGGCGCCTTGGTGGTGAAGAATGGCTCACCGATGCGGGCCTGGACGTCGGCGGGGATCCCCTGCCCGCGGTCGCGGATCGAGATCGAGAGGTAGGCACCCTCTCGCCGCACCACGACGACGACGCTCGAGCTCGGGGGTGAGGCATCCTGGGCGTTGGTGATCAGCGAGCGCAGCGCCTGGCTGACCGCGCGCGGCGGGATCCGCAGCGGCGATTTTCCGAGATCAGTGGGCATGTCGACATGCACCGTGGGCGTGGGCCGGATGCCGACCTGAGACTCGTCGAGCAGCTCGCTGACCGACACCGGCGCCACGGTCTCGCCCACCGTGCCCGCGCCTTGTGCCATCTGCTCGAGGATCGCGCGGCACCTGCCGACCTGCTCGCGGATCAGGCGCGCATCGGCGGCGAGCTCGGGATCCGCGGCCTTGGTCAGCGCGCGCTCGAGCTCCTTCGCGGCGAGGGCCACGGTGCCCAGCGGCGTGGACAGCTCGTGCGCCGCACCCGCGGCCATCGTCGCGAGCGCGGCGAGGCGCTCCTGCCGCGCCGCGAGGCCGCGTGCCTCCGTCAGCTCGCGCTCGCGCTCGGCCAGCGCGCCGGTGATGCGGCGCAGGAAGTACACGACGAACGCCGAGGCCACGCCGAGCGCCACCCACATCCCGATCGCGCGGCTGTCCTCGGGGATCGAGATCACACGCGGCGCAGCGAGCAGCACGCCGAATCCGACGAACGACAGCGCCACCAGCATCCACGTCCACAGCGCGCGGAGCAGCACGGTCGCGAGCGCGATCTGCACGAGATACAGGAATCCGAACGGGTTGTGCGGCCCCCCCGTCAGGTACAGGAGGCCGGTGAGGATCGCGATGTCGAGCATCATCACGAGCGCGATCTGCCACTCGTAGACCGTGCGCGATGGCGTCTCGCGGCGCCGATCGCCGAAGAAGTACAGCTCGAGCCCGAGGTTCGAGACCAGGCCCACGGCGATCACGCCCAGCAGCGCGGCGATCGGCAGCGCACCGTCGAGGAGGAACTGCCCGACGATCACGGTGGCCGCCTGCCCCGCGATCTGCGCCCAGCGCAGGCGCGTGAGCCACTGGATGTTGACCCAGTTGGCCTCGGGGATCGGCGTCGGGGTCACCACGCTCTGACCCTACCCCGAAACGACAGAAGGCCGATCCTCGCGGACCGGCCCGTCGACGCGAAGCGCGGGCTATTGCTTCGGAGCGCCGGCCGCGCGGAACGTCTTCTCGCCCTTACCGAGGACGGCCTTGTCGTAGTACTCGGCGGCCGACAGCCCCGAGGCCTCGGCGATCTTCAGCTCGCGATCGACGATCTGCTTGAACCCGTTGATGTCCATCGCGCCGGCCATGTAGTGACCGTTGATGAAGAAGCTCGGCGTGGAGCCCACGCGGAACTTCCTGAGCTCGTCGGCGTCGTTCTTGATCAGCGCCTGGCACTCGGCGCCGTCCATGTCGGTCTTGAGCTTCGCCGGATCGAGACCGATCGTCGGCACCCACGACATGAACGCCTCCTCCGACAGCTTCGAGCCATCGCGTGACTCCTGGTACGGCTTGTACGCCTTGTCCCACCAGGCGGTCTGCCACTGGAGGAACTTGCCCTGGAGTCCGGCGGCGCAGCCCGCGAGGTGCGCGCGCTGCACCTGCTGCGGGTGAACCACGAGGTTCTTGTAGATGACGCGAACCTTGCCGTTGTAGTCCTTCACGAGTTGCTCGAGCGTGGGGACCACGCGGGCGCAGTACGGACACGCGTCGTCCCACGCATCGATGATCGTGACGAGCGCGGCCTCGGGACCGTGGATCATCCCGTTCTTGATGTTCGGCTTGATGTCGACGGCGAACACCGCGTTCGGATCCGCCTCCTCGCGCGGCTGCTGCTGGCCCTTCTGGGCCGCACCAGCACCGCCGCCACCCTTCGCGATCATGGCCTTGATCTCGCGGATGTCCTTGGCCTGATCGTCGAGCTTCTTCTCGAGGTTCTTGGTGTCGGCCTGGCACGCGGCCAGGGCCGCGATGATCGCGGTACAGACGAGCTTGTTCACGGTAACTTCCTTCGTGTGTAAGCTCGTCTCCTCGGCGAGGCCGAGGTTCGCGAGCCGTCAGTTCTTCTCGGCCTGAGGCTTCGGAGTGCCCGCCGCGCGGAACACCTTCTCGCCCTTGCCGATGATTTCCTTGTCGTAGTAGTCAGCCGCCGAGACACCCGAGGCCTCGGCGATCTTCAGCTCGCGATCGACGAGCTGCTTGAACCCATTGATGTCCATCGCGCCGGCGACGTAGTGGCCGTTGATGAAGAAGCTCGGCGTGGAGCCCACGCGGTACTTCCTGAGCTCGTTCGCATCCGACGAGATCAAGCCGGCACAATCCTGGCCGTCCATGTCCGCCTTCAGCTTCGCGGGGTCGAGCCCGATGCTCGGCGCCCAGCTCATGATCGCTTCTTCAGACAGCTTCGATGCGTCGCGCGACTCCTGATAGGGCTTGTAGGCCTTCTCCCAGAACGTGTTGTAGTACTCGGTAAACTTGCCCTGGTTGGCCGCAGCACATCCCGCGAGGTGAGCTCGCGCGACGCTCTGTGGGTGAACGACCAGGTTCTTGAACACGACCCGCACCTTCCCGTTGTAGTCCTTGACGAGCTGCTGGAGGGTCGAACCGACCCTCTGGCAGTACGGTCAAGCAAAGTCCCAGGCCTCGACAATTGTCACGAGCGCCGTTGCGGGGCCTTCGATCATCCCCTTCTTGAGGTTCGCGCCGATGTCGACCGAGAACACGGCATCCGGCGCCGCTTCCTCGCGCGCCTGCTGCTGACCCTTCTGGGCCGCACCAGCGCCGCCGCCGCCACCCTTGGCGATCATCGCCTTGATCTCGCGGATGTCCTTGGCCTGATCGTCGATCTTCTTCTCGAGGGTCTTCGTGTCGGGCTGGCACGCGGCCAGCGACAGCACGAGGGCGGTAAGGGACAGCTTGTTCATGGGTTCACTCCTTGTACTCGCTCGTCTATTCGCTCTGGCAACTCGGGCCCAGAGCAGGGTTCTCGGGTGACGGAAGTAAGCCACCACCCGGGTCACAATTGCAACACAGCGGCTCATCGAGGAGCTGTTCCAGCTCGGGCTCCGAGGTCTCGTCCAGCGTCGAGACCTGATCGACCCGGCGGCGGACCTCCGCCTGGAACTCGCACGCTTCGTCCTTGGACAGCGTGCCATCGCCGTCGAGATCGGCCTCGGGGTGCGCCTCGCGTAGCGCCTCGGCCAGCTGCGGCGTGAACACGCAGACATTCTTCTCGCCCCGCGCGGAGGCCGTGCGGGCACCTCCCAGGGCGATCACGGCCCACACCACGATGCACGCCTTACCGACGATGCCGATCCGCGCACGCGTGGGAGGCCCGAGCACCGCGGCCACACGCGCATCGAGCGATCGCGGGCTCGCGAGCGCCGACGCCGCCACGGTCCGCAGCGCCGCCATCTTGACGAGCAGCCGTGCATAGGCCGGGCGCGGCAACGCACTCGCCTCGAGCGCCCACGCATCGCAGGCGGCCTCGCGGGCGAGATCGAGGCGGCGCCCGATCAACCGGACGATCGGCCACCAGAAGAACATCGCGGTGGCCCACACCTGCACGAACCGGCCGATCGCATCCTTGCGGCGCACGTGCGCGAGCTCGTGGAGCAGCGCGGCGCGGAGCAGCGGGGGGTCCTCGAGCAACGCGGGCGGCACGACGATGATCGGGCGCACGATGCCGACGACGTACGGGCCCGTCGCATCGTCACCGATCGCGAGGCGGGGCGCGCGGACCTCGAGGTGCTTGGCGAGCGTGGTGAGCGTGGTGAGCGCGGCCGCAGGGGGGGCCTCTGCGGCGCGCGCGACGGACAGCGTGGCGCGATACGACAGGAGTGCGCGTCCAAGCACGACCAGCGTGCCGAGCGCCCACACACTCGCGAGCACGATCCACCCGATCGACGGCCAGATCGAGATCGCTGGCTCGGGCCCGACGCCGATCGGCGAGGCCGAGAGCACGGCGGCCACCTCGTCGTGCCGGAGGTACGCGATCAGATCGGAGAGCGACCACGGCATCGCCGGGCCCCACGGCACCGCGAACTTCGCGAGCACCACGAGCCAAACCGCGGCGCCGAACGCCGGGCGCGGCCGCGCGGCGCGGAGCAGCACGAGAGCGATCATCGCCAGCACGGTGCCCTGCACCGCCAGCATCGCGAGCATCGAGACCGCCCCCTTGGCGGCGGCGCCCGCGGCGACGAGGCCGCTCACGGCTTCACCTTCGGATCCTTGGAGGTCCGCTCCGCATCGGCGATCTTGCGCTCGATCGCACGGAGCTCCGCGCGCGTCAGCGATTCATCCTCGACGAGGTTCAGGACCAGCGAATCCGCCTGTCCATCGAACACCTCGCGCACGAACTCGCGCAGGCGATCGCGCAGCACCGACTCCTTGCGCTGCGCCGCGCGGTACACGAACGGCTCGCGCTCCTTGTCGACCAGCACCGCGCCCTTCGCGGCGAGACGGCCGAGCAGCGTCATCACGGTGGTGTATGCGAGGTCCTGCCCGCGTTTACCGAGCTCGCTGCGGACCTCGGCCACGGATCCACGCTCGACCTCCCACAGCGCCTTGAGGACGCGCAGCTCGGCGTGCGTGAGCTCGGAGGGGGTGGAGCGGGCCATGGGTTACGACGCGAGTCGAAGGATTACTACAAACGTAGTTATGCGAGCAAGGGCTATTCGGTTGGGGGCTCAACCGGCGTGGCCCGCCCCACATTCCGCCGGCGCCGCCACCACCCGATCAGCCAGGCAAAGGGCCGCTCGGCGCGGAGCAGCGGCAGGTACGCGAGTCCCAGGAGCGGGTACGGGAACCAGATGTTCATGAGGAGCACCACCCCGAGGTGGAAGCCCCACGCCGTCGCGGCCCACAGCTGGCCGATCCGCCGGTGCAGGAACACCACGGGCGCCGAGAGCTCGAGGACGATCGTCATCACGCTGAACACCGTGAAGCCCGAGGGATGATCGAGGAACGGCGTGGCGAGGGGGGCGATCGAATCGCCGAGCAACGCCTTGCGCAGGTTGTCCACGGCGATCTGATTGCGCAGTTGCTCGCCATCGAGCCACGCGAAGCCGGCGATCCGCAGCTTCGCGATCCCGGCGAGCACGTACGTCGCCGCGGTGATCGCCGCGAGCAGCTTCAGGATCCAGCCATAGCCCGCCGCGGCCGGCGCGACGGGTCGGCGATCGATCGCCCAGGCATCCGCCGCCGGCGCACACGCGAGCGCGAGCAGGTGCATGACCAGCAGGTTCTCGGTGTGGAAGATCATCCCGAACGAGTTGCGGTACGTCAGCGTCCACAGCACGCCGATCGCCGCCAGGGGCGCCGTGATCCGGTACTGCGCGCCGAGCGTGAAGGCGACCAGCAGCGCGCACGTGGCGATCGCGGTCGCCAGGACCACCGCGGGCGGCAGCGGCGCATCGAGCAGTTGCACCACACCCGTGGGATGGAATTGCGTCTTGCCGAGCTGCGCGACCGCATAGGTCTCCATCAACCGACCGCCCACCCAGCACAGCGCGAACGTACCGATCACGATCCGCACCGCCGCGAGCCGCTCCGCCGGGGCGGGGGCGAACCACCACTCGGCGACGCGCTTCATCGCGCCACCCGGCAGCTCGTGCGTGGGATCTCGGTCCCCTGCTGGTGTCGCACCAGATAGTCCACCGCGTCGTGCGTGCCCGTGACGATCCGGATCTCCGTGACGTCCGCGTAGTCCTCCAGATCGGCGACTCGCGCCGCGATCTGCGTGCACAGCTGTGGCAGCTCGTTCGCGCCGCGCGCGCGGGCGAGCACGGTGAGCGCCTGGAGCACCTCGCTCGAACCGACGAGGCGCGGCGTCAGCGCATGGCGTTGCCCAGTGGCCGTGACGCCGAACGCGTACTCCATGGTCAGCGTGGTGGGTCGCTTGAACGCGAACATCGCGTACGGCGAGAGCGGGAAGCTGTCGTCCCACGGCTTGCGGATCAGCGGCTCGAGCGTCGCGCCGAGGAGCGCGATCGAGACCAGCGCCGGGACCAGCCGCGGATGCTTCACCGCCGGCGAGGTTACATCGAGCGGATCACGCGCCACGACGACCGTGGAGCGCCGATCTCGAAATAGAACGAGAACGCGAAGGTGATCAGGCCATCCTTGGCCACCAGCCCATCGGGCGGGTTCGGGAACGGCGCGGACGCATGGAACGCGCGGACCGCCTCGTCATCGAGCTCGTTGACTCCCGACGGCGAGGTCACCACGATCTTCTGGAGCGAGCCGTTCCCCGCGAGGCTGACGCGCACCTCGGTGATCCGTGTCTTGAACCCGTACACGGTCCCCGCCGGATCGCTGCGGCGCCACACCGTGGCGGGATCCCAGTTCTGCGCGACCTGGCGCTTCAGCCGGTTGAAGAAGCTCGCGTAGACCCAGCGCTTGGACGACAGCGCCGTCTCGTCCCCGTTCTCGACGTCGTCGAGGTGATCCACCGAGCCGCCGCCTGCGATCCGCTCGAGCGTCTCCGGCGTGGGCTTGAGGTTCGGCACCTGCGGCGCACCGCCACCTGCCCCGCTCTGCCCGCGCGACAGCTCGCCCGGATCGCGCTTCGCCTGCTCGATCGCGCCCTCGCCGTGACGCGGCACGAAGCCATCGGCCACCAGCGGGCCCTTGTCACTCGCGGTCGCGCCGCGGGTCTTCGCCTCCTGCGGTGCCTCGGCGGGCTGCGGCGTCCCGGCCGGCCGCATCGCGAGCACACCCGGCAGCTCGGGAGCCTTCTCGCTCTTCCCCTTGTCGGCCTCCTTGAGCTCCTTGACCGAGGCCTCCTTGGGATCTTCCTTCGGAGTCAGCTCGGCGGGCTTGGACTTCGCGACCATCGGCTCCTGCACCGAGCCGCGCGCGACCTTCTGCTGATCGACCTTGACGTTGTTCTCCGACAGGAACCGCGCGTTCTCGGGCTCCTGCTCCGTGTTCGGCTTGGCCGTCTCCACCACCTGCGCCGGGCGCTGCGGCGGCGGCGGAGGAGGCGGTGCGGTCTGGGGCTGCTGCTGCGGCACGGGCGGAGGCGGCGGCTGCTGCTTCGCGAGCTCCTGCTGCATCGCCTCGTCGATCAACCGCTCGGGATCGATCGGCGTGAGCTTCTCGGCCTGGCGCGGCGTGAGCAGTGCGATCGGCGACGTGGCGATCGAATCACCCGCCTGGCACGACGACAGATCCATCCACATCGACATCACGGTGTCGCTGCCGCAACCCTCGACGTCGGCATTCCACGGCGCGAGGCACATCGCGGCGCGCGCACCGGTGGCGAGGATCACGTCACTCGCGCAGGTGGTGTGCAGCTCCGGCTCCTCCACCGCCTTGGCGACCTTGTGCTCGTTCGAGGTGACAAAGCCCTTGCCCACGATCGAGAGCCCGAACGCCTGCACGCTCCCGAGCAAGGTCGCGTGGACCAGCACCGCCACGCCGGCGGCGACCCACACCGTGGACTTGTTTACCCTTCGAGCTCGGCGCGCAGGAGACATGCGGGGGGACACGCTAAGTATAGAGACGCTTGGCCCGAGCGTCAGGTCCGAATTGATTTTCGCGATCTCCGACCTCCGAGCGGTTCGCAGCCAAACCCACCAGAGATTCGCGCGGTTCGGGGGCTTCCCGGGCGCCTCCGCTCGCTCCCGCCAGGATGTCGGGCGGTGTCCGACCGCCGAATTCTCGCCCCGTGATCCTGAACCGGTTACGAGTTTGGTCGACTCGTGATCTCGGAGGCACCGATGCGTTTCGCCGTTCCTGCTCTCGCACTCCTGCTGGGCGCCTGCTTCGACGACACCCGGACCATCGAGGTCGATGTCGACGAGGTCCGCCTACCCATGGGCGCCGGCACCGAGATCGGCGTCTGGGTCGATGGCCACGAGCTGAGCCGCCTCGACGCCTTCAGCTGGGTGGTCGATCGGCCCGAGCTGGTCTCGATCGCCTACACCAGCGACCACGCCCACGTGCGGGTCGTCGGCCGCGCCGAGGGCCGCACGATGCTCCACCTCGGCTACCGCACCACCGTGATCGACGTCCCCGCGACGATCTCCGCCCCCGCGGTGGTCGGCCTCTCGGTCGAGCCGTCGATCGTCACCGCGCCAGTCGGCACGATGGTCCCGGTCCGCGCCCTGGCCACCTACACCACCGGCGACACGCGCGATGTCAGCGCGACCACCGTCTGGGTGATCGACGATCCGTCGATCGCGACCGTCGATCAGGCAGGCGTGCGCGGCATGGCCGCGGGCACGACCACGCTCCACGCGATCGTGGATGGCACGCAGCAGACCAGCACCGTCACGATCGCACCGTAGTCAGCCGTCATCACTCCACCGCGATCCGCGTGATGCCAGTGTTCGTCGACGCGAACACCGCGTGCGGGCTGGCCGCCACGTGGAGCCCGGGAGCCGTGGTCACGTGGGCCGCCGTTGCACCGCCCGCTCGCGGCACGCGCACCACGCCCGTGAACGTTGCCGCCCAGACGTCGCTGGCGGTCGCGACGATCTCATCGGCATCGGCGCCGAGTGACACCGGCGCGCCGATCGAACCGGTCACCGGATCGACCTCCACGATCGCATTCGCCGGGGACTGGAAGTCGATGTCCGGAGACAGCGCGACGACGAGCGCATGATCGGCGGCGATGATCCTCGCCGACTGCGCGGGTAGCGTGGCGAACGCCGTGCCGCGCTTCGTGGACGCCGTGCGGGCCATCCGATACAGGTGCGCGTCTGCCGCCCACATGATCTGATCGCCCTGCACCAGCGGCGAGAAGATCCAGTACAGCACCGAGCCCTCGCTCTGCCCGACGTACTGCGGCGTGCCGCCGGCGAGCGCGACCCGATACAACGCGGTGTTCGACGAGAACACGAGAGCGTCGCCATCGAACGCGAGCCCGAGGAAGGCGCGCGAGTCCTGGGACGTCGAGAGCGCCACCGGCGAACCGCCGCTTCGAGGCACGACGAACAGCGTCCTGGTCACCGCGCCCGTCGCGGCATCGAGCACGCCCTCGACGAAGGCCACGCGGTCCGCGCCGACGCGCAGCTCCTCGACGTCGGCGAAGCTCGACGGATCGGCGGGCGGTGTGAGCGTCGCCAGGGTGATGGGCGCGCCACCCGCGAGCGGCATCGCACGCAGCATCGCCCCCTCGAAGAACACCAGCTGATCGCCATCGACGGCGAGCGCGCTGATGCCGCTCGACGAGAGGTACCATTGCTCGTCGATCGACGAGCCTCCCGGCGGCGCATCGGGAGACGTCGATGAGGGATCGGAGCCGCACGCGGCCAGACTGAAGGTGGAGAGCACGAGGAGCC
>JAYVRN010000252.1:0-1977 GCA_043776275.1 Myxococcales bacterium | reverse complement strand
CCCGTGCTCACGCGTACCCTCGTCGTAACGTTGTTCCTCGCCGGCTGCCCGGGCCACACAGGTCCGGGACAGACGGTCGTGCCCGTCGATCCACCCGCGCAGCTGGTGGTGACACCGCCGCCGGTGGCGCCCGATCCCGTGCCGCCGGCGGACCTGTCGTCGCATGGCGAGCGCCCGATCGCGGTGATGCCGGAGACGATCGCCGCCGCCAAGGCGAAGCTCGTCGAGAAGTTCGGCGCGGCGTCGAAGGACCGGATCGATCGCGGCGTCGATCAGGTGGCCACGATGTGGCGCGTGAACGATGGGGATCTCGTGGCGTTCTGCCTCGCGCAGTTCGTGGCCGACCCGGCGGGGCGCGATGCGTTGTTCGCGCGCCTCGAGGCGACGATCGAGCAGATCAAGGGCCACTTCCAGGAGCTCGGCCGCACCGTGCGATGGGGCACCGAGGTCGACAATGGCCCCGCGCTGCCCGTGGACGAGCTGCTCGCCGGCTATGACGCGAGCGCGCACGTGGTGGACGATCTGTTCGGATCGAAGGTCGGCTTCACGGTGCTGTTGAACTTCCCGCTGACCACGCTGGCGGATCGGATCCGTGACGCCGCGAGCTACAGCCGGCGCACCTGGGCCGAGCTGCGGCTGACCCGGATCGTGGAGTCGCGGATCCCGGGCGAGCTCGCCGCGGGTGTCAGCAGCGCCGAGGTCGCGGGCGATCAATACATCGCCGGCTACTACCTGTGGATGCACCACGTGCTCGGGCCCGACGGTAAGCGCCGGTTCCCGCAGAACAAGCACCTGATCACGCACTGGAACCTGCGCGACGAGCTCAAGGCCAACTACGCCGACGCCGACGGCCTCGCAAAGCAGCGCACGATCGCCGCGGTGATGGACCGCATCGTCACGCAGACCATTCCGAGCGCGGTGATCGACAACCCGCGGCTCGACTGGGATCCGGTCTCGAACCAGGTGACGGTCGCAGCCGCGGGGACCATCGAGGCGGACGCTCCGAAGGATCGCCCCACGGTGCCGTCGAATGCGCGCGAGGCCGATGCCCGGTTCGAGCGGGTGATCGCTCACTTCAAGGCGGCCCGCGCGGTGGATCGGGTCTCACCGCTGGCGCCGACCGAGCTCGATCGCGCGTTCACGGCCGCGGAGCTGCCCGAGGTCCGCGTGCGCGCGATGCTCGTCGAGATCCTCGAGTCCACGCTCGCCAAGGACGCGGCCCAGCAGATCGAGAAGCAGCTCGGCCGCCCCCTCGAGCCGCACGATCTGTGGTTCGACTTCGCCGCCGGCGCGACCGCCGAAGGTGACCTCGATGTCCTGACCCGCAAGCGCTATCCGACGGCGGCGAAGTTCGAGGCCGACATCCCGCGGATCCTCCGCGATCTCGGGTTCGCCCCGGCGCGCGCGAAGTACCTCGCCGAGCACATCACCGTGGACCCCTCCCGCGGCGCCGGGCACGCGATGGAGGCGCAGCGGCGGACCGACAAGGCCCATCTCCGCACCCGCATCGAGCCGGGCGGCATGGTCTACAAGGGCTACAACATCGCGATCCACGAGCTCGGCCACAACGTCGAGCAGACGTTCTCGCTCTACGACATCGACCACACGCTGCTGCAAGGCGTGCCGAACACCGCGTTCACCGAAGCGCTGGCGTTCCTGTTCCAGGCCCGGGCGCTCGAGCTGCTCGGGAAGCCGCGGCCCAAGGGCGATGCGGAGAAGCGGCGCGTGCTCGCCGACTTCTGGAACACCCGCGAGATCGCGGGCTCCGCGCTCGTCGAGATCGACGTCTGGCACTGGCTCTACGATCATCCGCAGGCCACCGCGGCGGAGCTGCGCGAGGCCACCGGGCGGATCGCGGCCGAGACCTGGGATCGCTACTACGCGCCGATCCTCGGGGCGAAGGGCCTCCACCTGCTCGGCATCTACAGCCACACGATCACGTCGCCGCTCTACCTGTTCAACTACGTGGTCGGGCAC
>JAYVRN010000251.1:0-6370 GCA_043776275.1 Myxococcales bacterium | reverse complement strand
GATCACGATGCTCGAGGCCGCGCGCCACGGCAACAAGCTCAAGACCGGCCACGTCCGCGCGAATCGCTTCGTGCTGCGCGTGCGCGGCGCGGGTGCCGGCGCGGCGGAGCGCGCGACGGCGATCCTCGCGCGGCTCGCCGAAGCACCCGGTGCACCGAACTGGTACGGCGAGCAGCGGTTCGGGCGCGATGGTGACAACGCGCACAAGGGCCGGGAGCTGGTCTCGGGCGCGCGCCGGTTCGGCAAGGACCGCAAGCTCGATCGGCTGTTCGTGTCCGCGCTGCAGTCCGAGCTGTTCAACGCGTGGCTGACCGCGCGCATGCAGGACGGGCTGTACCGGTGCGTCCTCGCGGGCGACGTGCTGCACAAGCGCGCCGGCGGGATGTTCGTCTGCGAGGATCCGATCACCGACGAGGCGCGCCTGCTCGCGGGCGAGCTCGCGCTGACCGGCCCGATGTTCGGCGACAAGATGCGCCGCCCCACCGAGGGCTCGCCTGCGGCCGAGCGGGAGGCCGCCGTGCTCGCCACGGCCGGGCTCGAGCCGACCGCGTTCGGGAAGGTCCGCGCCCTCGCCGAGGGGACCCGCCGGGATGCGACGATCGAGGTGGCGAACGCGCGGGTGACGCCGGGCGAGACCACGGCCGAGGGTGAGACCTTCGAGGTCGGTTTCACGTTGCCCGGCGGCGCCTATGCGACCGCTGTCATGCGGGAAGTGATGAAGACCGTGCCCCAGCGAGTCGACGACACCCCCGAAGCCGCGTAACACTTCCCGCGATGGATCTCGCCGGAGCGTTTGTCGATTTCGCCCAGCTCGGCGCGAACTGGGTGCTGTGGCTGTTGATCGCGCTGTCCGTGATCTCGGTGGGCGTGATGATCGATCGCGGCCTGTGGTTCCGTGGCCGAGACACCAACACCGACGTGTTCACCCGCGAGCTCCGCGGCGCCTTCGATCGCGACGAGCTCGAGCGGCTGCAGACCAAGTACAAGGGCGATCCGTCGATCGCCATCCAGGTCTCGCTGCGCGGGCTGGCCGAGCGCGGTCGTGGGCCCGAGGCGGTCGCCGAGGCGATGCACGGCGAGCGAGCGCGGTGGCGTCGTGGGGCCGACAAGAACCTCATGATCCTCGGCACCCTCGGCAACAACGTGCCGTTCATCGGCCTGTTCGGCACGGTGCTCGGCGTGATCAGCGCGTTCCAGAACCTGACGGTCAAGAGCTCCGAGGCGGAGGCGCAGACCCTGCGCGCGATCGCGGAGGCCCTGGTCGCCACCGCGATCGGCCTGCTCGTCGCGATCCCCGCCGTGATCGCGTTCAACTACTTCACCCGCAAGCTGAAGATCGTCATGGGCGGCGCGGACGAGTGCGCGCACACCGTGCTGTCCCTGATCCACGGCGAGGAGCACGGCGATCTGTCGCCGACCCAGGCTGCCCCGAAGGCGAAGGCCAAGGCCGCCGACAAGGCCGAGCCCGCGACGTCGAAGGACGACTGATGGCGGGCGGGAGCCTCTATCAGGACGGCGACGACGAGGGCATCACCAGCATCAACGTGACGCCGTTCGTCGACGTGGTGCTGGTCATCCTCGTGGTGTTCATCGTCACCGCGAAGCTGATCGTCGCCCGCGGTGTCGAGATCGACAAGCCGAAGGCCGCCACGGGTGGCGAGGTGCAGAGCACCCTGCGCGTCTCGGTGACCGACAAGGGTGACCTCTACGTCAACGGCGACAAGTTCGCGGACGACAAGCTCGCCGTGGCGCGGATCAAGCAGATCGCGGCCACCACGTCGAAGCCCAAGGCGATCATCGCGGGGAGCCGGGTCGGGCCGTACGGCAACGTCATGCGGGCCATCGATCTCGTCCAGCAGGCCGGTGTGACCGCGATCGCGCTCGAGAACGAGCGTCCCTGACGCCTTGCCGCTGTTTACCCGTCCGTTACCCGATGGGATGGGCGGTCGCCTCGTGTTGTCCCACTATGCTGGGTTCTCAACGGGGTTCTAAACTCATTCTGGGGGAGCGTTTGATGAACAAGATCGCACTTGCTTCGCTTGTCGTAGCTGCAGCCGCGTGTGGTGGGGATTCCCACGACAAGGGCACGATCAACACGGCCAACGCCAAGGCCTCGGTCGAGAACGTCGGCAAGATCAACGCCGCGATGGCCGCGGGCAATGGTGCCAACGCGGCAGCCGCCGTCCAGGGGCTGACCTCCGCGGGCCAGTCGCTCGTCAGCCCCGCCGGCGGCGCGGGCCGCCTGGTCGGCCTCCTGCCGGAGAGCTTCCCGAAGCACGATCTCTCGCAGGCCGTCACCGGCACCGCCGACTGCACCCTGACCGGCTGCACGTTCACGAACTACGGCGACGACGCCTCGGGCTCGTCGTGGAAGATCAACGGCAGCGTCTCCAAGAGCGGCGACACCACGAGCTTCGACCTGACGTACGACGTCACGTCGGCGGGCGCGAGCGTCAAGTGGGCGATCGACGGATCGATCACGATCACCGCGACCAGCATCGACGGCAGCATCCACAGCCACGGCGTCACCGACGTCGCCGCCGGGAGCGCCAGCGCGGGCGTCAACGTCACGTGGGACACCGCGGTGGACTACGACGCGATCACGCTCGATGCGCAGGGCTGCGCCACGGCTGGAACCGTGCACGCCGTCGTCTCGTACAGCGTGAAGAGCGGCGGCAATGGCGGCGCCTACGATGTCGAGGGCTCGGCCACGTTTGGCCCAGCCTGCGGCCAGGTCACCGCGAAGTGATCTAGTCCCCGGTCGACGCCGCTCGAACCGCGAGCCCGGCGTCGACCACCGCGTGGAGCAGCTCCACGTGACGGAGGCGCGCTTCGGTGATCGCCTCGACGGCGTCGAGCAGCTCGACGATGCCGCCCTGACCGCTGCGATACGCGGTCTCCGCCATCGCGCGAAGATGGTCGAGCCGCGCCAGCGCCCCGTCGTCGAACGCCGCCAGCACCTCGCGGCGTGCGCGGAGCTCGTCACCGGCCCGCACGAGATCCGCGGTCAGCTCGTGCTCGCGCGCCGTGAGCTCGAGGTCGGCCCGGACCGCCTCGGCGCGCGCCCGAGCGACGGCGCCCTGGTTGCGATCGAACATGGGTAGCGGGATTGCGATCCCGCCGGTGACCGCGGCGCCCCAGGGCGTGGACGTCGCATACGACTGGATGCTCAAGCTCGGGACCGGTAGCCCGTCGCCCCGCGCGCGATCCTCGTCGGCATGGGCCGCGGCCCGCTCCGCACGGACCGCGGCGAGCAACGGATGCCGGGGATCGATCGAGCTCGGCCCTGCCTCGCGGTCTCCGCGCTCTCCGCGCTCTCCGCGCTCCACGGCGCTCGCCGGGTCGGCGAGCTGCCCCTGCGCGTGTGGCGCCCAGCCCGGCACGCCACAGGCCTTGGCGAGCGCGTGGGCCACGAGCGCCTGATCGGTGCGAGCGTCACCGAGCTGCGCGGTCATCGTCGCCACCGTGAGATCGATCCGCTCGAGCTCGTACGGGCTCGCCGCGCCCGCCGTCGTGCGGCCGGCGACGATGCCCCGCACGACCTGGACGTCGTCGACCGCGGCGACCAGGGTCGTGACCTTCTGCTGCGCCGCCTGCAGCGCGGCGAACAGCGCGCGGATCTCGGCCTCCGCACCAGCCTGATCGGCGACCACGCCGGCGCGCGCCGCCGCGATGCTCGCCTCCGCGGCCCGCTCGCGCCGGCCGCGCTGATGTCCGAGCAGTAGCGGGACCTCGAGTGTCACCAGGGTCTGGGTCTCGCCGCTCGTCGGGGTGCCGGTCACCGTCGACGAGGAGCTGAGGGAGAGCGTCGGGTTCGGATAGATCCGCGCGCCGACGAGATCGGACTCCGCGACGCCGATCGCAGCGCGCCCCGCGGCCAGGCGCGGCGATCCCGCGCGATACAGCGCGATCGCCTGATCGACGGTGACCTCGGCCGGTGCGCCCTCGGCATACGCACGCGTGAGCTCGGGGAGGAGCGTCGCCGCTGCGACCAGCATCGTGAGGGGCGCGAGCACGGCCCAGCGGCCCAGCCAGGGCCCCATAGAGCGAGAGCGGGTCATGGCTCGTCATCCTCCGCGGGCGTGCCGAGCACGCGCCGCGTGGTCATGCGGTACAGCACGGGCAACACGGTGAGCGCCACCAGCAAGGTCGTCACCATCCCCCCGATGATCACCACCGCGAACGGTCGCTGCGTCTCGCTTCCCACGGCGTGTGAGAGCGCCATCGGCAGGAGGCCGAGGATCGCCAGGACCGCGGCCATCAGCAGCGCGCGGAACCGCGACACCGGGCCCTCGAGGACGGCGTCGGCCAGGCTCACACCCTCGCGCCGCCGGGCCTCGATCGCGGAGACCACGAGCAAGCCGGCGAGGGAGACCTGGCCGAGCAGCGCGATGAAGCCGACCGCGGCGCTGACGGACAGCGGGATTCCCGCGAGCCGGAGCCCGAATACGCCGCCGGTCAACGCGAACGGCGCGGTCGCGAGCACGGCGAGCGCGCTGCGCCCCGAGCCGAGCGCGCTGTAGAGCAAGACGAGGACGATCACGAGCGCGATCGGCACGACGACCTCGAGGCGCTTCATCGCGCGCTGCTGATTCTCGAACTCGCCGCCCCACACGAAGTAGTGACCATCGGGTGGCTTGACGTCGCGGGCCACCGCGCGCTGCGCTTCGACGATCACCGAGCCGAGATCGCGCCCCGCGACGTTGAACTTGAGTGCGAGCACGCGCGAGTTGGCCTCGTGATTGATCGAGGCACGCCCCTGCGCGAGCTCGATGTGCGCCAGCTCGCGCAGCGGGAGCCGCCCGCCATCGGCGGTGGGTACGGCGATCGATCCCACGAGCTCCGGATCCGCGCGTTCCGGCGCCGGCAGCGCCACGCGGACCGGCACCATGCGGTCGTCCTCCCACATGCTGGTCACCACCTTGCCGGCCAGCGCCGTCTCGACCAGCTCCTGCGCATCCTCGATCGAGACGCCCGCGCGCGCGAGGGCCTGACGATCGAGCCCGAGCTGGAGCTGAGGCACCATCGAGTCACGGTACAGATCGAGATCCACGATCCCCGGGATGCTCGACAGCGCCGTCTTCGCGCGGTCGAGCGTGGCCCGCATCGCCTCGAGATCCGTGCCGAAGATCTTCAGCACCACCTGCCCGCGCACGCCCGAGACGGCCTCCTCCACGTTGTCCTTGATCGGCTGCGAGAAGTTGAACTGCACGCCTGGGATCTGTTCGAGCTGGGAGCGCATCGCCTCCACCAGCCCGTCTTTGGTCATCCCTTGCCGCCACGCCTCCAGGGGCTTCAGATGCACGAACGTCTCGCTCATGTTGATCCCCTCGTCGTCGGTGCCGTCCTCGGGACGGCCGTGCTCCGAGAGCGTGGCGATCACCTCGGGGAACTGGAGCAGCCTCCGGCGAACATCGAGGAGGATGTCGCGGCTGCGGTCCTGCGAGATGCTCGGCGGCATCTCGACGAAGATCACCAGATCGCCCTCGTCGAGCTCCGGCAGGAACTCGCTGCCAAGGCCGCGACCGGCGAGCCCTCCGGCGATCACGAGGACCGCCGCGATCCCGATCGCGATCAACCGCTGCCCTTGCAGCAGGCGGAGCACCCGGCGATAGCCGCGCCGCATGAGCTCGATCGACGGCGGATCCTTGGTCATCGCGTCCTTGGGCCGCAGCAGGACCGCGCACAGCGCGGGCACCAGGGTCAGCGCCATCACCAGCGCGCCGAGCAACGCGAACGTGTAGGTCAACGACAGCGGACGAAAGATCCGACCCTCCACGCGCTGGAGCGTGAACACCGGGATCAGCGCGGCGATGATGATCGCCATCGAATAGAACGTGGGTCGTGACACATCGAACGCCGCGCGGCCGACCAGACCGAGCAGCTCGCGCCGGGTTTTCGGACGGTGCTCGCGCGCCATGTGGATCACGTTCTCCACGAGGATCACGGCGCCGTCGACGAGGATGCCGAAGTCGATCGCGCCCATGCTGATCAAGTTCGCCGGCAGGTGGATCGCGCGGAGACCGATGAACGCACCGAGCAGCGCGAGCGGGATCACACTCACCACGATCACCGAGCCGCGCAGCGTGCGCAGGAACAGCCACACCACGCCGAGGATCAGCAGCGCGCCGAACAGCAGGTTGTGGTGGACGGTGCCGAGCGTGTGTTCGACGAGGTTCGAGCGGTCGTAGAACGGTTCGATCTTCATGCCCGCAGGCAGGATCTTGGAGTTGAGCTCGTCGACCTTGGCGTGGATCCCATCGAGCACCTGGGTCGGGTTCTCGCCACGGCGGAGCAACACGAAGCCCTCGATGATCTCGGGGATCGCATCGAGGCCAGCGTCGCCGCGCCGCGGCACCCCGGAGAGCAC
>JAYVRN010000250.1:0-6379 GCA_043776275.1 Myxococcales bacterium | reverse complement strand
GGGAACCACATGCCGTTGTTCGTGAACGAGGTGCCGAGGACCTCGCCGATCTTCGCCACGTTGCGCGCACGGATCCCCGCGGTCAGCCGCGCGGTGGCTGCTGTCGCCAGGGCCTCGCTATCGACGACCTCGCGCGGCCGATAGAACGCGGGCTTCCGCGCGAGCGCCGTGACCGGCACCAGCGCGAGCAGCAAGATCACGAGCCTCCGCACCCTCTAGAGATAGACCAGTGGGAGCGGCGGTGCCATCGGATTCGAGGCCCCGAAACGAGCTACGCGGCCGTTGGCACCAGGTGCCCTCCGGCCGCGCAGTAGGTAACGAAAGCTAAGAACTAAGCGAGAAGACTGGGAGCGACTTAGAGCTTCTTGCCGACGAGCTTGTAGCTCGCCGCCGAGTAGCCATTGACGTTGACGTAGACCGCGGCGGACTGGGCGAGCGTGACCTGGCAGGTCTCGTTCGAGCCGGTCTTGTAGGGGCGGCAGTCGTAGCTGGTCGCGGTCGGCTCGCGGCCGATCTTGACGTAGAGGTCGGCGTCGCCAGACGAGCCGGTGATGGCGAACTGGTAGGTACCGGCAGCGAGCGTCGGGGTGGTGTACTTCTTGGTCTGGCCCTTGGTGACGCTGCCGGCCTCGTTGATGCCGCCCCACGTCTGCGGCTGACCGCCGCCACCCGGGGTGAACGTGTTGTCCTGCTCGCCGGTGACCAGCACGAGCTGCGAGCTGTCGACGCGCGAGAACATCTGCTCGTAGGTCTTCGGGTCCTCGAAGGCGAGGAAGCCGCGGAACAGCGACATGGTGGCGCCCGACATCGAGGCGAAGAACGCCGGCATCGCGTTGTTGACGATGTCGATGTACTTGAAGCCGGTGCTGTCGTCGGGGTTGACGTTCTTGTGGGCGGTGTTCAGCGCGTCATCGATGTACGCGAAGGTGTCGCAGCCGTTCATGTAGACCACGACGTACTGGCCGGCGACCCACTTGCCCGCCTGCGCGAGCGCGCGGACGTTGGTGCCGAGACCGGCGTGGCCGTTGTAGACGATGTAGTCGGCGCGGGTCGAGAGCGCCTCGTAGCGGGCGCGGAACGCGGGCTGCGAGAGACCCGTGTTGACGTTGTCGGTGAGCATCGCGACGACGTGGATCTTCTTGCCGTCGGGGAGGGTCGCGTTGAACTCGATGTCGGGGGCGGCGACGCCCGGGTTGGTCGGCACCGAGGCCGGCACCGTGGTGAGCTGGCGGCTGCCGAGCTCGGTCTTCATCGAGGCGACGAACTGGTTGTAGCCGGAGATCCCGGCGTCAGCCGTCGTGGTCGCGCCGTCCTCGTACTTGCCGAAGATCGCGACGACGTTGAGGACGTTGTCCTCCCAGATCTTGTTGAACTCGGGGAACTTGCCGGTGGTCTGGATCGGGCTCGGAGAGACCGTGGCCGTGACCTTGAGCGCGTCGGCGTTCGCGACGTTGCAGCCCGAGTTCTTCGGACGGAAGTAGTAGAACATCGAGCCCGAGTCCACGTCGTGGGCGCCGTGGTCCACGCAGTCGTGCTTGTACTTCTCGGTGAACGCGTTCTGGCCCGCGTAGGAGATGTCGGACGGGAGGATGAAGTCGTAGGTGTTCGGGACCGGGTTGGACTTGCGCCAGGCGACCGGCAGCTTCGCGGTGTACTTGATCTGCGTCTTGCCGCCGACCGTGGTCTTCGAGATGTTGGTGATCACCGCGCGGTCGATGCGGCCCACGGCGTCGTTGCCGTTGAGGTGACCGACCGTGTAGAGCAGCTGATCCTCGACCGTCTTCTTGTCGTTCCAGCTCGAGTCCGTCAGCAGGGTCCCCTGGAACTCCATGTCCAGGAACACCGCGAGGGCGCTCGAATCGGCCTTGCCGTCATCGGACTTCACCGTCTCGCCGTCGTAGGCGTCGTCTTCCGTGACGCAGGCGGCTACGGGGGCGGTGAGGGCGGCGGCAGCGAGGATGGTAGCGAGACGCTTCATGCCACCCCCGACGAGCACGCCCCGTGCCGCCGATAATTCCCGCCAAGCCCCCGAGATCATGAGGGCGCAAGGAGCAACCGGACTAGCCACCGGCAAGCAGAACTGCCAGCAATCTCGATCGGTTGAGCCCTCTGGTCGAGCCCCCAGGGGAGCCACCAGGGGAGCGTGGCCGGGGTCAGTTCGAGGTCAGCGAACAGGTGCCGGCGGCCGGATTCCACTCCCCGTCAAACCCGTTCTCGCACAGGATCTCCCGGCTGGCCGAGACGTCGCGCGGCCACAGCTCGTACTCGTCGACCGCAGCGCCGTCGGCCGACACCATCGTGATCTTGTCGGCCACGATCCCGAACAGATCGCCGGTGCCGATCGGCACGGTCGTCGCGAGCTGGCCATCGACGTAGAGCTTCACGCTCGTGGTCACCGCGCCCGACTTCTGCTCGGCGAGCACGAAGCTGTGGAACTGGTTCGAGAGCGGGTTCGCCGGCACGGTCGTCGTCGTCTGCACCGCGAGCCCGGTCCCCGTGAACACCTGCAGCCGCTTCTGCGCGGTGAACACGATGCTGATGCCGCACGTGCCGAGGTTCGCCACGAACGAGCACGGGCGGGTGAAGTCGAGCAGCGTGTCCGCTGTGCTCGCGCCCTGGACCCACAGCGCGAGCGAGTGGCCCGGGAGAGGCGCCACCGCCGAGAACTTCGTGAAGTTGAGGCCGTTCTGCCCGGCGCCCATCTTGAGGCCCTCGCCGAGCTTGTCGAGGAACGGCGTCCACACCGTCGGCGGCCCGATGCTGAGCGGGTACGTTCCGGAGTTCACCAGCCGCGAGCCCTCGAAATCGAGCTCGAAGCCGGGCCGCATCGGCACGCAGGCGCCCTGCGCATCGAACACACCGCGTACGAGCGTGGTGCATGCAGCGTTGCCCGTGAGTGCCACGTTGTAGAACCGGAGGTCATCGACGTCGGCGCCGAACGTCGAGCCGAACGTGAGGTCGCTCGCCTGGTTCGCATCGAACCCGGTCTGCGTCGGCAGCGACGCCGTCCCGACCACGGTGCCGTTGATCACGAGCTGTAGGCCCTTGGCCGGCCCGGTCGTGCGCACCGCGACACTCGCCCACTGGTCGAGGGGGAGCGCGCCCTGCACGGTGTACGTCAGGTTCCCCTCGAAGGCCTCGAGGAACACCGTGGTGTTCGACAGCCGCACCCGATGGCCGCCACTCGTGCCATTTGCGTTCGACCACAGCAGGCCATCGGCGTTCGAGGCGGTCAGCCGTACCCACGCGGAGGCGGTGTACGAGCCGGTCGCCGACGAGGTCAGCGGGCGAGCGGTGCGCGGATAGGTGTGCGCGGGAGGCGAGTGCGCGGCCGTTCCGGCCCAGCCGCCGACGACTGGAAGGATCGCGCTGCCGTCGGGGCTATACGCGGGCACCTGGGCGAGGAGGCTCGTGTTGCGGGTCGAGCCCTGCTCCCACGGGTAGTGGAGGACCAGGCCGTCGGACGAGGTCCAGCTGGTGCTGGCCGGCATGCCGAGGTTGCCGAGCGTGTCCTTGCCGCGGACGGTGAACGTCGACGCGACGTTGTAGGCCGTGCTGATCGTCAGGCCCGGTGCGCACGCGGAGAACGCGGCACCGTTCAGCGAGCACTCGAAGGTCGCGCTCTCGTTCGCGTGCCACTGCATGTCGAAGTAGTTCACCGGCCAGCTCGCGGGCGGCACCGAATCGAACGTGATCACCGGGCCGGTCGCGTCGATCACCCACGTGTACGTCGCCGAGGCGGTGTTCCCGAGCGCATCCGCGGAGCGCACCGTGAACGTGTGGTTGCCGTCGGCGAGCGCGGTGTACGAGATGCCCGAGGTACACGCAGCGAACATGCCCGCGTCGAGCTTGCACTGCGGGCTGCCCTCGCTGACCGTGAACGTGAACGTGCCGATCGGGCTCGTCGAAGGATTCGGCGGCGTGCCGGTGATCGTGACCACCGGGGGCGTGGTGTCCACCACCCACGTGTACGTGGCCGAGCCTGTGTTGCCGAGCGCATCGGACGCCTGGACGGTGAACGTGTGGCTGCCATCGGCGAGGCCGGGGTACGCGACACCGGAGGCACACGCGACGAACGCGCCCGCGTCGAGCTTGCAGGTCGGCGAGCCTTCGCTGACCGTGAACGTGAACGTCGCCGTGCTGCTCGCCGACGGGTTGGTCGGGGTGCCGGTGATCGCGACCACCGGCGGCGTGCCATCGACCACCCAGGTGTACGTGGCGGAGCCGACGTTGCCGAGCGCGTCGGACGCCAGGACGGTGAACGTGTGGCTACCGTCAGCGAGCGCGCTGTACGAGACGCCGGAGGTACACGCGACGAACGCGCCCGCGTCGAGCTTGCAGGTCGGCGAGCCTTCGCTGACGGTGAACGTGAACGTCCCGGTGCGGCTCGCCGTCGGGTTCGCCGGCTTGGTCACGATCGTCACCGTCGGCGGCGTGGTGTCGATGACCCAGGTGTAGTTCGCGGCGCCGACGTTGCCGAGTGCGTCGACGGACTGGACGGTGAACGTGTGGGAGCCGTCGGCGAGGGACGAATAGGAGATCCCTGACGCACATGCCGCGAACGCGCCCGCATCGACCTTGCAGGTCGGCGAGCCCTCGCTGACGGTGAACGTGAACGTCCCCGTGTGGCTCGCACTCGGGTTCGGGGGGCTGCCGGTGATCGTGACGACGGGCGGCGTGCCATCGATCGTCCACGTGTACGCGGCCATGCCCACGTTGCCGAGGGCGTCCGCGGCCTGGACGGTGAACATGTGGCTGCCATCGGCGAGCGAGGTGTACGAGACTCCGGAGGTACACGCGACGAACGCGCCCGCGTCGAGCTTGCAGGTCGGCGAGCCCTCGCTGACCGTGAAGGTGAACGTCCCGGTTCGGCTCGCCGTCGGGCTGGCTGGCGTGCTGGTGATCGTGATCACGGGGGGCGTCAGATCGATCACCCATGCGTAGGTCGCCGTCGCGCCGACGTTACCGACCGGATCGGTGCCGCGGACCCCGAACGTGTGAGCGCCCTCGGCGAGGGTGGTCGCGGTGAAGGGCGAGCTGCACGCCACGAATGCGGACGCGTCGATCTGACACTCGAACGTCGCGGTCGCGTCTGCGGACGTGAACCCGAACGACGGCGTTGGATCGTTCGAGGGGTTCGTGGGAGTGGTCGTGATGGTGACCGTGGGCGCCGTTCCATCCACCGTCCACGTGCGGGTCGCGGGTGTGGGATCGACCGTACCCGCGGCGTTCTTCGCGCGCACCGTGAACGTGTGCGCACCGTCGGTGAGCGCCGCATAGGGCCGGGGAGACGTGCACGCGGCGAACGCTCCGGAGTCGAGCTGGCACTCGAAGGTCGCGGTGGTCTCGGGCGAGCTGAACGCGAACGCGACGTCTGGCTGCGTCGTCGCTCCGGCCGCGGGACCCGAGACGATGGTGGTGTCGGGCGTCGAGGTGTCGACTGCCCACGTGTGGCTCGCCGGGGTCGGATCGACGTTGCGCGCCACGTCGACGGCGCGGACCGTGAACGTGTGCGCACCGTCGGTGACGTTGACCTGATCGGGGGTCGTGCACGCGGAGAACGCTCCACCGTCGAGCTTGCACTCGAACGTGACGGCGCCGCCGCCGGGGTCACTGCCGGTGAACGTCAGCGCCGGATTGATGGTGTTGTCGAGAGCGGGCGGCCCCATGACGAGCACGGTCTCGGGCACGGTCGCGTCGACGCGCCACGTGTACGAGGCCGGCGTCTCGTCGACGACATTGTTGAGCGCGGCCGCGACCTCGAACGTGTGCATGCCATCCGTGACGTCAGCCTCGAACGGCGGGATGCACTGGCTCGGCGTGGCGCCATCGAGCCGGCACACGAAGCCGTTCGCGTTGCCGGCTGCGTGGAACGTGATCGCCACGTGGGTCTCGCGCGAGATCGCCGCAGGGACGGTGTCGAGCTCGGTCTCGGGCGGCGTGCGGTTTCCACCGTCGTCTCCGCACGCGACGAGCGCTCCACCGACGACGACGACCAGGAACCAACCGAGGGCATGCCGCATGGCCGCGGGTGATAGCAGACGTCCGACGGCTTTGGCAGTTCACATCGCGCGTTCAGATCCGACCGTCAGAAACCGTGTGAGCGGGCTCACCCGGCTATCACGAACCGCAGGCTTCGAGCTCGCCGGTCGTCGCGGCCTTCATCGAGCACCGCGCGGAGGCCTTGTCGGCATCGGTCGGCGGGGAAGCGCCCCACTTCTGCTCGCACTCCTTGATCGTGTCGACCCGGATCTGGGCGATCGCATCGGGGTTCGCGGCCGTCTTCTCGGGGTTCGCGGCCGCATGGATATCGACCATGTGGTTCACGAGCTTGGGGCAATCGATGTCATCGACGATCACCACACCCTTGGCGGGTGGC
>JAYVRN010000249.1:0-6380 GCA_043776275.1 Myxococcales bacterium | reverse complement strand
CGGGCGCGATGTTCCTCGAGATCGATCACATCGCGAACAGCAAGGATCACTTCCAGCAGGCGCTGATCGATCTCGGCTCGCTCGATCGCTCGCTGCGCAAGGGCAACTGGCAGGCGCTCCTCGGCCGCGCCGTCGACACCGCACACATCTACTACGCCGGCCAATCGCTCGGCGGGATCATGGGCGCGGTGTTCCTCGGCACGGCCCCGGACATCTCGCGCGCCGTCCTCAACGTCCCGGGCGCCAACCTGGTCCCGATGTTCGACGACTCCACGTTCTTCTCCGCGCAGCTCGACGCGTTCTTCACGCGCCAGAAGATCACGCGCGAGAGCTTCGAGGGCCGCCGGTTCATGACGGTGGCGAAGTGGTTCATGGATCGGGTGGATCCGCAGCACCTCGGCGCGATCACCGGCAACCGCGCGCTGCTGATCCAGATGGCCACGCTCGACTTCATCATCCCGAATGACAACACGAAGATCCTGCAGCAGGTCACGCACGCGCCGCGCAAGGACTACGTCGGCGAGCACGCGTTCATCACGATCCCGCTCGAGCCCGCGTACTTCCCTGGCGTCCGCGACCTCGCCAACTTCCTCTCCGGGGAGCTGCAGCCATGAAGACCCTCACCATAGGCGTGTTCACGACCGTGCTCGCGATCGGCACGGCCTCGGCGGGCGGCCTCGCCGTCGGCGAACAGAACGCGGTGTCCGCAGGCACCGGCGGCGCCGGCGCGGCGCGCGGCGATGACCCGGGCGCGGCCTGGCACGATCCGGCGGCCCTCGCCGATGGCGGCGGCTGGCGTGTCGGGCTCTCGCTCGCCCTCGCCCGCCCCGCCCTCACCGCGAAGGCGATGGACGGATCCTGGTCGGCCGACACCGACAGCGCGTGGTCCACGCCGCCGCACCTCGACGCGAGCTTTGCGCAGGGCCGCTGGGCCGCGGGCATCGCGCTCGGTGTCCCGTTCGGCGGTGGCGTGCAGTGGCCGGCGACGTGGCCCGGTGCGGTCGAGGCCGTGCAGACGCAGCTCATGGTCCTCCGCGCGGCGCCGTTCGTCGCGTGGAGCTTCGGCAAGCTCCGCGTCTCCGCGGGCCTTCACCTCGATGCCGGGCGCCTCCAGATCGAGCGCAACCTCGACTTCATCGATACCCAGGGCGACGTCCGCCTCGATCTCGCCGGCCGTGGCGCCGGGGTCGATGCCGCCGCGTACTGGCAGGCCCGGCGCGACCTCTCGGTGGGCCTCGTGTACCGCGGGCGCACCACCCTCGACTTCGACGGCAACGCGAACTTCACGGCGCCCGACGCGTTCAGCGAGAAGACGCCCGATCAGACGGCGCGCACCTCGATGACGATGCCGGACACCCTGGTGCTCGGCACGCACTACACCCGCGGCGCCTACGCGGCCGTCCTCGATCTCGAGTGGGCGAACTGGAGCGTCAACCGGCGCACCACCGTCTCGTTCACCAACGCGTCGACGCCCGAGGCCGTCCAGGAGAATGGCTGGCACGACACCGTCGCCGTCCGCGCCGGTGGCGAGTGGACGCACGATCGGCTGATCGTCCGCGGCGGCGGCTACTACGACCCTTCGCCCGTCCCGGCCGCGCACCTCACCCCGTCGTCTCCGGACGCCACCCGCCTCGGCCTGACCGCCGGCGCCAGCTACCGGCTCGCCCCCGCATGGAGCGCCGATGTGTTCGCGGAGCGGATGTGGCTCCTGCGGCGCGAGACCACCAGCACCGACACCATGCCGGCGACCTACGGCGGCACCGCGATCGTCCTCGGCGCAGGCGTTCGCTGGACCCCGCACCCGTAGCTGCGTAAGGTAGTGTGGTGGCCACCTGCACGCTGTTCTCCGTCGCGGACACTGATCTCGCGGCGCCAGCGGAGATGACGCTCCCCACGTACGACGAGCGCACCTCGAAGCTCGGCGCCTTCACCCAGCCCCACACGGCGGAGCTCGGGCAGAACTGGGGCGCCTTGCATCGCGCCCTCGGGAACCAATCCGGGACCAGCCCACTCGGCTTCCTCGACGATGGTGGCGAGCGCTTCGCGCCACTCGATGACGGCAAGCACTCGAGCGGCCGGTACTTCGCGCCGGCGACGGTGGTCAAGCTGCTCGCGGCCGTGGCGTCCGTCAACGACGACTACCTGATGAAGAACATCGCGAAGCTACAGATCCTCGAGATCTCGGTCGCCGAGCTGCTCCGCATGCTCGCGCGCGTGCGGATCTTCCTCGCCGAGGCCGTCGAAGGCGAGCGCGGAGTGATCGTCCACAAGCTGTTCTGACAGCCGGCCGCTACATCGCCCGGAGCATGATCTCGTCGAGTGCCTGGCCGAACGCGGTGGGGTTAGGCAGCTGCCCCGTGTCGGCGAGGTAGGCCTGCCCGAGCAGGAGCTTGGCGTACGCGGCGAGCCGCGGATCGGTCGAGTCCGCCGCGAACACGGCCTTCAGCTTGGCCATCACGGGATGCGTCGGATTGAGCTCGAGCACGGGGCGCACGGGTGGCGGCGCCTGCCCGAGCTGCTCGAGCAGCTTCTGCATCCGCGGCGTCAGATCGTGCTCGTCGGCGACCAGGCACGCAGACGAGGAGGTCAGCCGGCTCGACAGCCGCACCTCCTTGACCTCGTCCTGGATGGCCGCGCGCAGGCAGATCAGCAGATCGCCGAGCTCCCGGCGCTGATCCTCCACGGCGGCCGCCGCGGCCTTGCGCTCGTCCTCGGTGCCGGGCTGCACATCGCCCCGGCCGATCGACTTGAGCGGCTTGCCCTGGAAGCTCGGCTCTCGCTCGAGCCAGATCTCGTCGATCGGATCGGCGAACAGCAGGACCTCGTAGCCCTTCGCGGTGAAGCCCTCGAGCAGCGGCGAGCGCGCGACGGCCTCCTGCGTGGTCCCGGTCAGCACATAGATCGTGTCCTGGCCCTCCTTCATGCGGCCGACGTACTCGGCGAGCGTGGTGGGGGTGCCGGCGGAGTGAGTGGTGGCGGCCAGCACGAGGTCGAGCAGCTTGTCCTGGTCGGGGGCGCCCTCCGGCGCGACCAGGCCCTCCTTGAGCGCGGGCCCGAAGCCGGCCCAGAACCCGAGGTAGTCCTCGCGCGCGTCCCGCTTGAGCTCGTCGAGCGTGCCGAGGACCTTCTTCACCAGCTGCTTCCGGATCACCGCGATCTGGCGATCCTTCTGGAGGATCTCGCGCGAGACGTTGAGCGAGAGATCATGCGCATCGACCACGCCCTTCACGAACCGCAGGTACGAGGGCATCAGCTCCTTGCACTCGTCCATCACGAACACGCGCTTCACGTACAGCTGCACGCCGCGCTTCATCTCGGGAGAGAACAGATCGAACGGCGCCTTGGCCGGCACGTAGAGCAGCGCATAGGCCTCGAGCGTGCCCTCGATCTTCACGGGGATCGTGCGCAGGGGATCATTCCAGTCGTGCGAGAGGTGCTTGTAGAACTCCTTGTACTCGTCCTCGGTGACCTCGGACTTCGGGCGGTCCCAGATCGCCTTCATCGAGTTCAGGGTGGTCTCGCCGCGCTTGATCGGATAGGCGACGAAGTCCGAGTAGTGCTTGACGATCGCATCGACCACGCGATCGCTCGTGTAGTCCTTGAGCCCGTGCTCCTCGTCCGCCGGCTTGAGGTGCAGGGTGATCGTGGTGCCCGGGCGATCGCGCTCGGCGTCCTCGACCGTGTAGGCGCCGTCCCCCGTGGAGATCCAGCGCGTGGCGCCGGCCTGGTGGGCCTTGCGGGTCACCAGCTCGATCCGATCGGCGACCATGAACGCGGCGTAGAACCCCACGCCGAACTGCCCGATCAGATCCGGCGAGACGGTCTTGCCGGGTGCAGCCTTCGCGGCGGCGAGGAACTCGCGGGTGCCCGACTTCGCGATCGTGCCGATGTTCTTGATCACCTCGTCGCGCGTCATCCCGATGCCGTTGTCGGCGATCGAGAGCGTGCGTGCGGAGGCATCGGCCGAGAGCACGACCTCCAGTGCAGCGCTGTCGTTGGGCTCGGCCGTCGCGGCACCGGTCAGCCGCTCGAACCGCAGCTTGTCGAGCGCGTCCGAGGCGTTCGAGATCAGCTCGCGGAGGAAGACGTCCTTGTCGGAGTACAGCGAGTGGACCATGAGGTCGAGCAGCTGCTTGACCTCGGCCTGGAATTCATGACGTTCGGAGGCGCTCATCGGTGCCACCGATAAGCCGCCCCGCGCCTCACCGCAAGGGCCCCGGGGCGCTACGGCCCGCCTACGGTACGAACACCAGGGTCCGCGCACCGAAGTCGAGCTTCATCGCGGCCTTGGCGCGCGCCAGGGTGTCCTCGGCGACCGCGTTGGCCTTGGCGGCGTGGGCATGGAGCAGCTCCACGATCCGGGCCTCGCCCGCGGGACCGTCATAGGTCCGGCGGCGCTCGCGCATCGGCGCCACCAGCGCATCGATCGCCTGGGCGACCTCCTGCTTGACCGTGCCGTCGCCGATCTCACCGCGCGTGTACAGCTCCGCCAGCTCGCGGCGGCGCTCCGGGTCCGCAATGAACGCGTTGACGAACTGGAACAGCGCATTCCTGACGTCGCCCGGCTCGGTCGCGGACTGGCGGCCGGTGAAGATCTTGCCAGTCTTCTTCTTGATCTCGCCTGCCTCGTCGGAGAGGAAGATCGCGTTGCCGAGGCTCTTCGACATCTTCTGCACGCCATCGATCCCGACCAGGCGCGCGATCCGCCCGACCTTGGGCTGCGGCACCGGGAACACCCCGCCCGCTCGCGCATAATCCGCATCCTCGGTGGTCGTCGGGACCCCGCAGTACAGGTGATCGAACCGGCGCGCGACCTCGCGGCACATCTCGAGGTGCGCGAGCTGGTCCTCGCCGACGGGTACGAGGTCGGCGCGGAACGCCAGGATGTCGGCGCACTGGCCCACGGCGTACAGCGGGAACCCGAAGCTGTAGTGATCGCCGAGCTGCTTGGCCTCGATCTCCTCCTTGAGCGTGGGGTTGCGCATCACCCGATTGAACGGCAGCAGCATCGCGAGCAGCCAGGTCAGCTCGGCGATCGCGGGGACCTCGGTCTGCAGCACGAACGTGGAGCGCTCGGGATCCATACCGACGGCGAGCCAGTCCTTGACGATCTCGATGGTGTCCCGTCGGATCTCCTCGGGCTTATCCGCGCGCGTGGTGAACGCGTGCATGTTCGCGATCAGGAAGAAGCACTCGTACTCGTCCTGGAGCCGCACGCGATTCTCCAGCGAGCCGACCCAGTGGCCGAGGTGGAGGCGCCCGGTGGGCGTGTCTCCGGTCAGGATCCGTGGACGCATCCCGATGTCTTCGCACATCTCGTGCGAGCGCGGACGATCAGCGCGACTTCGTGCGCGACTTCACGATCGCCTCGATCTCCGCCCGCCGCTTGCGCAGCTGATCGAGCCGGCCCGCGACCGCATCGCGCGCCTTCTTGGCCGCCTGCGCGCGCTGCGCAGGGTCACCGGAGCGCTGCGCGCGATTGAGCGTGTCGATCGTCGACGCATCGACCACGCCCGAGAGGACGATCGTCGCATCGGACTCGAAGCCGGTGAGCCCCGAGGGTCCGCTGCTGCCGCCGCCCGTCGTGCCACCACCACCGCTGCCACCCGCGGTCTCCGGCGCCGGGCTCGAATCGTTGCCCTTGCCATCGCCGCTGGTGCTGAGCACGCCACGCCCGCCGCCGGACTGGGCGGTGCGCTGCGGCTGATCGTCATCGCGCTTCGCAAGGTCACTCGCGCGATCGTGCGCCTTGCGGAGCTTGGCCACCTCGTCGAGCTCCTGGGCCTGCTTCTCGAGCCCCACCACCTGGCGGGACAGCTCGGCCTCGCTGTCGCGCAGCGCCGCGGCCTGCGCCTCGAGCTCGTCCGGATCCGCGAGCGGATCGACCTCGAGATCGGGGAGCACGATGCGGTGCACCTTGCGCTCGGGCGCAGCTGGCGCGAGCGCGGCCGCGAGCTTCTTGAGCTCGGTCGCGCGGGCGGGGACCGGATTGGCTGCGAGCTCGGCGGCGATCGCGGTGGCCAGCGCGCGGCGCGAAGTTGCAAGCGCAGTGTTCGCCTTCGCGAGCTCGCTGGTCGCGGGGCCGAGCTTGGTGGCGGTGTCGTTGGCCGCGGACAGGCTGTCCCGCAGCTCGCGATCCCGGCGCCACGAGGCGCGCTGCTTCTTCAGCCGATCGATCGCCTCGAGCTGCTCGGCATACGCCCGGGCGAGCAGCGTCCGCTGGGCCGCGAGCTGGGCGACCTTGCGCTCGACGTTCGTGGCCTCGCCCTGCGCCTTCGCGGTGGACTGCGCCAGCTGCGAGATCTGGGTCCCCTGGGCCATGGCGCTGCCCGTGGCCGAAGCCACCGAGAGCACGAGGACCAGAAACCAGCGCGACATGG
>JAYVRN010000248.1:0-1986 GCA_043776275.1 Myxococcales bacterium | reverse complement strand
TTGCCCGATACCAGCCCAGGCGCACTCGCGAAGATCGATCACATCGTCGTGCTCATGCAGGAGAACCGATCGTTCGATCAGGTCCTTGGTTACCTGTCCCGCGACGGCGTGCTGACCCGCGACGGTCGCGTCCTGCAGGACCACGTGGACGGCCTGCTACCCGGCGACAACGCGCGCGACAAGATCGAGTACCCGGCCGAGAGCGGAACGTTCTATCCCAGCAAAGTCACCCACACCACCAGCTGGCCAGAGCGGGTCGAGGGGCCCTGCCACGGGCACGCCTGCGTCGTTCGACAGATCGACCACGAGATGAAGGGCTTCCTCAGTGACTACGCGCGCGACGAGACCGGGAGAGCGAACCTGCAGCTGATCATGAACTACTACACCGACGCAGAGCTCCCCGCATTCGGCGCGCTCACGCGCGAGTTCGCGATCTGCGACCACTGGTTCTGCTCGTTCCTCGGCGGGACCTTGCCGAATCGGTTCGTGTCACTGACCGGCGGACTGAGCCGGGACAAGGACGGCAACCTGGAGCTCGAGAATCCAGATCTCGGCGACTCTCGGTTTGCGCCGATCGAGACCGATACGTTCTTCGACCATCTGACGCGGCAGGGCGTGCCGTGGAAGTTGTTCGAGCACAACTACAGCACGCTGCGGATGTTCCGAAACTTCACCTTCGACGAGACCAAGATCGCGAGCTTCACCAACGCGGACACGGGCTTCGAGGCGGCGGCGCTCTCTGGCACCCTGCCGGCCGTATCGTTCATCGAGCCCAACTACATCGAGGAACCTGGTGACGACAACGACGACCATGCGCCCGCCGACATGTTCAACGGGCAGCGCCTGGTCGCGAGGATCGTGAATGCCTTGCTCGAAGGTCGGAGCACGCCCGGTGGCCCCACCGATCTCTTTGAGAGGACGCTGCTCATCATCACCTACGACGAGCACGGCGGCTTCTACGATCACGTTCAGCCGCCCAAGGAGGTCGAGACCACGGCCCCGGACGGCACGGTGACGCGTACGCCGATCCCCCCACTCGCGGACGACCTCGTGCTCGGTCTGCGCGTGCCCGCGTTCGTCGTGTCAGCGTTCATCCCGCCGATGACCGACGGCAAGGTCAACGTCGCGAAGACGCTGTTCGATCACACGACGATCCCGGCGACGATCCTGCGGCGGTTTTGCTCACCACAACCGCCGTACATGGGAGCCAGGACCGCGGCTGCCGCGGACGTCGGGCACTTGCTGACCCTCGAGACACCGCGCCCTCGATCGGAGTTTGCCGACCTCGCCCAGCGCATGAAGCAGATCCTCGCCCAGCCAGCGCGCTCCGCCAGCACGCGGACCAAACCCGCGCCGCTACGACGGGAGGTCTCCCCGATCGGCAAGCGCGACAACTTCGGTGGGATGCTCGCCTATCTGAGCTCCGTGACCGGGCGCGGCGCGAGATAGGTCGTTCCGCTACTGCGAGACGGTGAGCTTGACCGACGCCGTGGTGAAGCCACCCGTGTCGTTCGACACGGTCAAGCCGACCGTGACGGGGCTGCCCACGGTGCATGGCGTGGCGACCTTGAAGTACAGGGAGCAGCTGCTTCCCTCGCCATAGGTGCCCTGATCGGTGACCGCCGCGAGGGTGCCGGCGCAGGTCGCCAGGTTCGTCGGGCCCTTCGGATCGGTGCCATCGACGCGCACGCTGACGTAGCCGTTCTGCGGATCACCGCCCGAGCACACGTCGCCGCCGCACGAGCAGCGCGCCACCGCCGACACGATCGTCGGATCGGCCGTCATCTCACCGCGCTTGGGGAGCGTGTCGCCGCCGTTGCCGACTCCACCGCTGCCGCCGTCGGATGCACACGCCACCAACGACAGACCTAGACCGAGCGTGACCGCGAGGAGCTTCGTCATGAGCCGACTTGTAGCCACCTGCACAGCCTCGGTCAACCTCGAAATCACTCGCCGCGCTGGGGCCCTGGCCGTACCCTGTGTGGA
>JAYVRN010000247.1:0-6393 GCA_043776275.1 Myxococcales bacterium | reverse complement strand
TGATCCAGCTCCACGTCGAGCACACGGGGGATGGGGCGGCGCTCGGTGATCGCGTGACCGCGCGCCGGCTGGCAGAGCTCGATCCGCGCGACGTGTTCCTCCGGTTGTGGGCTCGCGATCACACGGAGCCGCCGGGTGCCGAGGTCGTCGCGGGCTTCGATCGGCTGCTCGCACAGGTCTCCGGCGACGCGGTGGATCCGGAGGCGTCGTGAAGATCCTCGCGATCCGCGGCTGCAACCTCGCGAGCCTCGCGGGAGAGTTCGAGATCGATCTCGAGCACGGCGCGCTCGGCGCGGCAGGGGTGTTCGCGATCGTCGGCAACACCGGGGCCGGCAAGAGCACGCTGCTCGATGCCCTGTGCGTGGCGCTGTTCGATCGGACGCCGCGGCTCACCAACCACAGTCGCGTCGTCATCGGGCGCAGTGAGGAAGATCCAGGCGCGCTCGGCGCGCAGGACGTGCGCACATTGCTCCGGCGCGGTGCGGCGCAGGGTTGGGCCGAGGTCGATTTCGAGAGCGGGGACTCTCGGCGTTACCGGGCACGGTGGTCGGTGCGGCGCGCGCGCAACCAGGTGGATGGCACGATCCAGCCGCAGCAGGTGACCTTGACCACGCTCGACGGTGGCGAGCGCCTGGGCGGCACCAAGACCGAGACCCTCGAGGCGATCCACACGCGCCTGGGCCTCACGTTCGACCAGTTCCGGCGCTCCGCGTTGCTCGCGCAGGGGGAGTTCGCTGCGTTCCTCCGCGCCGATGGCAAGGACCGGAGCGAGCTGCTCGAGCGGATGACGGGCACCTCGATCTACACGCGGCTCAGCATGCAGGCGCATCTGCGCGCCACGCTGGCCGAGCACACGCTCGCCGCCGGCCGGACCGCGGCGTTTGCGATCCCCGTGCTCGACGAGCCGGCGCGCGCGGCGGCGGAGGCGGACCGGCTGCTCGCCGAACAGGCGAAGGTCTCGGCGCGAGCGCGACACGCGGCGGCCGAGGCGGGGGCGCGCTGGGTGGCGGAGCGCGCCGCACGGAGCGATGCCGCGGCGGTGGCCGATCGCGCACTCGCCGAGGCGCTGGCGATCCACGAGGGTGCGGAGCTCGATCGGGCCGAGCTCGCGCTGCGACGGCGAGCGGAGGGGCTGCGCGCGTCGTGGGACGAGGCGCAGCGTCGGGATCGGGACCTCGCGCTCGCACATGGCGCGGTGGTGGCGACCGAGGCGGCGATGGAGGCCGCGGTGCGAGGCCAGCGCGAGCTCGCCACCCGTCGCGCCGTGCTGCTCGAGCTGCACGCTCCGATTCGCGAGGTGCGGATCGCGGCGCAGCTCGTGGAGCGAGTGGGCGCGCGGTCGCCCGCCGACGCAGCCCTCGGCGGTGTCGCCGTGATCTCACTCGCGCGCGCCGCGCAAGATGATGCCGCGTGGCTCGCGCTGCGGGCGCGGCTCGCCCCCGAGGTCGCGGCGTGGGCGGAGCTCGATGCGAAGTTCGCGCAGCACGGCGCCGCGCAGGACGCGATCACCTCGCTCGATCGCGCGCACCAGGAGCAGACGTCCACGCGGGACAAGCTCGCGCGGGCTCGTGCGGAGCTCGCCGCCGAGCTCCAGGCCGCGATCGCCAAGCACACCGAGGCGCAGCGCAAGGCCGAGGCCTTCCAGAAGCGGCGCGGCCTGACCCTCGATGCGGCGAGCAAGCTCGAGCACCAGGCGCGCACGCGGCTCGCGGAGGTCGACACTCTCGTGGCGATCGCGGGTGCCGCGCGGTCGGCGCAGACCGCGCGCGAGGAGCTGGAGCGGCGGCGCACCGAGCTGGCGGATGGAACCGTGGCCGATGGGGCGCAGCGCGCATCGATCGAGGCTGCGCGGGTCACGGCGCGGGCGGTGCGCAAGGAGCGCGAGCACGCCGTGGTCGAGCTGCGGAAGGCGGCCGGGTACGAGCACGCGCGCGCAGAGCTGGTGGAAGGCGATCCGTGCCCGCTGTGCGGCGCCGAGGAACATCCGTGGCGTGATCGCGGTGCGTTTCACGACGTGATCGCCGCGGCCAAGGCTCGGTTCGACGAGGTCGTCGCCGAGCTCGATACCGCCACAGCGGCGCTCGCGGCGCTCGATGCCCGCGCCGAGCAGCGCACCCACGAACAGGCCGCGTTGACCCGCGGTCTCGCCACGGCGGTGGCGAGCGTCGACGCGGCGGCGGCGCGCTGGAGTGAGCAGCTGACCACGCTCGGCGAGCTCTCGCTGGTGCGCGATCCGCTGGCCGCCGGTGCCGAGGCGTACGGGCTCGAGCTGCATGCAACCGCCAAGAAGCGTCTCGACGAGGCGAAGACCACACGGAGCCAGACCGAGGCGGCCACGAAGGCGGCCGCGGATGCGCAGGCCGAGGTCCAGCTGTGCCAGGCCAACCTCGATACTGCGGGGACGCGCGTCGCGGAGCTCGATCGCAAGGTCGCGGATCTCGATGCGGCGATCGGCCGGACTGCCGGCGAGCGCACCGGCCGGATCGAGCGTCACGCCGAGCTCGCCGTGGAGCTCGATGCCGCGGTCGCGCGATGGAGCCAAGCCGCGGCTGAGCCTTCCCCGAACGCGGCGCGCGCACGCGGAGGCGCCACGCGCGAGCACCATCGCACGTGGATGTCGGAGCTCGCGGTCGCGTGGCGCGGGCGCTCGGAGCAGGTCGCGGAGGCCGAAGGTGCGCTCGGCGCCGCGCTCGCCACTCTCGAGACCGAGGTCCGCGGGGCCGAGACCGCAGCGGCGGAGCACGGTGCGCGTCACGTGGATGCGCTGCGCCGCCGAGACGATGCGATCGGCGCGCTCGCCGTCGCCGCGGCGGTGTTCGAGCACGCTCGCGTCGAGGCTGGCTTCGAGACCGAGGAGCTCGCACGCTTGCTCTCGGCGGCGCCCTCGCGGACCGAGGAGTTGACGGAGCACATCGCACAGCTCGAGCGCGCGGTCGTCCTCGCGCGTGCGGTGGGAGAGGAGCGGCAGCGCCTCGTCCACGAGCACGCGGCCACCGAGCCTGCCTCGATCGCGGACGCGGGAGAGGTGGGGCCGCTCGCCGCCGCCCTCGCGCTCGCCGAGGATCACGCAGCGCGAGCGGGCACGTTGCTCGTCGCGGATGATGACGCGCTCGTTCGGCGCGCTGCGGCGCTGGCGCAGCTCGCCACGGCGGAGGCCAACGCTGACATCGACCGGATCCTCGGCGAGGTGATCGGGTCACATGACGGCAAGAAGTTCCGCAGCTTCGCGCAGAGCCTCACGCTCGATGGGCTGCTCGCCGTCGCGAATGGCCATCTCGAGGAGCTCGCGCCGCGCTATCAGCTCGAGCGCGTGCCGAATCACGATCTCGAGCTGCAGGTCATCGATCGCGATCTCGGGGAAGAGGTGCGTTCGGTGCAGAGCCTGTCGGGCGGCGAGAGTTTCCTGGTCTCGCTCGCGCTCGCCCTCGGGCTGTCGTCGATGTCCGCGCATGACGTCCGCGTGCGCACACTGCTGATCGACGAGGGTTTCGGGACGCTCGATCCAGCCACGCTCGACAGTGCACTCGGGGTGCTCGATGCGCTCCAGGCGCGCGGGCGGCAGGTCGGCGTGATCTCCCACGTGCCCCAGCTGATGGAGCGCGTCGGTGCGCACGTCCGCGTGGAGCAGCGTGGCGGCGGCCGTAGCGTGGTCATCGTCGCGTAGTAGTCTCGGCGCATGCCGAAGATGACGATCGCGGAGATCGAGGCCCTGATGGATCTGGGGTTTCCGGACTGGCGCTCGTTCTCGCAGATCACGGATCTCGGCGAGCGCACGCTCACGCTGAGGATGCCGTTCCGCAAGGAGCTGCTGCGTGCGGGCGGCACGATCTCGGGCCCTGCGATGATGGCGCTCGCCGACACCGCGGCGTACTTCCTGACGCTCGCCCAGGCCGGCCCGGTCGCGAGCGCGGCCACGGCGAACCTCGACATCCACTTCCTCGCGCGGCCCGATCCGGTCGATGTCGTGGCCACCGCGACGATGCTACGGCTCGGACGGCGGCTCTCGGTGTCCGCGGTGGATCTGCATGCGGGCGCGGACCTCGTGGCCCACGCCACGATCACGTACGCGTTGCCGCCAGCTTCGCGAGCGGCTCACCCGTCAGCCGGTTGACCGTCCACTCGCTCATCGGCACGGCGCCGAGCGAGCGATAGAGCCGGATCGCGGGCTCGTTCCAATCGAGGACGCTCCACTCGAACCGACCGTAGTCGCGCTCCACCGCGATCCGCGCGAGCGCGGAGAGCAGCGCCGAGCCCACGCCCTGGCCACGCGCGGACGGGCGCACGAACAGATCCTCCAGGTAGAGGCCGGGCTTCGCGAGGAACGTGGAGTAGCTCGGGAAGAACAGCGCGAACCCGACGGGGGTGCCGCCGACCTCCGCGATCAGCACCTCGGCGGCCGGGCGCGCACCGAACAGGGTGGCCTGGAGCTTGGCCTCGTCAGCCACCACCTCGTGGGACAGCTTCTCGTACGCCGCGAGATCGCGGATGAAGCCAAGGATGGTGGCGGTGTCGTCCGCGGTCGCGGCGCGGATCTGGAGATCGACGGGGACGCTCATGGCTCGAGGCGCTGTACCACTGCGAGGAAGTCCGGTGGAAGCGGTGACTGCAGCGACACGCGCGCGCCCGTGATCGGGTGCTCGAAGCCGAGCGTCGCTGCATGGAGCATCAACCGGCCGGAGGTCAGGAGCTTGCCCCCGGCCTCCTCGAAGTCCCGGACGTAGACCGTCTCGCCGACGAGCGGATGCCCGGCCTCGGACAGGTGGATCCGGATCTGGTGGGTCTTGCCGGTCTCGAGGCGCACCGAGCACAACGTGGCGTGGCGGAGCGTGCGTTCGGCGGTGACGTGGGTGACCGCCCGCTTGCCTTGATCGACGCGCGAGGTGGAGCCGCGCACCCCATCGCCGCGATCGGGGACCAGGTACGACTCGATCCGGCGCGAGCTCACAGTGCCGTGCGCCACGCACCGGTACTGCCGCTCGAGTGTGTGCGCGCGCAGCTGGGTGGCGAGGCCCATCTCCGCGGCCTTGGTCTTCGCGAACATCAGGAGGCCCGACGTCGCGCGATCGATCCGATGCACCACGTGCAGCGGCACGCTGGTCGCCGGCTTGCCCATGCGCCGCCACGCGCCGCGGATCAGATCCATCGCGGTGCCGCTCTTCTCGTCCTCGTACGGGACGCTGTTGACGTCCGGTGGCTTGTCGATCACGACGACGTGCGCGTCGTCATAGACCAGTACCCCTTCGCGCTCGGCATCGAACGGCTTGGGCGCGTTGATCCTCAGCTCGACCTGCTGGCCTGCGGTGAGCCGATGATCGATCGTCGTGACGCACGCGCCATCCACGAACACCTTGCCCGTGCTGACGTGGCGCTTCGCGACGGAGTTCGGGACCTCGGCGCGTGCCTTCACGAACGCAGCGAGCGTCACGCCGGGGTGATCGACGGTCCACGCCACGTGCGAGGCACGCTACCACGCCCGGGTGTTCGGCTCGTGGTCCTCGCGCGCGACGGGTGTGATACCAACGTTCCATGGACCGCACCCTGTTCTCCGAGGAGCACGACGCCTTCCGCAAGGCGTTCAAGCAGTTCGTCGAGCGTGAGATCACGCCGCACCAGGCGCGCTGGCGCGAGCAGGGCCAGGTCGATCGCGAGGTCTGGCGCAAGGCCGGCGCTCAGGGCTTCCTGTGCCCCTGGCTCGACGAGAAGTACGGCGGCGCAGGCGCGGATTTCCTGTGCTCGGTGATCATCATGGAGGAGCTCGCCGTCGCCTACGAGAGTGGCTTCGCGATGGCCCTTCACTCCGACATCATCGTGCCGTACCTGTATTCGTTCGGCACCGAGGAGCAGAAGCAGAGGTGGCTGCCGGGCTGCGCCTCCGGCGAGATCGTGACGGCGCTCGGGATGACCGAGCCCGGCACCGGCTCGGACCTCGCGGCGATCGCGACCTCGGCCGTCAAGGACGGCGATGACTACGTGATCAACGGCGCGAAGACGTTCATCTCGAACGGCCAGCTGTGTGATCTCGTGGTGGTCGCGGCGAAGACGGATCCGGATCCGGCGAACGCTCACAAAGGCATCTCGCTGTTCGTCGTGGAGGCGAATCGCAAGGGCTTCCAGAAGGGCAAGCGCCTCCACAAGATGGGGATGGCCTCGCAGGACACCTCCGAGATGTTCTTCGAGGACTGCCGGATCCCGAAGAGCAACATCCTCGGCGCCGAGGGTGCGGGGTTCATGATGCTGATGCAGAAGCTCCAGCAGGAGCGCCTGTGCGTGGCGATCGGCGCGGTCAGCGGGGCCGAGCAGGTGCTCACCGATACGATCGCGTACACCAAGGAGCGCAAGGCGTTCGGCAAGCCGATCAGCAAGTTCCAGAACACCCAGTTCAAGCTGGTCGAG
>JAYVRN010000246.1:0-6398 GCA_043776275.1 Myxococcales bacterium | reverse complement strand
ACCAGCTCCATGCGCAGCACGGCCTGGCCATCGACGTGGACGAGGCCATGGACCGCGATCAGGTTGCCGTGGACGATGCCGGTCAGCAGGCGTGCCTCGGCCTCGAACCGGCGGCGGGCGCGCTCGTCCGTGTCCTGGCTGTGATGCAGGATCTTCCCGGCCCACATGCCCCCGTCGGCGTCGATCAGCTCGACGACCTTCCCGAGGGCACCGGAGCCGAGCTCGCGGCCGAGTCGATACTGCATCTCCAGCGATCAGCCTGCCTCGGATCGCGGCTGGGTGCCGCTCCACCGCCCGAAATCCTCGTCCCGCCCGTCGCGAGGATGCAGTCGACGCTGGTCGCGGCGCGTGAGACGCTGAGGAGATACGCATGGGGCTCGGCAAGCCGCGCATCAACCGTGCACGGCGGGCGCCGTCGAAGTGCCATGATCGGGGGGCGCGCGACGGAGTCCGTGCCGAGTGCTTGGCCCGCGCTCGCTACGCAGAGTCGCGTGCGACGCGCAGCCACTTGGTTCGCGTGTACGCGATCCGAAATCCGCTCCGCTCGGCGTTGCGCTGTGAGGCCGAGCCGGGGCTCGTGAGCATCATCGCGAGGTGTGCGCCGCGCGCGTGAGCTGCGTCGAGCCGGGCAGCGAGCAGCATGCCCTGGGCGCCGAGGCCGCGTGCGGACGGGATCGTGCTCGCGCCGGCGAGCAGCGCGATGCCATCGTGGAGCCCGAGCGAGGCCGTCGCGAGCAGCGCACCCTCGCGCTCGACGAAGAAGTGCGTCATCGCGGCGTTCGCCGCGCCCACCTCCGCGAGCGCACGGATGAAGCCGCTCACCGCAGGATCGGCGGCCCACCCGGCGACCGAGGCCTCCACCCAGGCCGAGCGGTGCGCCGCGTCCAGCGTGCGCACGTGCAGCGGACCGGTCTCGGGCGCCGCGTGCCGCCCGGTGAGCGGCTGCACGAGGACCGTGCTGTGCTCGATCGGATGGTAGCCGCGCTCGATCAGGAGCGCGAGCACCTCCGTCCCGGCGAGCGGCGAGACCTCGTGTGCGGTCGGCGCCTGGCGCGACGTGAAGTAGTCCTCGATCGCCCCGAGCACTTCGTGAGTGACCGGACCGAACATGCCAAGACCGAAGGTCTGGGTCATCGGCGACTCCGCGCCGTCGAAGATCGCGTACGTCCCCGCGAAGTCATGCCAGCTGGCCGGGACCCCGCTGACCTCCCGGCGCGCCGAGACGTAGGAGGCGCAGATCGTGCCCTCCGAGCGCTCGAGCCTCTGGGACAAGGCGTGGTCCATGAACATTCCGACGATCTAGCCGCTTTCGTGGGGCTCGGTCAGGTATGGGTGCAGCCAATTGCGACACCTGCACTCAATAACTCTCAGGTGCGGTCGATGTACGATGGGCTGAGGGGGGAGATGGAACGCACGGGTGGTGCAGAGGATCCCTATCGGATCCTGTTCGATCAGAGCCCGATCGCTGGCGCGCGGTGCCGGCTTGGCATCGAGGCGGGCCGCGTGGTGGTCCTCACGGTCGTGCACCAGAACGCCGCGTTCGCCGCGGTGACGGGCATCCGCGGAGCCGGCCGCGTAGCCGCTCAGTACGGCTGCGACTGGAACGTATCGACCACGAGCTGTGCCACGGAGCGCCGCACGATCGCGAGCGCGTAGACCGCCGGGATGATCGATCCGATCGCGGCGCCGAGCGCGGCGGGTGCGTCGAGCGCAGACGCGATCAACGTCGCGGTCCCGATCGAGACGACCTCGATCACGGCGACGCGCACGGCCTCGCGCCGAAGGTCGAGGTAGTAGAGCAGCAGCAGCCCGAGCAGCGTCAGCACCTGGAACGAGGCGCCGACGAGCGAGAGCCGGAACGCAAGGATCGTCGACTCCGGGAGGTCCAGGGCATGGATCAGGCGAGGCGCTCCGATCAACGCGAGCGAGGTCACCACGAGCTGCACCAGCGCGGCGCCGCGCACCAGCCTCCCCGCCTCGGAGCGGACCGCCGCGGCGCTCGCCTCGAGCTCGGCGAGCGCGGCCCCGGATTCGATGCCGCGGTAGTAGCGGCGGAACACCGTGTAGAACGCGGTCTCGACTTGCACGTAGATCCACGCGAACGCGGGGACAACGGTGAACCACGCCAGCGCCGTGGCACTCGCCAGCATCGAGGCCTGCTCGGCGCTGCGGGTGAGCCAGACGACGACCTTGTCGATCCAGACGGCCGCCTGGACCGCGACCGCCGAGATCGCGAGGAGCCGGTACTCGCGCAGGGCGCCGCGCAGCGCCCCGGCCGGGACCGCGGACTCGCTACCAGGGAGGCTGCGCAGGATCTGCAGCAGCATGCCCACCAGGGCGACGCCCTGCCCGAGGGTGAAGCCGATCAAGTAGCCGCGAGCGCCGAGCCCCGCCGCGCGCTCGAGTGCGAGCGCCGCGAACACGCTGAAGGCCGCGCCCGCGGCGAAGGCGCCAAGGACACCGGCCGGCGTGCTCATCCCGCCACCGACCGAGAGGAGCAGCCACTGCGCGGCGACCACGGCGGTGAGCAGTGCCCCCGGGACCGCGATGTCGAGCGGAGGACGGAGCACGAGCATGGTGACGATCCCGACCGACAGGAACACCACGAGCGTGAACGTGAGCGCGCGTCGTAGCGGCACCGCGATCAGATCGAGGCGGCGTTCGAACAGGCGATCCGCGGCGAACCGCGAGACCACGACGTGGATCGGCGCGGAGAGTACGAGCGTGATCGCATAGGTCAACGTGATCACCTGCTCGACGACCGAGAACTCGGCGGCCACGTGCCCGCGAGCGAGCGCGCGCAGGGTCACGAGCACCGCCGTGGTCAGGAGCCACGGTGCGGAGGTCACCGCCACGCCGGTCAGGTACGCCTGGAGCGTGGAGCCGAGCGTGTCGCGCTCGAGCATGCGTTCGAGCTTCCAGCCGATGCCCGCCATCAGCGCACCGCGGCCAGCGAGGTGTAGTAGCCGCGATAGGAGTCGATCATCTGTCCCTTCGCGTAGCGGGCGCGGACCCGTGCGCGCCCAGCCTGGCCCATCTGACGACGGAGCTGTGCGCTGCGCGCGAGCTTGACCAGCGCTGCGGCGGTCTCCTCGGGCGCGGCGACGCCCGTGACGATGCCGGAGGGGCCGAGTGCGCGATCGTCGGGCTCGGTCCCCTCGAGCATCTCGCGGCATGCGCCGACGTCGCTCGAGATCACGGGGACGCCTGCCGCATGTGCTTCGAGGATCACGAGCGGCTGGCCCTCGGAGAAGCTGGTCAGGACGCAGAGATCGAGGTTCGAATAGATCTCGGCGAGCTTCCGCGGCCCGACGAAGCGGATCTCCTCGGTGCGGCCGAGCATCTCCACCAGCTCGCGACACCGGATCGCATAGGCCGAGTCCTCCTCGGAGGGGCCGATGATCTCGATGTCGAGGGAGACCTCGCGCAGGGCCAGATCGCACGCCTTGACGAAGGTGATCACGTCCTTGATCGGGACCACGCGACCGACGAATCCGACCCGGATCGGCGCGCCCGGCTCGCGTGGCGTGGCGGGCACCGCGGCCGCGATCAGCGCGTCGACATCGACGCCGTTGGGGACGATCGAGATCTTGTCGGCGGCGGCGCCGTCCTCGAGCTGCTTCCTGCGGTTGACGTCCGAGAGCGTCACGATCGCATCGGAGCGGTGATAGGCGATCTGCGAGAGCCGCGCGAAGAACGTGGACCACAGCTGGCGCAGCTGCGAGCTCGTCGCCGGTAGCCGCGGATCCGCACCGGCGCCGCCGGCGTCGTCCCAGGTCGCGCGCGCGAGCTCCATGTCACGCTCACGTGCATAGATCCCGTGCTCGGTGAGCAGCATCGGCCGCTGCGCGCGATGGCTGGCGACCGCCGCGACCACGCCCGCATAGCCCGTGGACACGCTGTGGTACACGCTCGCCTCCGGCGCCGGCTCCGCGAGCAAGCGCAGGAGCGGCACGTGCATCGAGCGGAAGTGCCAGAAGAACGTGAGGAACGGCGCGGCGGGCGCGCGGACGAGAGCGATCTCCCGGATCACCTCGAAGGCCTCGGCGCTGTGGAGCATCGCCTCGACCGAGAGGTCCGCGGCCGCCAGCCCATCGAGGAGCGCGTCGTCGACGGTGGTCTCGAGGTGGAGGCGGCGAAGCGCCGCGAGGGTGCGCGAGGGAGTGGTCGCCTTCTGGCGCCGCATCGCGCGGATGCTGCGCTCGAGCTCCGCGCGGATCACGGGGTCCGGGCTCTCGGCGCCCTGGCAGTAGTGCTCGGCGAGCGTGGTGACGTTGTCGGGGAGCGTGTACCGCGGCTCGCCGTACGCGCCGGCCTTGGGGCCGATGTGGAGCAGCGCAAAGCCGAGCTCGGGGAGGCCGCGCACGATGTCGTGGACCCACGACGACACGCCGCCGGGGACGTAGGGGTAGGTGCCCTCGAGGACGAGGCAGACGTCGGCGTGCCTGGGCGTGGCCTGGCTACGCGGTTCCACGCGACATCTCCGGGACGAGCTCGAACCGACGCGCGGCATAGGCCGCCTCGCGGTAGAGCGCCCCGAGCTCGGTGTGCGCGGAGAGATCGAGGTCCGGATCGGCGAGGAGCGTGAGCGCGTCGGTCGCGCGATGCAGGGTCAGCTCGAGGCGCACGCGCGCGACGAGGAGCTCTCGGCCGCGGATCGGATCGAGCGCGACGGCAGCCTCGTGGTGACGAACGCCCTCGCCGGCGAGCCGCCCCACCAGCTGAGCATCGACGACCCCGCTCGCGATCCCTGCGGAGAGCACGAGGAACGCGGCCGAGAGCGTCGCGTACGACGGGCTCGCCGTGGCGAGCGCTCGTGCCGCGGTCGCCTGGTGCTCGAACCGGGCGCTGATCTCCTCGAAGGCGAGGGCGACCTCGACCGTGGCATCGCCGCGCCGTTGCGCGCGAGCCCAGCGGAGGACCGCGATGTCCTCGGCGGCGCCGCGGGTCTTGAGCTTGGACAGGGCCTGGCGGCGCGCCTCGACATCCGTGGACGCCAGCGCCTCGCAGACCGGCATGCTGTGGGTGAGGCGGCGCGCGATCTCGGCGCCGTCGATGCGGGTCGGCGTGGCGTGAGGATCGTGAAGCAGATCCGCACCGCCACGACCGGCGATGATCGTCGCGAACGCGGCGGCGATCGGGCCGAGCACCGGGACCACCACGCCGAGCGCGATGGCGAGCGGGCGGCGGTGACGTTCGACGAGGCCGGCGGTCAAGCCGGCGGCGGCGAGGTGGACGATCAGCGTGATCGCGAGTGCGCCACGGGAGGCGGTGACGATCCACAGTGTCCAGTACGCCGCGGACACGATCGCGCCGACGATCGCGAAGCCGAGGAGCTGCCGGTCACGTCGCGACATGCTTCGTCTCGACGCCGCGCTTGGCAGTGCCGGGAGCTGGGCCGGATTCGACGACGGTGGTGCGCGCGAGCGAGCCGGCTGCCCACCGCGCGATCGCGGTCAGGTCCTCGCGCACGGCGCTGGTCAGCTTCGGGAACGGCACGCGGCGGAGGGCGAGCACGCCGAGCCGACGGCCGTTGGCAGCGATCAGCGGTGCGACCAGGTCGCTGTCGTCTGCGCGCACGCCCGGGACCTCATGCGCGGCCACGGCACGCGCACGCGTCAGAGCGGCGTGGGCGGTGAGATCGCGGAACAGGGCGGGGGGCCAGAACGTCTCGGCACTCCATCGGCCACGCGCGGTCAGCGTGCGCAGGCGGCCCGAGCCATCGAGCAGCTGCACGAAGCCGGCGCCGGCGCCGGTGCGCGCCATCGCGAGCTCGAGCGCGGCCTGGCCGGCGCCCGTGGGATCCGGATCATCCATGCGCGCCGCGACATCGGCGAGGAACACCAGAGACGTCTCGCTGCGGTCGCAACGATCGCGAAGCGCGAGTGCGGCTTCGCCGAGCTGATCGGCCGCGGCCTCGGCGCGGGTCGCACGCAGCTCGGCGGCGTCGAGGCGCTGATTGAGGAGCGCCTTGCGCCGCTCGTGTGCGGTCCCGACCACGGCGACCCCGACCGCGACGACCCAGATCGCGAGATCTCCGCCACGCGAGATCCGCGCGAGAGCAGCGGCGCCCGTGCCCCCGGTGACCCATTCGGCGACGAGCAGCGAACCGGTGAGTGCGGGGAGCGAGAGCAATCCGCGTGCGCCGTAGCGCGCCGCGAGGATCAACGCGATCGCCCACACCGGGTGGATCGACAACGAGGTCATCGAAGGATCGTGTGGGCTCGCCACCAGAGCGAGGCAGGCACCGCCGATGGCGGAGGCGATCAGCGTGCGACGGAGATCAGAGGTCGACATGGTACCCCATCCATCCGGTGCGACGTTCGCCGGTCAGGGCGCCGGTGCTCTCCTTCGCGAGATCGAACGAGAGCGTGAGGCGCGAGCGGGAGCTCGGCGCG
>JAYVRN010000245.1:0-6413 GCA_043776275.1 Myxococcales bacterium | reverse complement strand
GGCCCCGCCCTCGACATAGACCGAGAGCAGCGAGTTCCCGCCCACGATGTGCGGCCCGACCCGGATCACATCGAACCGGCCGAGCACGCCGAGGCGATGCCCCTGCCCGAGGGGGAGCGCCGATGGCCCTCGCGCCTGGAACCCGAGGTAGGTGTACTCGCTCTCCAGCGCGAACCGCCCCCACCGATGGCCGACCGCCGCCGACAAGCCGAGCGCCGTGACATCGACCCGCTCACCGTAGATGAACCCGACCACGCTCCCCAGCCGGGCGGTGGATCCGTTCGTGAGGTGGGGCGCCATCGGGTCCTCGGCGTAGTCGATACGTGCCCCGTCGGCCCATGCGACACCGGATCCTGTGAACGCCAGGCACACGACCGCACGGACCCACGCGGGGATTGGTTGTTGTGCCCTCACCACCCAGGTGTTGGTGCAGATCACGTACCGCGGAGGGCGTCGTCCAGCGCACGGCTCATCGCGTCGAGCGGTGCAGGGAGCTCCGTCCAGATCGTGAACGCGCGTGCCCCCTGGTGGAGCAGCATCGCGCGCCCATCGAGGGTGGAATAACCCGCGGCCTCCGCGCGTTCGAGCAAGATCGGCCTCCGGTGATAGACCAGCGACGCGACCCGGGCTCCGCTCGGGAGCGCGGCCAGTGGCAGCGAGTCAACGAACGCCCGCTCGTCAGGAGATCCGAGCCCGAGCGGTGTGCAGTCGACGACGAGGTCAGCACGCGCGAAGCACTCGTGGAGCTGCTCGTGCGTCCACGGCCACGCGCGCGCCCACGAGACCTGCTGTGGACTCCGCGCGATCACCTCGATCGCACGACCACCGCGTAGCGCGTAGGCGACGGCTCGCGCCGAGCCGCCTGCACCGAGGAGCACCGCACGCTTGCCGCGCACGTCGAACCCGGTGGCGGTGAGGCCATCGAGGAAGCCTCCCTCGTCGGTGTTGTGACCGATCAGCCGATCGGGAGACATCTGCAGACAGTTGACCGCGCCGATCGCCTTCGCCGCCGGCGAGAGCTCGTCGCACAGCGCCGCCACGGCGACCTTGTGCGGGACGGTCACGCTCGCGCCGATCGCGCCGACCGCGCGCAACGCCGCGATCACACTGGCGAGGTGCTCGGGCGCCACGGCGGCCGGGATCATCACCGCATCGATCCCGAGCGCCGCGTACGCCGCGTTCAGGAGCTGCGGGCTCCGCGAATGCAGCACCGGCCACCCGAGCACCGCCGTGATCGTCGTGGCCCCCGTGATCATGGCTGGATCGCGAGCTCCGCGCCGTCCTTGCGCGCCTGCTCGAGTGCGCGCGTCGCGTCGCGCATCAGGCGAGAGAACGAGAGCTGCTGGCCGGGCTTGGCCCACGCGACCGCGCCGGTGAACTGCGGCGAGAACGAGCGCCCCGCAGCGATCACCGGATCGTCGGTCGCCACCGAGGCGAGCACCCGGCGCGCGAGCTCCGTGGCGCCCGAGAGATCCGTGTAGGGCAGGAGCACGAGGAACCGCTCCTGATCGAGCTCGGTCGCGAGATCGATGTCACGGATCGTGTGGATCAAGGCGTTGCCCGCGCGCGCGCGCAGGATGCCTCGCACACCCGGCGGCAAGGGCGGCGGCGGTAACTCGAGCGCGAACAGCGCCACCGCGAGCGGATACAGGTAGCGCCGTGCGCGCTTGAGCTCGAGCTCGAGCACGCGCTGGAACATCTCGAACGGCAACAGGCCGCTGCCATCGTGCTCGGTCAGGTTCTCGAGCCGCGCGCGCAACACGGCCTCGCTGCCGCGGGCGGTGGTCAGCTCGCGGCGTTGCTCGACGATCCGGGCCGCCGCCAGCAGCACGGGCGCGAGCTTCTCGACGTCATGGGGACGAGCCGTGGCGAGGTCCGCGCCTGTCGAGTTCGCACGCGCCACCGCCTCGAGGGCGGCGCTCGAGCAGGCGGCGATGACCACCGGGCTCCGTGGGGCGAGCGCGAGCGCGGCATCGATCAACGGTTCGCCACCGGGGATCCCGACCAGGAGGGCATCGATCTGACCGCTCGCGATCACCATCTGGATCGCTGCGAGGCCCTCTCGCCCGCTGCCCGCGGTCGCCACCACGTGCCCCGCCGCCTTGATCGCCTGCTGGGCGGCGCCGAGGAACTGCGCGGTCTCGTGCACGGCGATCTGCAGCGTCGGGACCTCTGGAAGCTCGGTGATCTCGACGAGCTGATCGTCGATCACGCTCTCGGCGCGACGCGCGGGCGCCGCGCGTCTGGGAGGTGCGGGAGGTGCAGGAGGTGCGGGCGGCTCGACGTGCCTGCGCGCCGCAGGGGAGGTGCTGTGGTCGTCGAACTGCGTGCCGACGGGCGTCGTGGGCGGCTCGGCCATCGCGTCCGCGCGCCGCTGCCGCTCACTGACGGTGGGAGCCCGGGTCTTCGGCCGCTCGGCCTTGGGCCCCTCGGTCTTCGGCCGCTGCGTCTTCGCGCGCGTCATGACTCGCCCTTCGTCTCGTCGACGGTGACCTCGAGGCTGCCGCGCGCGAGCTGGATGTGCAGGTGATCGCCTGCGGTGACCGCGGTGGCGTCGCGGACGATCGCCTTGCCGTGAGACACGGTCGCGAAGCCGCGATCGAGCACCGCGAGAGGCGACAGCGCGTGGAGCTGGGCGCCCAGCCGCCCGAGCTCGCCACGCCGACCATCGAGCGTGCGCCGCACCGCGGCCTCGGCGCGCGCGAGGAGCTTCGCGTGATCCTGGCGACCGCGCGCGATCCGCGCTCCCGGTGGGTGAGCGAGCAAGCGGCGCTCGAGCTCCGCGAGCTGGGCGTAGCGGGCGGCCAGCTGCGCGCGCGGATGCAGGCCCGCGAGCCGCTGCTGGAGCTGGTGGAGCTGCGCCCGCGTGCTGGTGAGCGTGCGCTCGCCCCGGCTGTGCAGGCTCACGGTCGCGCGATCGAGATCCTGGCGGGCGCGATCGAGGCGGTGTTCGATCTCTCGATCGAGCCGGCGCCGCTCCTTGTGCAGCACGTCCGCGATCACATTCCCGTCCGCCACCGCCAGCTCGGCCGCCGCCGTCGGCGTGGACGCGCGCGCATCGGCCGCGAGATCCGAGAGCGAGAGATCGGTCTCGTGACCCACCGCGCTGATCACCGGCACCGGGCAGCGCGAGATCGTGCGAACCACCCGCTCGTGATTGAACGCCGAGAGATCGGTGACCGCGCCGCCGCCGCGCCCGATGATCAGCACGTCGATCCCCTCGCGCACCACCATCGCCATCCCGTTGACGAGCTGGTTGGGCGCCGCGGGTCCCTGCACCGCGCAATCCGCGATCAGGATCGGCGTCGGGAACCGGCGCTGGATCGTGCGGATGATGTCGTGGATCGCGGCGCCGGTCGCCGAGGTCACCACGCCGATCCGCCTGGGAAACCGCGGCAGGGGCCGCTTCTTGTCGGCGGCGAACATCCCCTCGGCCGCGAGCTTCGCCTTCAGCTGCTCCAGCGCCAACGCCTCCGCTCCGAGCCCCGCGGGCTCTGCGAAGTCGGCGTAGAGCTGCAGCTTGCCATCGCGGTCGTAGACCCCGAGGCGCCCGCGGACGCGGAGCCGCTGGCCAGGCTCGATCTTGAACTTCAGCCGCGTCGCCTCCCGCCCCCACATCACGGCCGGAAGGACTGAATCCTTGTCTCGGAGCGAGAAGTACAGGTGCCCGGAGGCGGGCTGGGACACCTGGGTGACCTCCCCTTCGAGCCACACGAGGCCCAGGTCCTCGACGGCGCGCCCGGCCAGGCGCACCACGTCGGCAACGCCATACGGGCGCTCGCGACTGCTCGGCGGCCGCTCCGAAGTCCCCACATGCCACCGTAACTCGTCGAGAACACGGTCGCTAGCCCTGGAAATCGGTGCAATTCCCCGCAACCGGGGTGGGTGGCGCGTTGTCGATCTTGACGATAGGATGCCGATCGCTTCAGCCATGGCCGAGTCCACGTCAGTCCAGGATCCTGGCGCGCCGATCGCGCGGGATGCCGTCGATCCGGACTTGATCAAGCTCAAGCGCGCTCGCCCCAAGGTCGGCGTGATCACCGCGCTCGGCGTGGTGTTCCTGTGCGCCGTGTTCCTGGTTCGCCTCAACGGCGATCGCAAGTTCGGCGGCAGCGGCACTCCCGAGAAGGTCACCGTCGAGCAAGTGCTCAATGGCGACGTCGGCACGGACAAGTACGTGCAGCTCGAGGCCGAGCCGCTGATGTCCCACGCGATCCGCACGAGTGTCCAGAAGGGCGGGCTCGGCCTGCGGGTCGCGCCAGTCCGCGGTGCCGGCGAGAAGCTGTGGCTCGTGATCCCCGGCAACGGCTGGGAGCAGCCGGTGACCAAGGGGTACATCGGCCGCCTGCGCGCCCTGGACGCGCTTCCGTTCGCCAAGGCGCTCGACGATTACGGCACCGAGCACCCGCGCGCGATGTTCGCCTCCGCCACGACGGCTCGCGCGGGCTTCGCGACCGGCAAGGTCGCCACCGTCGCCGGCGAGGTCGTCACGCTCACCGATGCCGACGAGGTCGCCCTCGACGTCGTCGATCCGAACACGGCGTTGATCGTCGCCGCGCTGAACGAGCGGCTCCCGACTGCGGAGGCCTGGACCGCGGCCCTGACCGCCGCCGGGATCTCCGTGGGCCCCGCGATCCCGCCGCCGACCGGCGTCTCCGATCAGATCCGCTTCGATGTGAAGACGCCGGGTGCCGTCGCCTCCACGACCACGAAGCTCGAGGCCGCCACGCTGTGGGCCGCGCGCGTCGAGCCGATCACCCGCCACTACAAGACCACCTGGGGTGCGATGAAGACGTCGACGGCCGCCGGGTTCAACGTCGCTCCGGGCGTCACGATCCCCGACGCCGATCTTGATCTGGTCGGCCTCTACGTCTCGCGCGGCATCCCCGCCGGGGCCTACGCCCTGATCGATGGTGAGCGGCCCGCTGACTACTGGTACGTGCTGCCGATCTCCGTCGGCCTCGCGCTGATCGGCTTGTTGTTCCTGTGGGCACTGATCCGCGCCATCAAGCGCGACCTGCTGCCGACCGCCACGCCGAGCTGACCTATACTCCGCAGGTGGCGGAGGATCCGAAGCCGACGGTCGATGGGCATCCGACGCCGGTCGAGCTCGACCAGGTCGGGCAGATCCCCGGGACCATGCAGCTCGCGCGCGGGCAGGTCCCATCGGACTCGATGCCGCCGGTGATGCCCACGCTCCGCGGCGACGACGCGCCACAGACGAGCGCGCCGCCGGCGATGCCACCGTCGCGCTACGAGCTCGGCCCCGAGATCGCACGGGGCGGGATGGGGCGCGTCGTCGAGGCCACCGACACCACGCTCGGTCGCGTGGTCGCGCTCAAGGAAGCGCTCTCACTCGATGCGGACACGCTGCGGCGGTTCGCTCGCGAGACCCGGATCACGGCGCGGCTCGAGCATCCTTCGATCGTCCCGGTGCACGACGCGGGCGTGGGACCGAACGGCTCCCCGTACTACGTGATGCGGAAGATCGGCGGCCGGCCGCTCGAGAAGTTCGTGGCCTCCGGCGAGACGCTCGAGGCGCGCCTCGCGCTGGTCCCGCACATGGTCGCGGCCTCGAACGCGATCGCCCATGCCCACGAGCGCGGCATCGTGCATCGCGACATCAAGCCCTCGAACATCCTGGTCGGCGATCTCGGCGAGACGATCGTCATCGATTGGGGGCTCGCCAAGGTGATCGGCGAGGTCGAGGACGAGGTCGGGGCGCCGGTCCTCGTCGATCTCGAGGACTCGCTGAAGACGCGCGCCGGCATCGTGTACGGCACGCCCGGCTTCATGGCGCCCGAGCAGCTCCGCGGCAAACCCGTGGATGCGCGGTGCGATGTCTATGCCCTCGGCGCCACGCTCTATCACCTGCTCTCGCGCAAGCCGCCCCATCATGCGGCGACGGCGGACGCGATGATGAAGGCCGCCGTCAACTCGCCTCCCACGCCGATCGGCGAGCTGGTCTCGGGCGTACCGCCGGAGCTCTCGACGATCATCGACAAGGCGCTCGCCCACGATCCCGACCAGCGCTATCAGGATGCGCGCGAGCTCGCGCTCGATCTCAACCGGTTCCTCACCGGTCAGCTCGTCGCTTCTCACCACTACACGCCGCGCGAGAAGCTGGCGCGCTTCGTCAAGAAGCACAAGGTGCCGGTGATCGTCGCCTCGATCGCGATGTTCGCCCTGATCATCGGCGGCTGGGTCGCGTACCTCCGCGTCGCCAACGAGCGCGATCGCGCCGATGCTTCGGCGGTGGCCGCGCGCAAGGACAAGAACTTCGCCGAGCTCCAGCGCGCGCTCGCCGAGCAGCGCAACGAGAAGCTCACGCTGAGCCAGGCGTGGATCGTCGTGGACTCGAACCCGACGTTGGCGGTGGCGATGGTCAAGCCGCTCGCCGAGAAGCACTGGCG
>JAYVRN010000244.1:0-6422 GCA_043776275.1 Myxococcales bacterium | reverse complement strand
CGAGGATGCATGGCTCGACGCGGCAGAGCGCAAACTCTCGACCGAGGTGCAGCAGCTGGTCCGCGGGAAGTCCAAGGGCGACCTGCCCACGGATCCGGTGGATCCGAAGAGGATCCGGCATCGCATCGTGCTGGAGAACCTCTCCGAGGAGGCGATGATGCTGTTCAGGCAGGCGAGGAACGCTGCGTCAGATGCGAGCGGCGCCAGCTGCACCGATGACCAGCTGGTGCGTGCGCTGGCGGCGGCGGTGCTCGATCCGGCCGAGGGCGGCCCAGGCAGGCCGAGACATCAGATCGCGACGACAACATGCCGCGCGTGCAAGCAGGCGCATCGCGTCGGGGCGGGGATGGAGATCTCGGTCTCGCCGGCGGAGCTCGAGCGCGCGCTGTGCGACTCCGAGGACATCGGCGATCTCGAGACCGAAGAGCCGGGGCGCAGGCTTCAGAAGTCGATCCCGGCCGCGACGCGCAGGAAGGTCTTCGTGCGCGACAAGCATCGATGCACGGTGCCCGGTTGCCGCTCGACCCGGTTTCTCGAGGCGCATCACATCAAGCCGCGCTCCGAGGGCGGGGGACACGAGCTCTGCCAGATCGTCTTGCTCTGCGATGGTCACCACGTCTTGCTCCACGAGGGCGTGTTCGCGATCCGGGGTAGGGCGCCCGATCAGCTCGTGTTCGAGCTCCCGCTCGCGCACCGCGGGGACTGAAGGGAGATCAGTCCCTGCGGGGCGCGGTGCGGATCTCTGACAAGCGAAGAGTTGAACGAAGTAGGGCGCCGCGCTACGTCCGGAGAAACTGCGAGGGCCACGGGCTCGGGTCCGGAGTACGCCCGGTCGGCGACGGGCACGCGCAGTGCAACGACGATGTACGAACGCACGGATTCGTCGGGGACCGTTCCCAACGGTCTCGGGCTAGGGACGACCGTGTGATGGTCACCGCGTCTTGCTCCACGAGCGTGATCGCGATCCGCGTCACGGTGCCCGATCTCCTCGTGTTCGAGCTCCCGCTCGCGCACCGCGGGGACTGAAGGGAGATCAGTCTCCGCGGGTCTCGGTGGTGATCTCTGACAGTCGAAGAGTTGAACGAAGCAGGCGGGCCGCGCGGGACGGCACCGGCGCACCTGGCTCTCCCCCCGGTCCGGAGCCGCTTCGAGCGCGACAGGCTCAGGTCCGGAGGCACCGCGCGTGCACCGTCGGCTCGTCGTGGCTACCGCTCCTTGGCGCGACCGTGCCGCCAGTCACCCCGCGCTGAGACCCGGGTGCGCCTCGCGCGCTCGAAGCGGAGCTCAGCGGCGGTGACCGACCAGCTGCACGGTCGAGCTCGCCCCGGTGTGGAACCGACCCTCGTGGATCTCCCGATCGATCTCGCGGGCGATCACCAGCTCGAGCGGCGCGGTTTCCTCGCGAAGGTCCGCGAGAGAGCACAGGAGCGCCGCGTCCTTGGGCCCGCCGGTGTCGTTTCCGAGCTGCGCGGGGCGATAGATCTCGATCACGAACGCCCCGCCTGCGCGCAAGGCGAGCGGGATCTGGGCGTGGATGCGCCGGCGGATGACGGGCGGGACGTGCATGAAGATCTCGACGATCCCGCTCCATCGGTCGATGCCCAGATCGAAGGTCGCGAGGTCCGCCTGGATCAGCTCGAGGGTGACGCCGTGGCGCTGCGCGAGCCGCTCGGCCTTGCGCAGCCCTTCGGCGGAGAGATCGACGGCGGTGACCGGGTGGCCGAGGCCGGCGAGGAACACCGCGTTCCGGCCCTCGCCCTCCGCGAGGCACAGGACCGGGCCGGGCGGGATCCGGTGAGCCTCCGCGCGGAGGAAGTCGTTCGCCTCGGTCCCGTAGGCATAGTCCTCGCCCGAATACCGCTCATCCCAGGAGGTTGTCATCGCCGGTGAGAGTCTGGCCGAGGCCGAACGGTTCGGACAGTTTTCTGAATCCTTTGGCGCCTCCCCGGCTCTGACGCCGGAGATGCCCGACCGCACGCTTTCAATCGCTTCCGTCGCCGTTGCCGTCGCCGTCGTCGTCCTCCCTGGCTGCCGCAGCTCCTCCCACCACGAGCCCGAGGACCACCTGCCGGCCAGCCGCGCGGTTCACGCCGAACCTGCCCGCATGGTGACCCGGATGGTCGGCGAGGAGGTGATCGGCACGGTCCGTGCGCGCGACACGGTGGAGCTGTCCCCGACCGTGATGGGCAAGCTCGCCGAGCTGCGCTGCGCGCTGGGGAGCCAGGTCAAGGCGGGCGACGTGATCGCTCGTCTGTCGGTCCAGGAGCTGAACGCCCGGCTCGATCAGGCCCGCGAGACGCTCGCGCAGGCAGATCTCGAGCTCACGCGCGTGACCAGGTTGCACGCCAGCGGCGCGCTACCGGGAGCGGACTACGACGCGGCGGTGTCGCGCCATCGGATCGCCGAGGCCGCTCGCGCCGAGGCCGCCGCGATGGCTGGCTATGCCACGATGCGCGCCCCGTTCGCCGGCGTGGTCACGGCCAAGCTCGCGAACGCGGGAGACCTGGCGATGCCCGGCAAGCCGGTGTGCGTGATCGAGGATCCGAGCTCGCTGCGGTTCGAGGCGACCGTCCCCGAGAACCTCGCGCGAGCGTTCGAGCACGCCGCCGGCATCCAGGTTCGCCTCGACGTCCTCGATGCGGCGGTCACCGCCACGGTCGCGGAGATCAGCCCCAACGCAGATGCGACGAGCCGCACCGTACTCGTGAAGCTCGCCCTGCCGCCCGACCCCCGCCTGCGCGCGGGTGCGTTCGGTCGCGCCACCGTGCCGGCGAGCGAGGTCCATGCGCTCACCGTGCCCGTGCATGCCGTGGTCCGCCACGGCCAGCTCGAGGCGGTCTACGTGGTCGCGGACGGCGCCGCGCGCATGCGGCTGGTTCGCACCGGGCGCAGCGCCGACGAGCGGATCGAGCTGCGGTCGGGCGTCCGCGATGGCGAGCTGGTGGTGATCGATGTTCCTGAAGTGCTGGTCGATGGCCAACCCGTGACGGTGACGCGATGAGCGACAAGGTCCCGTCACTCGGGCTGGCGGGCGCGCTCGCGAAGGCGTTCGTGAACTCGAAGCTGACGCCGCTGCTCGTGATCGTCTCCGTGCTCCTCGGGCTCGGTGCGGCGGTGATCCTGCCGCGCGAGGAGGAGCCGCAGATCAAGGTCCCGATGGTGGACGTGCTGGTCACCATGCCGGGCGCGACGGCCGCCGAGGTGGAGCGCCGGGTGACCTCGCCGCTCGAGAGGCTGCTGTGGGAGATCGAGGGCGTCGAGTACGTCTACAGCACCAGCCAGCCCGGCCGCGCCACGGCGATCGTGCGGTTCCGGGTCGGGCAGGATGTGGAGCGCTCGCTGGTGAAGCTCCACCAGAAGTTGATCGGCAACGCGGACAAGATCCCGCCGGGGGCCTCCGCACCGCTGATCAAGGCGCGCTCGATCGACGATGTACCGATCCTCGCGCTGACCTTTCACTCCACGGTCTACGATCACGAGCAGCTCCGCCGGGTGGCCGCCGAGGTCGAGGCGCGGGTGAAGCGCACCACCGATGTCTCGGAGACCAAGCTGATCGGCGGGCTCCGGCGGCAGGTGCGCGTTCGGCTCGATCCGGCGGCGCTCGCCGCGCGCGGCCTCGGGCTCTCCGATGGGTTGGTGGCGGCGCTCGCGGCCAACCACCAGGCCACCGTGGGTGCGTTCACGGCACACGACCAGGACGTGATCGTCGAGGCCGGTGGGTTCTTCGCGGATGCGGACGACGTGGGCGACACCGTGGTCGGTGTGCACGCGGCGAGTCCGGTGCACCTGCGCGACGTGGCGCGCATCGAGGACGGCGCCGAGGATCCCGCGCAGTATGTGTTCTTCGGCAGGGGCGGGGCGGAGACCCGTGCCCCGCGGGACGAGCCGGCCGTGACGCTCTCGATCGCGAAGCGGCCGGGGACCAACGCGATCGTGGTGGCCGACGGCGTGCTCGCGGAGCTCCATCGCCTCGAGGGGACCGTGATCCCGGCGGAGGTCCAGGTCACCACCACCCGCAACTACGGCGAGACCTCGTCGGAGAAATCGAACGAGCTGCTGTTCCACATGGCGATCGCGATCCTCAGCGTCTCGCTGCTGGTGCTGTTCATGCTCGGCTGGCGCGAATCGCTCGTGGTAGCGATCGCGATCCCTTCGACGCTCGCGCTCACGTTGTTCGTGTTCTACCTCGTGGGCTACACGCTCAATCGGATCACGCTGTTCGCGCTGATCTTCTCGATCGGCATCCTCGTCGATGACGCGATCGTCGTCGTCGAGAATGTGGTCCGGCACCGCGATCTGCCGGAGAACCACGGACGCTCGCTCAGGGATATCGCGATCCGCGCCGTGGCCGAGGTCGGCAACCCGACGATTCTCGCCACGCTCGCGGTGATCGGCGCCATCGTGCCGATGGCCTTCGTCGGCGGGTTGATGGGGCCGTACATGCGCCCGATCCCGATCGGCGCCACCGCGGCGATGGCGTTCTCGCTCGTGATCGCCTTCGTGGTCACCCCGTGGGCGGCCTCGCGCTTGCTGAAGGGTGGCGCGGCGCACGGTCCGACCGACGCTCGGGCCCACGCCCGTGAGAGTCGGTTGACCCGCGGCTACCGCTGGTTGATGTCGCGCCTCGTCGGCCGGGTGCGGTGGCGCGTGGGCTTCTTCGTCGTGATCGGTGGCCTGCTGGTGGGCGCGATCGCGCTGGTCCCGCTGGGGGCTGTCCACGTCAAGATGCTCCCGTTCGACAACAAGAGCGAGCTCGACATCGTGATCAACATGCCGGAGGACGCTTCGCTCGAGCGCACCGCGGCCGCGGCGCGGGACATCGCCGCGGCCGTGCGCGGGGAGCCGGAGGTCACGAACTATCAGGTGTACGCGGGCACGGCCTCACCGTTCACGTTCAACGGCCTCGTGCGCCACTACGACATGCGTCAGGGCGCGGCCGTCGCCGATGTGCAGGTCAACCTGCTGCCCAAGGACGAGCGGAGCGCGCAGAGCCACGACATCGCGCGCAGGATCCGGCCGCTCGCCGAGCGCGCCGCGGCACGCTATGGCGCGCGGATCGCCGTGGTCGAGGTGCCACCCGGTCCGCCGGTGCTCCAGACCTTGGTCGCGGAGATCTATGGCCCGGACGCCGAGGCGCGGCAGCGGTTCGCGGTCAGCGTGCGCGAGGTGTTCCGGTCGACCCCGGGCGTGGTCGACGTCGACTGGTACGTCGAGGCCGCGCACCCGAAGGTCCGGTTCGTGGTCGACAAGGAGAAGGCCGTGCTCCACGGCATCTCTCCGGACGCCGTGGCCTCTGCGCTGCGAATCGCCACGAGTGGTGCACCCGCGGGCCTCGTCCACCTGCCGCTCGAACGCGAGGACGTCGTGGTGATGGTCGACGTCCCCGATGCGCAGGTCTCCTCGTCCGAGGATCTCGCCGGGCTGCGGATGCGCGCCGCGGATGGTGCGATCGTCCCGCTCGGCGAGCTCGTTCGGGTGGTCAACGTCGAAGAGGACCGCAGCATCTATCACAAGAACCTGTTGCCGGTGGTCTACGTCACGGGCGACATCGCGGGTGGCGCGGAGAGCCCGGTCTATGCGATCTCGGCGATGAACGCGCAGCTCGGGAAGCTGGACGCCGCCCAGTTCGGTGGCGCGCCCGGTCCGATCGAGGTGTTCAACGCGTCGATGCCGAAGGACGATGCGCGGCCGGCGCTGAAGTGGGATGGCGAGTGGCAGATCACGCTCGAGGTGTTCCGCGATCTCGGGATCGCGTTCGGCGTGGTGATGATCGTGATCTACGGGCTGCTGGTCGGCTGGTTCAAGTCGTTCACCACCCCGCTCGTGGTGATGGCCGCGATCCCGTTCTCGCTCGTCGGGATCCTGCCGGCGCACGCCGCGGGTGGGGCGTTCTTCACGGCGACGTCGATGATCGGCTTCATGGCCGGCGCCGGGATCGTGGTGCGCAACTCGATCATCCTCGTGGACTTCATCGAGCAACGCCTGCGGGAGGGGATGCCGCTCGCGGAGGCGGTGGTCGATGCGGGCGCCGTGCGGTTCCGGCCGATGCTGCTGACGGCGCTCGCCGTGGTGGCCGGCTCGGCGGTGATCCTGTTCGATCCGATCTTCCAGGGCCTCGCGATCTCTCTCCTGGCGGGTGAGATCGCGTCCCTGCTGATCAGCCGCATGGCGGTGCCGGTGCTGTACTCGATGCGCGGCCGCTGGCTTTTGGGCGCGCGGGTGATCCGGTAGCGGTGCTACTGGACGAGCACGGTGCCGACGACCTTCGCGGCGCCGAGCTGATCGATCGCCTTGCGTAGATCCCGCGTGGTGGTCACGCGAGCGCGGAGGGCGAAGATCACCGCATCGGCGGCGTCGGCCATCAGGTTCACATCGGCGGAGCCGAGCACCGGGGGCGCGTCGATCACGATGTGGTCGTAGCC
>JAYVRN010000243.1:0-1995 GCA_043776275.1 Myxococcales bacterium | reverse complement strand
CATGGCCCTGGTCGATCGAGCCGGCGAGGAACACGACCCGGTCCGTCGTGGAGGCCGAGAACGGCGCGGGCGGCTTGCAGAGGCGCATCGCCACGATCCTAGTCGATCCGTCGACGCCAGCAGCGTCGCAGCGCTACGCGCCGGGCGCGACCAGCTCGAGGATCCGCGCCGCATCGTGGAAGTCGCGCGTCAGGAGCTCGGCCACACGGACGTGCGCCGGCGTGGAGCGCACGAACGTGGCGAAGAACATCGGATCGAGCTGGCCTCGATCGCTCCACAGCGGCGCCTCGACGACCTGCTTGGTCTTGAAGTGTTCGAAGGTGCAGTCCCCGCCGTGCTCGCTCGCGTCCCACTGCGGATCGAGCGTGCCGTTGCGATAGTGCGTCATCAGCTCGCGGCGGGTGGTCAGGTAGTCCGTGATCGCCATGCGCACGTCAGCGGTCCTCGCGAGGACCCGGGCGCGCGGGACGATCGGGAGGATCGTGACCCACATCGGTCCACTCCAGAACGTGGAGTGCTCGGGGAACGCCGTCCGGAGCCGCGCGATCAGGTTGTCGCGTTCGGACTCGGTCAGCGCACGGAACGAGAGGACGACGCCGCTCTCGCGGAGCAACTTCGCGAGCTCGGGATCTCTCGGCACGTCGGCGATGGATGCGAGCTCGATCCGCCGGGGGTCGGGGATGGGGGACAACAGCACTTGCGACCGCAATGGTAGACCGCGGGGCACCCGGCGTCAGGGTCCTGGGTGGATCTCGATGCGCGGAGGGTGACCCGATGCGCTGCCATGCGTGGCGGAGCGGCCAGAACTGGCAGCGGCGGGGGACGTACGGTCGCGGACTTGCGCTGGTATGCGCGGTGCAATATCGCCGGCGCATGAAGCTCCTCCCCTCGCTGCTCCTGATCACCGCCACCCTGACTGCCACCGCGTGCAAGAAGGACGACAAGGACTCCCCCAAGAGCGGGGCTGGCCCCGCGGCGAAGGGCAACGAAGCCGCGCCGGTGAGCGACGAGCTGGCGGCGGTGCTCCCGAAGCAGGCACCGCCCGCGTTCGCGGCCTGGGATCTGCCCGCGCGCGCGAAGGCCTGGCAGGGCGCGTGGGTGACCGAAGCGTCCCTCGGCTCGCCGATCGCGTACGAGATCAAGGGCCCCGTGGCGACGAGCTGGGATGGCAAGGCCGAGAAGCAGCTCTCGTTCGAGCTCGAATCGCCGTGCTCCGCGAAGCTCACCGAGCACACGGCCAGCGGCAACTCCGGTACCACCAGCCACTTCACGATCCGGAACGGCGCGCTGGCGACGGGCCTCGGCGACGCGGGATCGCGCCAGGGCAAGACCGCCGTCGCGTGCATCTCGAACGAGGTGCTCACGCTCGATGAGGCGGGCACGTGCCTGAGCTGGAGCGCGATGTTCGATCGCTGGAAGTCCGAGCCCAGCACCTGCGGGTTCGCGCAGAAGGACGGCAAGGAGGTGTTCACGGCCAAGGTCCACGGCATGGACACCACGCTGATCGTCGATGGCGATGCGCTGCTCTCGGAGCAGCTGAGCAAGGTCTCCGCGACACATCACGCGGACTTCGCCGCCGCCAAGGCCGCGACCAAGCGCTGAGCCCTCGCACGCGAGCCTGCAATCTGACAAGGTCGTGCGTGTCGAGGTGACGTGCGCGCCGAGCTCCTGCTGATCATCGTCGCCCTCACCGCGTGCAAGGACCCCGCACCCGCACCTGCACCCGCACCGGTGCCGGTGCCGCCCCCGGCACAGGCGGTGGCGGTGAAGCGCACACCGATCGACGTTGCGGCGGCGGCCGGAACGATCGAGGCGTGGGATCGGGCGGCGACCCAGCTCGATGCCACGTTCGCCGCGTGCACGACGTTGACCGAGGCGTGCCGCGAGGCCGGGCGCGATGCGGTGGCGGCCCACGGACGTGCCCAGAAGCTCGAGCACCTCTCCGATCCGCGGAGCCCGAACGTGCCGGTGACGCTCCCCGCGCGGACGGTCGCG
>JAYVRN010000242.1:0-24735 GCA_043776275.1 Myxococcales bacterium | reverse complement strand
CGTCGGGGCGCCCGGCCGCGAGCCGCCGCGCGGCCTCGAGGAGGCCCGCCATCACGTCGTCATGACGTCGATGCGAGCGCTCCAGTTGAGCGAGGCAGGCAAGCTCCATACCCAGCGAGGATCGATCACTGTGGGTGCTCGCACAAGCGCCCCGCGTCGTTGAAACGAGATCCACAGCTTGCTAGACCTTCCCCTCCATGACCGAGAACGTCGTCATCATCGGCAGCGGCCCCGCCGCCCACACCGCCGCCATCTATGCGGCGCGCGCCAACCTCGCCCCCGTGCTGTACGAGGGCTTCATGGCCGGGGGGATCGCCGCTGGCGGCCAGCTGACCACGACGACCGACGTCGAGAACTTCCCGGGGTTCCCAGAGGGCATCGGCGGCCCCGAGCTGACCGAGCGGTTCCGGGCGCAGTCGGTCCGGTTCGGCACGCGGATCCACACCGAGACGGTCAACAAGGTCGACCTCTCGAAGCGCCCGTTCCGGTTCTGGACCGACGAGCAGGAGGGCGAGGCGAAGACCTTGATCATCGCGACCGGAGCCACCGCGAAGCGCGATGACATCCCGGGGACGCGCGATGGTGAGCTGTGGCAGAAGGGCGTCTCGGCGTGTGCCGTGTGTGACGGCGCGTTGCCGATGTTCCGGAACAAGCCGATGTTCGTCGTCGGCGGCGGCGACTCCGCGATGGAGGAGGCTGGGTTCCTCACCAAGTTCGCCAGCAAGGTCTATCTCGTCCACCGCCGCGACGAGTTCCGGGCGTCGCAGATCATGCAGGACCGCGCGCGAAAGAACCCCAAGATCGAGTTCCTGCTGTCGCACAAGGTCACCCGGGTCGAGGGCAAGATGGGCTGCGAGACCGTCCACGTGCTCGATCTCAAGACCAACATCGAACGGCCGGTCGCCGCGGCGGGGTTCTTCTTCGCGATCGGCCACGTGCCGAACACCAAGTTCCTTGATGGCCAGCTGGCATGCGACGAGCAGGGCTATGTCGTGACCACGCCGGGGACCACCGAGACGTCGGTGCCGGGTGTGTTCGCCGCGGGCGATGTCCAGGACAAGAAGTACCGCCAGGCGATCACCGCCGCCGGCTCGGGCTGTGCCTCCGCCCTCGAGGCCGAGCACTTCCTGTCATCCCACTGAGCCGAGCTGCGGCCGAAAGCTGCGTGGAACGGGCGGAACGGGCGGAATAGGCGGCAGGGCGACACGGGTAATCCCCCGGGACGCCCCGCCATGTCACAATCCCTGTATCCCGTGAGCCGTGAGCCGAATCCTCCGCCGCGTTCGATGAGCGAATCAGGCCTGTTGACCAAGGTCCTCGCCGTCTTACTCCTCCTGGTCGCAGGTGCCCTGGTGTTCACCGTGGTCCAGCAGCGGCGCAAGCCGCAGCGCGACTACGTGAACTACGAGCCCCGCCCGGTCGCGCAACGTCCAGATGACAAGCTCGGAGCGAGCGAGCAGGCGACGATCGACGTGTTCGGCAAGTTCAGCCGCTCCGTGGTCCACATCACGAGCCTCGAGACGCATCGCGATCGGATGACGCTGGATGTGACCGAGATCCCGCAGGGCACCGGCTCGGGCTTCGTGTGGGATCAGGACGGCCACATCGTCACCAACTTCCACGTGGTGCGCGGCGGCGATCGCGCGAGCGTCACCCTCAACGACGGCTCGACCTATGCCGCCACAATCATCGGGACTGCGCCCGACAAGGACATCGCGGTGCTCCACATCGATGCGCCGCCGCAGAAGCTGTTGCCCCTCCCGATCGGGCAGTCCGCGACGCTCAAGGTCGGGCAGTACGTCCTCGCGATCGGCAACCCGTTCGGCCTCGACCAGACGCTCACCACCGGCGTGATCTCCGGCCTCGGGCGCGAGATCAAGAGCGTGACCCAGCGCTCGATCTTCGACGTGATCCAGACCGACGCCTCGATCAACCCGGGTAACTCCGGTGGCCCGCTGCTCGACAGCTCCGGTCGCCTGATCGGGATCAATACCGCGATCTACTCGCCCTCCGGCGCCAACGCCGGCATCGGGTTCGCGGTGCCTGTGGACACGATCAACACGATCGTGCCGCAGCTGCTCAAGGGCGGAAAGATCGTCCGCCCCGGCCTCGGCGTGAACATCCTCTCCGATCAGATCGCGGCCCAGCAGAAGATCGATGGCGTCGTCGTCCTCGGCGTGGCACCTGGCGGCGCGGCCGAGAAGGCGGGGATCCGCGGCACCCAGCCCACCCAGGGCGGCTGGCAGCTCGGCGACGTGATCGTGAAGATCGACACCACCGAGGTCCACCGCTCGAGCGACCTGTTCCGGGTCATCGATGCCCACAAGGTGGGAGACGAGGTCGATCTCACCGTCGAGAGCGAAGGCCAACGGCGAACGGTCAAGGTAACATTACAGCCAATCCCTTGAGCCGTACCGCCGCCCGCGCCGAAGCTCCTGTCACGTCCCCTCCCGTCGCCCCGCGGCCGCGCCTGTATCGCTCGACCCTGTGGCGACGCGCTCGGTCGGCCGCTGCGTCGGCGTTCTTCGAAGGGCTCGCCTCGCTCGGGCAGCTGCATCCCGCGGCCTCTCCCCGTCGGCACGGCGTCGAGGTCGAGCGCGATATCGCCTATGGGCCGGGGCACGCCGACTGGCGACAGCTCGACATCTACCGCCCGATCCATCGCCCGAAGCCGTGGCCGGTGGTGTTCTACGTCCACGGCGGCGCCTTCCACCTGCTGTCGAAGGACACGCACTGGCTGATGGGCCTGGTGTTCGCCCGCTTCGGCTACCTGGTCGTCAACATCAGCTACCGCCTCGCGCCGAAGCATCCGTATCCCGCGGCGATCGAGGACACCTGCATGGCGTACGCCTGGATGGTCAGGCACCTCGAGGAGCTCGGCGGAGATCCCACGCGGATCGCGGTAGCCGGCGAGTCCGCCGGTGGCAACCTGATCACCGCCCTCACGCTCGCCGCGACGCAGCGCCGGAGCGAGCCGTGGGCGCGCGAGGTGTTCGATCTCGGCGTCGTGCCCCGGGCGACCTTGCCGTTCTGCGCGATGTTGCAGGTGTCGAGCCCGGAGCGGTTCTCGCAGCGCCGGCGGCTGCCGTTCTGGGTCGATGGAATGATCCGCGATGCGTCCGCGTCCTACCTCCATGGGTACTCGCCGGCGCCGGGGCCCGAGACCGAGCTCGCCGACCCGCTGCGCCTCCTCGAAGAAGCGGTCGCCGGGATCCGCGCGCAACCGCACCTCGACCGGCCGTTGCCGCCGTTCTTCGCGCCGGTGGGGACGCGCGATCCGCTGCTCGATGACACGCGCCGGCTCGAGAAGGCCCTCGCCGCGCTCGATGTCCCGTGCGAGGCGCGGTATTACCCCGGCGGCATTCATGCGTTCCACGCCCTGGTCTGGGACCCGGCCGCACGCAGGTGCTGGCGCGACGCCCTCGCGTTCCTCGACCGCAACATGCGGCCCGCGGTCGCCGTCGACGTTCCCGGCCGTTAGCTTGGACGGCGGCGCCGGTCGACGTACGATCGCGCCGATGTTGCCGTTGTCGCCGTCGCCTCGTGGGGCCACTCCGTGACCCCACCGAAACGCCGGCTGGGGCTGATCGTCACCGCGGCCATCGTGATCGCGAACATGATCGGGACCGGGGTGTTCACGAGCACCGGGTTCCAGGCGGCGAGCCTGCACGATCCGATCACGATCCTCCTCGCGTGGGTGGTCGGCGGGTTGCTCGCGCTGTGCGGCGCCGCGGCGTACGCAGAGCTCGGCTCGATGATGCCGCGCGCGGGTGGCGAGTATGTCTATCTGCGCGAGGCGTATCACCCGGTCGCGGGGTTCATGAGCGGCTGGGTGTCGATGACGGCGGGGTTCTCCGCGCCGATCGCGGTCGCCGCTCTCGCGTTCTCGCGCTACCTGGCCACGCTTGTCCCGTCGCTCCACGCCGATGTGCCGTGGGCCTCGGGCAGCCTCGGGATCGGGAGCCTCTCGGTCTCGATCCATCTCGGCGCGGGGCAGGCGATCGCGATGGCGCTGATCGTGGTGGTCACCGCACTGCATGCCTTCGATTCGAAGATCGGCGGCTGGGTGCAGGCCGGGTTCACGGCCGCCAAGGTCCTCCTGATCGTCGTGTTCATCACCGCCGGCCTCCTCGTCGGTGATGGCAGCTGGTCCAACTTCGCGAGCCAGCACGGCGGGCTCTCGAACGTGGGCACGATGGCCTTTGCCACCGCCCTCATCTACGTGAGCTTCGCGTACTCGGGCTGGAACGCCGCGGCCTACATCGCGAACGAGGTCGAGCGCCCCGAGCGCACGCTGCCACGCGCGCTGTTGCTCGGCACCGGCATCGTGATGTTGCTGTACGTGCTGCTCAACGTGGTGTTCTTCTACGCGGTGCCATCCGATGGGCTGGCGGGCGTGTTCGAGGTGGGTGATCACGCCGCGCGCAGCCTGTTCGGGCAGAGCGCCGGCAAGCTGGTGACCAGCGTGATCGCGCTCGCCCTCGTGTCATCGGTCAGCGCGATGATCATGGCGGGCCCGCGGGTCTACGCCGCGATGGCGATCGATCGCGCCTTGCCGCGCCAGCTCGCGCACCACAACAAGCGCGGCGTTCCGCTGGCGGCCGTGCTCACGCAGGGCGGGCTCGCGATCGTGTTCTGCCTCGTCGGCGATCCGGACGTGCTGATCCGGTTCGTCGGCTTCACCCTCGCGATCTTCGCGGCGCTCACGGTCAGCGCCGTGTTCGTCCTGCGGCGCCGCGGTCAGCAGGCCGCCTATCGCACGTTCGGCTATCCGGTGACCCCGATCGCCTTCATCGTCCTCTCGGTGTGGATCGCCGGCGCGCAGATCTACAACCAGCCGAAGGAGAGCGCGGTGATCGCGGTCGTGCTCGCGATCGGCGGCGTGTTCTACATGACGATGGTGCGCGGCAAGACCTCGCTCCCCGATGAGTCGATGCCCGAGATCGCCAATGCCGCGCGGGCCGCGGAGACCTCCCTGCCCGATCTCCCCGCGGCGCGCGTGGTCAAGCGCGATGACGATGCGTCGTAGCAGCTGACGTCACCGCCCAAGGATCCAAGGGCGGCCGGGGTCTATGCTCCCACGATGAAGCTCGCCCAGACGCTCGCCGCTGCCACGGCCTCCGCCCTGCTCCTCGGTGGAGCGCATGTCGCCCACGCGTTCTGCGGCTTCTACGTCGCCGGTGGCGATCAGAAGATGTTCAACGACGCGACGCAGGTGGTGCTCATGCGGATGGGCACGCGGACCGTGCTGTCGATGCAGAACAACTACCAGGGGCCACCCGAGGCGTTCGCGATGGTGGTACCGGTCCCGGTGGTGCTGCACGAGGCCGACGTGAAGACGCTGCCCAAGGACGTGTTCTCGCACGTCGAGCAGATGGGGGCGCCGCGGCTCGTCGAGTACTGGGAGCAGGATCCGTGCGGGCAGGGCGACAACCACGGAGAAGAGAAGAAGATGAGCGCCCCGATGTCGGCGCCGATGGCGTCGGCCGATGGCCAGATGCGGCAGGACCTCGGCGTCACGATCGAGGCGAAGTTCACCGTCGGCGAGTACAACATCCTGATCCTCTCGGCCAAGGAAGCGACGGGGCTCGACACCTGGCTGCGGCAGGAGAACTACACGATCCCCGATGGCGCGGTGCCGCTGCTCCGGCCGTACGTCGAGAACGGGATGAAGTTCTTCGTCGCGAAGGTCGACCCGAAGAAGGTGACGTTCGTCGGCAATCGCGCGGCGCTGTCGCCGCTGCGGTTTCACTACGACAGCGAGGAGTTCGCCCTGCCGATCCGGCTCGGGCTCGCGAACTCGAGCGGCACGCAGGATCTGATCGTCAACATCCTCGCGCCGCACCAGCGCTACGAGGTCTCCAACTACCCGAACGTCACGATCCCCACGAACCTCGACGTCGCCGAGTCCGTGAAGGACAAGTTCGGCTCGTTCTACGCTGCGCTGTTCGATCGCACCGTCGAGAAGAATCCGGGCGCGGTGGTCACCGAGTACGCGTGGCAGGCCACGACCTGCGATCCGTGCCCGGGGCCCGCGCTCGACCAGAGTGACTTCCTCACGCTCGGCGCGGATGTGCTGCAGGGTTCATCGGCGCAGCCGACGGTGTACGGCAACGCGGACTTCGTGCTGACGCGGCTCCACGCGCGGTACGGCAAGGACATGAAGGACGATCTGCGGTTCAAGGATGCCAAGCCGATCGCCGGCGGTCGCGAGCACCTGACCACCGGAGGCAAGCTCGAGGAGGGCGCTGTCGCGGCCTCCGACAACAACTTCCAGGGTCGCTATGCGGTTCGCCATGCGTGGACCGGACCCTTGACCTGTGCGCAGCCGGTGCGCGGGCGGTGGGGCGGCCCTCCCGGCGACGTGATGGCGCGACCGGGCTACACCCCGACGGGGACCAAGTCGGCGCTCGACCTCGCGTTCGCACCGCGCGGCCAGGTGGTGCTCGCGACCTCGGTGCTCCAGGACGTCCCCGAGATCGATCTGAAGTCCGGCGCCCAGCGCGCGCCCAGCGTGACACCGTCGACGCCCGGCTCGGCTTCGGGGAGCGCCGTGGCGACCTCGGAGCCCGCGAAGAAGAAGAGCGGCTGCGGTTGCCAGGCGACGGACCGTAATGGTCTGCTCGGCGGTGCGTTGCTGGTGGGGGCGAGCGGACTATTCGCACGGCGTCGTCGCAGGCCCCGGCGCGGCGCCTGAGGAGACGAGACATGCGGAGATTCGGGATCGCCGTAGTAATGGCCGCCGCCCTATTCGCGCCGACGGTGGCGCAGGCATTCTGCGGCTTCTACATCAACGGCGCGGGGGGCGAGATGTTCAACAACGCCACGCAGGTGGTGTTGATGCGCCAGGGCACGCGCACGGTGCTGGCGATGCAGAACAACTATCAGGGCCCGCCGGCGGACTTCGCGATGGTGATCCCCGTGCCGGTGGTGCTGCACGAGCCGGACGTCAAGACGCTCCCGAAGGACGTGTTCGGCAAGGTCGACACGATGGGCGCGCCGCGGCTCGTCGAGTACTGGGAGCAGGATCCCTGTCACCAGGAGGACCGCGACGAGCGGCGGTACATGATGTCGGCGTCGCCGCCGATGTCGGCGCCCGTCACGGAATCCGCGCCCGGGAACTACGGTGTGAAGATCGAGGCCAAGTTCACGGTCGGCGAGTACAACATCGTGATCCTCTCGGCGACGGAGTCGACCGGCCTCGATCGGTACCTGCGCGATCAGCACTATCAGATCCCGAAAGGCGCGGAGGCGTTGCTCCGGCCGTACGTCGCCAGTGGCTCGAAGTTCTTCGTGGCCAAGGTCGATCCGAAGAAGGTCCGGTTCGATCACGGGCAGGCGATGCTGTCGCCGCTGCGCTTCCACTACGATTCGGACGAGTTCAGCCTCCCGATCCGCCTCGGGCTCGCGAACTCGAACGGCACGCAGGATCTGATCGTCTCGATCCTGTCGCAGAACCAGCGCTACGAGCTGGCGAACTACAAGAACGTCACGATCCCGACCAACCTCGACGTCAAGGATGAGGTCCGCACGCGGTTCGGCGAGTTCTATGCCGCGCTGTTCGATCGCACCGTCGAGCAGAACCCGGGTGCGGTGATCACCGAGTATGCGTGGGATGCGGGCACCTGCGATCCGTGCCCGGGGCCGCAGCTCGATGGCAGCGACTTCCTCACGCTCGGGTCCGATGTCCTCGGCGGCGAGCCCTACGGGTTCGTGCTGACGCGCCTGCACGCGCGCTACGGCAAGGACGGCGCTCCCAACGATCTCGTGTTCAAGCAGGCGCCACCGATCGTGGGTGGCCGCGAGATCCGCGACGAGGCCGGGCACCTCGAGGAGCGCGCCAAGCCCGATTCGACGAACAACTTCCAGGGGCGCTACACGATCCGCCACGCGTGGACCGGGACCATCGCGTGCGCCAACCCGCGACGCGGCGTGTGGGGTGGCCCTCCCGAGGGGGTGAACCAGCAGATCGCCGATGGTGGCGTGGCCGCCACCAACCTCGCATTCGTGCCGCGTGGTCAGGTCTCGCTGCCGAACCTGGTCGCACAGGACATCCCCGAGATCGCGGTCAAGCGGGGCGTGCCGTTGCCGGGGGGCGCCGGGTTCTCGGGGAAGCCGCAGGGCTGTGGCTGCCAGGCGAGTGATTCCGGTGGCTTGCTGATGGCACTCGGCGGCCTCGCGTGGCTTCTTGCCCCGCGTAGACCCCGGCCTCGGCGGGCGCGTTGACATCCAGACCGAGCGATTTCCGCTCAGGCAGCTCAGGCAGCTCAGGCAGCTCAGCAGCTCAGGCGTCTCGCAGCATCTCTCAGGCACCCAGGGGAACGTGACATGACGAAGATCGGGATCACTCTGGGCGCCGCGGCGCTCGCACTCGCAGCAGCATCGGGTCCGGCCGGCGCGTTCTGCGGCTTCTATGTCAGCGGCTCGGGCGCCAAGCTGTCCGCCGACGCCACGCAGGTCGTGTTGATGCGTCAGGGCACGCGCACCGTCCTGTCGATGCAGAACGACTACAAGGGTCCGCTCGAGGACTTCGCGATGGTAATCCCGGTGCCGGTCGTCCTCAAGGAGGGCGACGTCAAGACGCTGCCGAAGTCCGTGTTCGATCACGTCGAGTCGCTCGGCTCGCCGCGCCTCGTCGAGTACTGGGAGCAGGACCCGTGTCCGAGCCCGGTCAACGAGGAGGCCAAGTACGACATGGCCCCGAGCGCCGGGATGGCATCGCAGAAGGTGGCGCGCTCGATGGACCGCGAGAAGGACTCGGTCAAGATCGAGGCGCAGTTCGACGTCGCCGAGTACAAGATCTTGATCCTGTCGGCCACCGAGGCCACGGGGCTCGAGACCTGGCTCAAGCGGAACAACTACAAGATCCCCGATGGCGCCGAGCCGCTGCTCCGGCCGTACGTCGAGGCCGGGATGAAGTTCTTCGTCGCGAAGGTCGATCCGAAGAAGGTCCAGATGGTGGACAACCACGCGGCGCTGTCGCCGATCCGGTTCCACTACGACAGCGAAGACTTCTCGCTGCCGATCCGGCTCGGGATGGCGAACGCCAACGGCAAGCAGGACCTGATCGTCAACATCCTCTCGCCCGACAAGCGCTACGAGGTCGCGAACTACAAGAACGTCGTGATCCCCACGAACTTCGACGTCAAGGACTCCGTCAAGACCCGGTTCGCCGAGTTCTACGCCGCGCTGTTCGACAAGACCGTCGAGGCGAACCCGGGTGCCGTGGTGACCGAGTATGCGTGGACGGCCGTGCCGCAGTACCACTGCGATCCGTGCCCCGAGCTCGACGTCAACCAGGCGGATCTGATGACGCTCGGCGGCGACATCGTGCAGGGCCAGATCGCGCAGGGCTCGTTCGTGCTGACCCGCCTCCACGCGCGGTACGGCAAGGCCGACATGAAGGACGACCTGCGGTTCAAGGATGCCAAGCCGATCACCGGCGGGCGCGAGCAGTGGAGCAAGCAGGGCCTCGAGTACGGCGCCGCGCCTTCCGATCAGAACTACTTCCAGGCGCGCTACGCGATCCGCCACTGGTGGACCGGCGCGATCCGCTGCAAGAACCCGCAGCGCGGCGTGTGGGGCGGACCGCCGGATGGTAACTACCAGCCGACGATCGCCGCGAACAAGCTCGCGTTCGCGCCGCGCGGCAAGCTCTCGGTCGCCAGCATGGTCAAGCGTGACCTCTGGGAGATCGGGCTCAAGAAGCAGGCCTCGGCGACGCCCAAGCCGCCCGCGCCCGTGCCGAACGGAGCCAAGTTCGCGACCCCGCCTGGCACCAAGGCCATGGGCTTCGGGTTCGGCGCGTCCGCGGGCCTCGTGCTCGTGGCGTTGATGCTCCTGGTCGCGCGGCGGAAGAAGTAGGCTGTGGCGATGGCGCGCTCGTCTGGCGGTTCGGTCCTGATGCTCGCGGCATGCCTCGTGGCCTGCGGCAGCCAGGAGTCGCGGCCGCTCGATCCGGTCGAGGTTCGCCGCACCACGGTGGCCGCGGCGACGCGGATCCCGAGCGCGCCCGGTGATTTCGGGCCGAGCCTGGTCAAGATCGATCGGACCACGCCGCACGTCGCCGGCGACGTCTCCGACGGCACGATGCTGTCCGATGTCGACAGCTGTGCGACCTGCCACCCCGATGCGGCGGCGCAGTGGTCGACGAGCGCGCACTCGTTCGCATCGTTCGGGAATCCGATCTATCGCGTCAACGTCGAGCTGATGCGCCACGATCTCGGCAACAAGACCAGCCAGCACTGCGGTGGCTGCCACGACATGCCGCTGATGGTCGACGGGCTGATGACCAGCGGCGACGCCATCCCCGCGGCGGATCTCCGCGCGCACTCGGGCGTGACCTGCAGCCTGTGCCACGGCATCAAGAGCACCACCAAGGATGGCAACGGGAGCTACGTGTGGTCTCGCACGCCGATCGAGGCGCCCACGCTGTCCGACCCGCAATCGATCGCGCGCCACAAGGCGCAGGTCACCGTGAAGGCGAGCGGCGCCGAGCTGTGCGTCGGATGCCATCGCGGCTTCCTGTCGCCCGACATGGGCATGCCGGTGCATCTCTCCGGGCTCGACGAGCCGGGGATGTGGCGCAACTCGGCGTGGAACGGCAACGGGATGGGGCGGGTCGACAAGGTCGAGAAGAAGTCGTGCATCGATTGCCACATGGATCGCGAGCCCGCATCGGCGAACGAATACGGCGCCAAGAACGGCACGCTGGCCTCGCACCGCTTCCTCGGCGGGCACACCTGGATGGCGTCGATGCGCGGCGACACCGAGCACCTCGCGCGGCTGCGCACCAAGCTCTCCGGCGCCGCCTCGATCGATATTGCCGGCGCACGGATCGAAGATCCGGCGGGCGCGACCTGGCACCTCCCGGCGGAGACCGCACCGGTCACGGCGGGGACGCGGCTCGCGCTGGATGTCGTGATCCGCAACCTGCTCGTCGGCCACCGGTTCCCGGGTGGCGTGCTCGACATCCAGGATGCGTGGGTCGAGGTCGAGGTCACCGATCACCTCGGCAAGCGGATCGCGTCTTCGGGGCTCACGCACGAGACCGATCCCAAGGACGAGGACACGCACGTCCTGCGGACCCTCGTCGTCGACGACAAGGGCAACGTGCTCGAGGAGCATCAGATGGCCGCGTTCCGCACACAGATCGCGACCCAGACCGTGGCGGCGCGCGAGGCGCAGGTCACGCGGTTCGCCTTCGATGTCCCGAACACGCTCGCAGCGGCGCAGCTCCCGCTCACCGTCACCGCCCGCCTGCGCCACCGCAGCCGGACGCTCAAGATGCAGGCGAATGTCTGCGCTGCGGCCAAGACCCCTGAGGGGCTGGCGTTCATCGCGGGTGCGAAGGGTGCGCGTGACGTGGCGCTCGATCCCTGCAAGCCGCAGCCGATCACCTTGATCGCGGAGACCTCACTGCAGGTCGGCACGGGCGCCATCGCCCACAACGCGCGCCCGGTGTGGGAGCGCGAGTACGAGCACGGCATGGCGCTCGTCAACACGGTGACCGAGCGCCTCGAGGAGGCGCGGTTCGTGCTCGAGGCGGCGCTCGCCGCCGCGCCCGCGGGCGACAAGCGCGCGCGCGCCATGGTCCTCGTTCAACTCGGCTGGGTCGCCTCGAAGCAAGGGCGGGTGGAGGATGCCCTCGCGCTGATCGCAGAGGCCCGGCCGCTCCTGCCCACGCCTGGGCCCGCCGTGCTCGATGCCGTCGCGGCCGATGCGCTGGCGCGGGTCTGGCGCTGGGACGATGCGGTGGCACCGGCGAAGGCGTGCACCGAGCGAGCGCCGGGGAACTCGATGGCGTGGATGCTGTACGCGCGCGTGCTCGGCTCGACGGGGGACAACGCGGGCGCACTCGCGGCGGCGACCAAGGGCCTCGAGCTCGCGCCGCGCGATCCCGATCTGCTGCGCAGCCAGGCCACCGCGCTCGCCGGGCTCGGGCGCCCCGAGGCCGCCGCCGCGCTCGCGGCCTACGATCGATTCCGCTCTCCGGACAACTCGGCCGAGCTCCGCATCGCGTGTGCGGCGGACTCGAAGCGTTGCGCGCGCGATCGCGAGCTCGGCTACACGATCGTCATGCGCTGAGTGCAACGCGACGTCAGTAGCTGATCACGACGAGGCCGTTCCCGCCGGGACCGCCACTCGTGGCATCGAGGCCCGCGAGGCCACCAGTCCCCACGCCGACCTGATGCATCGGATCGTTCGCGTTGCCTGGCGTGGCTCCAGCCCCGGCGATCATCATGCTCGCGGATCCCGTGGCGACGGCGCTCCCGCCACCACCCGGTGCGCCCCCTCCGCTCGTGGCCCCCGCACCCGATCCACCACCGCCACCGCCGAACAGGCCACCGCCTCCACCACCACCACCACCGGCATGGTTGCCAGCCGTGCCCTTCCCGCCACCCGCGCCGCCATAGCCGAGGGCGCCCGGCGCGCCGCCGCCACCACCATTGCCCACGCCGCCCGCGCCGCCGCGCGTCCCCACGCCCGAAACGCCGGCACTGCCGTTCACCCCGGCGTTTCCTCCAGCGCCGACGACGGTCGGGGTGCCGGCGCCGCCGCCCGTCGAGAGGCTCTGGTTACTGTCATTTCCGCCCGCGGTGCCTGACGCGCCACCGCCTGCGCCCGAGGCCGGTGCACCACCACCAATGTTTCCTGCTGCACCACCACCGCCGCCCGCGATCACGAGATAGGTTGCTGCGCGGCGCACACCAGACAGGTCGCCGCCGCCACCACCGCCGGACGCAGTCAACACCGGGCTGGCGCCTCCGCCACCGCCCCCACCACCGACCTCGACGGTGAGGGTCTCGTTGGGGGTGACGGTGAGCGTCGAGCGGGCGAAGCCACCACCACCACCCGCCGAGCCCGGATCGTTGGTGTCACCTCCCGCGCCACCACCGCCGGCGCCCCACACCTTGACCACGGCGACCGTGCAGCTGCTCGGAACCACGAAGCTGGTGGCCGCGCCGGTGAACGTGAACATCACCGTGTTGTGCACGCACGCACTCGCCGCCATCAGCGTCACCGAACCGGTGACGGGCGTGGGAGCCCCGTCCGGATCCATCGCGAACGCTTCGAGGGTCAACGTGTCGTTGGGATCATCTCCCGCCGAGACGGTGATCGTCGCCGCGAACGACGGCGAGCCTCGGGTCATCAGCACCTGCTGGCCGGTGCTCGGGCTGCACCCGATCGCATCGGTATCGTTGCAGCGGCCCAAGGTCACGCTGGCATCGCGGTTGGCGTCTCCGGTGAACGGGAGCTCGACGTCGAACGTGGTCAGCGTGACGTTCGTGACGCTGAGCGCCCCGAGCGAGAGGGCGTCGGTCGCGGCTACAGCGGCGTCGCCATCAGCGGTATCGAAGCCCAAGCGACCGCACCCTGCGGTGGTGGCGAACCACAGGCTCAGGAGGAGACGCGCTGGGGACACTCATCGGCATCCTATCGCACCGCGGTTGGGCCGGGAAGGTGCCCGTTTGGTGCACAGTTGGTGCGATCAGGTCGTGCGATGCCGCCGGTTGCCGACGGCGTCGTCCGTGGTCCGTGGTTTGATGCACACATGAAAGGCATGTCGCTGGTGGCGGTGCTCGGCCTCGGGATCGCCTTGCCTGGGTGCTTGTTCAGCAACGTGATCAGCGGGTCCTGGGAGGTCGGCGCCGCCGACGGATGTAGCCCTCGCGACGACATCTACGTGACCGAGTCCGTGGGCTACGGCAACGGCGCCGAGACCGCGGAGCACTTCGCCTGCGACGACGGCGGGTTCGCATTCTCGATCCCGGCGTCGTCACACGAGTTCCGTCTCGACCTGTTCGTCACCCGGACCGACGGCTCGGTCGGGAGCGCGCACCTCTCCGTCGATCACGTCACCGGCGACTTCGACGTCGGGCTCGTGCACTTCAGCGCCGAATGACGCGCGGAATCAAGCGCGGCTCAGGGTGCGCGCACGCCCGACACATCCTCGGCGATCACACATGCGGGATCGTTGCGCTTCCCCGTCGACTCGGCCCGGATCAGCCGCCCGAAGAACCGCTCCTTCATGCTCTGGGTGACCTGCAGGATCGTCGAGCTGACGCGCGCACGCGGCTGCACGCTGGTGCGCAGCAGGTAGCGATCGAGCACGGGCACCGGACCGAACAGGTCCCCGCTTGCGGTGGCGACGGTGAGCTCGTCGCCCCCGCCGGCGACGGTGATCGACCAGGTCTCGTCGCGATGCGCGATCGGGTTCGGGCACGTCGAGAGGCTCGGCCGGATCGTCACCGACCAGGTCCCTTGGAGATCATCGGGGGCCGTGGCGCGCGTCATCTTCGGCATCGGTGGCATCGGTGGCATCGGTGGCATCGGTGGCATCGGTGGCATCGGCGAGCGCGGCGGGGGTGGAAGGGGCGGACGCGGCGGCGAGGCTGGCGAGGCGTCCGCGGGCACGGTCCCGGGGCCGGCGAACGCGGTGGAGGAAGCCGACACGAGGGCGAGCGAGAGTGTGATCGAAGCGGTGACCGAAGCGGTGATCGACGAGACACGCATGGCTGACTCCTGGGAAGTGGGGGTTCAGCGATCCGTACGCAGACCGCGCCGCGGCGTTTCGGCTATTTCTCGATCCGGATCCCGAACACTGCGAGCGCCTCCTCCTCGAACTCCTTGGGGCTCGAGGTCAGCTCGCGCAGGAGGGCGAGGGCGACCCGGCGGAACTCGCGACGCGCGACGTGCAACCAGTTCGTGACGTCGGCGGTGGAGATCCCCAGCTCGGTCGCGACCTGTTGATACGCTGGCGGATCGTCGGCGAGATGGAACCGCCGGAACAGCTCGGCGTGGGTGCGCTTGTCGCGCCGCTCGAGGGCCTCGAGGGTTCGCACCGTGGCGAGGGCCACCACGCGGGCGAGCCACTCGCGATCGAACGCCTCCTCGGGAGTCGGGCCGGTGGCGAGCTCGGCTTCGCAATCGGAGACGTCGATCTTCGGGAGCCCACCGCCGCGGCGCGCGGCGACCTGGCGGCGGTGCTGATCGATGACGTGATGATCGACGGCGGTGCGCAGGAACGTCCGGAACCGCGCGCGCGCTGGATCGTGGCCCCCGAGGGCGCCGCCCTCGATCACCCGGGCGAAGAACGCCTGGGCGATGTCCTCGGCCTCGGCAGGTTGCTTGCCGTGGCGGAGCCGGAGGTACGAATAGATTGGTGTCCAGTAGATCTGGGCGATCGTGTCGAGACAGCGCTCGCGACGCGCTCGATCGGAGCTCGCGAGCCCACGGACGGCGGACGGGATCGTGGGGGGGAAGGGAGCCATCAGGGGGCGGTGGCGCGCGTGGCGGTCGCCGTCATCGAGCTTACCAGGCGCGTGACCCGGGGCGCCTTCCCGCGCCGCGGCGTCGCCAGCGCCAGGTCGACGTCGAGGGCGAGCACGAGCTGCCCATCGCGCAGCGCCAGCGAGCTGCCGTCACGCACGGTGAGCGTGATCTCGTTCGTCCCTTCGCGCCGGCGGCAGGACTGGCCGGCGGCGAGCTCGGCGCGGCCGCCTTCCACATGCGCGGTGAGCTCGCAGCTGCCCGCAGCCTTGGGCTCGAGGGTGACGGTCAGTGAATCGGCCGCGGCTTCGTCGATCCGCAGCTCCACGGTCGAGGCCTTCTGGAGCGACCGGCCGTCGGAGGATCGCGTCACGGCATGTCCCGATCCGCTCCACGTCCCGAGCCACGCACGCGTGCCGCGCATCGCGAGGCTCGTGGGCCCGTGCGGCGGAGCCGGTGCCGGGCTCGACGAAGCGGGCGTCGCCTCCGCCGTGGTCGTCGCGCCACCGGGCTCGCTCCGGCACGTGCCGCGATAGCAGCGGTCGACCTGCTGTGCGTGCTTGATCGCACGCGAGGCCTCGAGCAAGGGCTTCTTGCGATAGGTCTGGAGCCCACGCAGCGCGAAGTACGCGCCCGCCAGCGCCACGGCGGTGAGGCCGGTGCTGACGCCGAACCGCATCACCTTGCTGTCGCCGAAGGTGCCGATCGCGGCGAGCGTGCTCCCGGCGGCGCCGGCGATCGCCACGGGAAAGCCGATCGTGAGATCGCGCGACATCTGCGCGCGCGCCTCCTTGATCTCGTCCACCGCGCCGCGATTCCCGGCGAGGTGGAAGTAGTCCTGCTCGTCGAGCCGATCGTCACCTTGATAGAAGCTGACGTCGGTATTGGCCCAGCGCTTGGTCACCGCGCGCGAGCGCTCCACGCTGCCCGCGGCGTTGCCGTCCCGGTCGTAGTACTGGTCCTCACCGACGACCTCCTGCGCTTGGTAGGTGCCGCTCGACGTATCGAACCGCACGCGGAGTGGCTGGCCCGTCGTGGCGGTGCCGCGGGCGGGGTTGGAGATGCAGGCCGCGCTGAGCGTGGCGGCGAGGGTCCAGACGGTGGTGGCGAGAGAGAGCTGGGGATGGGCCATGCAGCCCCTGACGCAGGGTCGCCACCATCGTTTCGGGAAATCGCCCGGGTGCGCTAACCTAGCGAGGTTGCCGGGAGAAGGGGAGCTACGCGAGAACCTGCGCGCGGTGCTGGCGGACGATACGTTCGCCCAGCGCTACGAGCTCGAGAGCGAGGCCGGTCGCGGCGGGATGGGGCTCGTGCATCGCGCGATCGAGCGCGGCTCCGGCCGGGCACTCGCGATCAAGGTCCTGCGGACGCCCGGGGTCGAGTCGCGGTTCACGCTCGAGGCCGAGATGCTCGAGCGGCTCGAGCACCCCGCGATCGTCGCGTACGTCGGGCACGGCGTGACCGGATCCGGCGATGCCTACCTCGCGATGGCCTGGCTCGAGGGCACGAGCCTCGCGGCGCGGCTCGATGATGGCCCGCTCTCGATCGCGGACACCCTCGCGGTGGGTGTCCGGCTCGCCAGCGCGCTGGTCCATGCCCACGGGCACGAGATCGTGCATCGCGATCTCAAGCCCAGCAACGTGATGCTCGTCGACGGCGTCGCGGCCCAGGCGACCCTGATCGATTTTGGCATCGCGAAGGACACCGCGGTGACGCACGGCTTGACCGAGACCGGGCAGCTGATCGGGACGCCCGGCTACATGGCACCCGAGCAGGCGATGGGAGATGTGGCGCCCACCGCGTCGATGGATCTGTTCGGGCTCGGCGTGGTGCTCTACGAGTGCCTCGCCGGGCGCCCTCCGTTCGAGGGCCGGCAGACCATGGAGGTGCTCGCGCAGCTCCTTCTCCGTGATCCGCCACCGCTGCGCGACGCGCGGAGCGAGGTCCCTGCGAGGCTCGATGCGCTGGTCGCGTCGCTGCTCGAGAAGGAGCCCGCACACCGGATCTCCGATGCCGCGCGCGTGGAGGCAGAGCTGCGCGAGATCGCCCTCGCGTACACGCGCGAGGATCGCGCGGCGCTCGCGGAGGTCCCGGCGTGGATGCAGCGCGCCGAGACGCGCGCGACGGTGGCGGCTCGTCCGTCGCGCCGCAAGCTGGCCCCGTCCCGCCGCAAGGCGTGGATCGCGGGCGGCGCGGTGGCGCTCGCACTCGGAGGGACGGTCGCGGTGGTGGTGGCGCTGCGGGGCGGCGACGAGGGGGCGGTGGCGGTGGAGTCATCCTCGGTGCGGATCGCGCACGCATGCGAGCAGCAGGGCGGGGACGCATGCAAGCGTGCGTGCGCGGCCGACGATGCGGTGGCGTGCCGCCTGGTGGGCCGCGAGGCCTACGTCGGGAGCCCGAGCGACGATGCCAAGCAGCACGCCGCGATCGAGATCCTCGGCAAGGCCTGCCGGCTCGGCGACGCACCGGCGTGCTCGCTGGCGGGCACCTGGACCCGTCGCCACGCCTCGCACGGCGACGTGCACTACGAGCGCGACGCGTGGATCGCCCTGTTCGATCGGGGATGCGTGCTCGGAGATGCGACGGCGTGTGCGCTGCTCGCCGAGCACCTGCTGGCCGAGACGCCGCCCGGCAAGGACCGCGCCCTCACGCTCTATCTTCGAGGCTGCGAGCTCGGCAATCTCGCCGCGTGTGTCCACGCCGCGGACATGCTCGAGCACCGCGCGCAGCCGGGCGATCACGATCGCGCCACCAGCATGCTCGTCGACGCGTGCCGTCGCGGCTACAAGCGTGCGTGCCGCGCGCCTGCGCCGTAGCGCCCAGGTTCAGTGCGGCGCGTCGATGATCGCGTCGATGTCGAACAGGCCGGCGGCGATGGTCGAGACCGCCGGGCCCTTCGCGAACAGATCCACGCTCGCGAACCCGGCCGCGTCGTAGCGCTTGCGCGGACCGACGAGCAGCGGGCTCGAGCTGTTGTCGGTCTTGAGCGACACGCGCAGCTCCGTCTTGTCCGCGGCCGCGAGGCCGAGCAGGGCGAACGAGGCGATCTGCTCCGGGTGCGCCGCGCTCGAACCGCCCGAGCTCGGCATGCCATCGGCCTCGGCGCGGAGCTTGTCGTACATGCCGCTGACGACACCGGCGCGCGCCTGGGCGACGGACTGGCTGATCGCGTTGTCGTAGACGGGGCGGTTCGAGCTATCGACCGCGTAGCGGACCTCGATCGCGTTGCCGCCGATCTCCCCGAGGCCCTCGATTCGCGCGCCGTCGATCGAGATCAGGCGCTCGTACTGCTTCTTGGCGTCGGTGAACACCGCGGCCATCTTCTCCGCGACCGCAGTGGACTTGGAGCGGATGCGCGTGCGCTCGGCGGTGACATCGGCGGCGGTGCGCTCGACCTGGGTCGCGTCCATCAGGTTCAGGACCGCCATCTTGAACGCGGTGCCGTCCTTGGCGAACACGCCCTTCAGGGCCGCATCGTCGAGCCGGAAGTCGACGACCACCGAGGCGGTCGGGCCCACGGCGCTGGCGTTCGGATCCTCGATCATCTGCGACGAGATGCGGAGGTCGGCGAGCGCCATCAGGAGATCCTTGCTCGGCGCGGGGAGCGCATCGATCGCGGTCTCGAGCTCGCCGAGCGCGGCGGTCTTGAGCGCGGTCGCCTCGGCCGACTGGGTGAACGCGATGTTGCAGCTCTCGTCGAAGAAGCCACCCGAGGCGGGCAGGGGGCAGCGGGTGAGGACGAGGCGCTCGAGCTCGTTGCCCTTGCGCTCGATCGCGCGGAGCGCCGCCATGCCACCGACGGACACGATCACGCTGTCGAGCTGGTCGATGACCTTGTCGCGCTCCATGAACTTGTCGCCTTCCTCGGTCTGGATCATGAGGTTGGTCTCGGACTTCGCGACGCCCGGTGTGCGCGCATCGAACTTGAGGCCGGCGACGCCGATCCGGGTGAAGCCGTGCGAGGTGAAGAACCAGCCGGCGTCGCGGTGCAGCGACTCCCACATCAGGGCGAGGATGCCGCCCGGCGTCTGCAGCACGGCGGAGCCCTCGCTCGCGGCAGAGCGGCGGTAGAAGCTCATGCCGAGCACATCGACGCCGGCGTACGAGATCGCCGAGGCACCCGAGCGGGTCATGTCGAACTCGGCGACCACGCCGGAGTCGCCACGCGCGGCCAGCGCCTGGGCGAGCCGCACATCACCCTTCAGGGCCTGTGCGAGAGCGGCCTCGCGGCCACCGACCGGCTCGGGACCGGAGAGATCGAAGCGCAGGCGGGCGACGCTCATGCGCATCGTGGTGGTGGTGCGCTCGGCGCGCGCCTTGATCAGCGAGAGCTTGCTCGCGATCTTGGTCTGCAGCGCCTTGTCGAGGAGGCGGCCGAGGTCGACGGACTTGCCGGCGATCTCGAAGCTGCTCTGGACCAGGCCGGAGATGCCCCAGCCATCGGTGAGGGCGATGAAGGCCTCCTTGAGGGTCGCGGTGCGCACGCCGACGTCGATCACGATCTGGTCACCACGCGCGTGGACGAGCTGCACGTCCATCTCGCCCTCGAGCACGCTGCGCATCCCGGCGCTGAGCACCAGGCTGTAGGTCAGCCACGAGGTCGGGTTCGCGATCAGGATCGGGACGCCGGCGCCGAGGTTCAGGCCGAGGCGGCCGCGGCCGGCGAGCGCGAACGATTCGCCGGGGGCCATCTTCTTGATGTCCTCGAGCGAGCGAGGCAGCACGAAGCCGCGCGCCGTCTTGATGGCCGCGAGGGGCGCACCGACGAGGGCCGCGTTCTCGCGATCGTGCACCGTGATCACGCGCGCCTCGAGCTCGCCGCCGGCATCGAAGCCGAGCGTGACCGCGCCGCCACCGTCGCGTCCGAAGCCGCGCGTGGGGAGCGTCCAGTTGTGGCCCAGGGATGCGGCGATCTTGAACGCGCTCTCGGCATAGACGCGCTTGCCACTCGAGGCGAGGTACTCGCTGCGGACCTTGTTGACCTCGGTGGTCAGCGCGCTCTCGCCGTACTTCGAGGCGAGGCCGGAGACCAGCGCGTCGAGGTTCTTGAGCGTCAGATCGCCGGCCGCGACGCTCGCGGGGGCGTACAGCTCGGTCGGGCTGATCCGCAGCGAGGCATAGTTGCCCGCCGACAGCGCATCATTGAGGCCCTCGGTCGCGTAGCCCGCGCCGACGTTGATCAGGTCCTGGAGGTCGAGCTTCTTGGCGTCGGCGACCAGCGCCTTCACCGACGACAGGCCGTCGCACTTGCCCTCGCAGGTGATCTGCAGCTCGTCCCCGTCATCGGCCCCGGTACAGCCGACCGTGGCGAGAGAGGTCGCGAACAACGCGGCAGCGAGGAGGGGATGGCGCATGCAACCTGAGAGTTGCAGTGGCCGTGCCCGATCGTATCGGGTGGATCGGTCTGACCGGTTCGCGCAACCCCTCGAACATGCGCTGGCAACTCGAGTTGCCGGGCAGCCGGAACAACGGGCCCCAGGCAGGTCGCTTGGTCACGTGCGGGAGGCGCACACCGCAGGGATCTCGGGCCAATCCGGGGACCGAGTCCCGGGCGAGCTCACTGGGCGGCGACGTGCGTCGTGTACGCGTCGGGTGCCAGCAACTCGTCGATCTCGCTCTTCTCGGTGGGCTCGAGGTCGATCATCCAGCCCTTGGCGTAGGGCTCACTGTTGACCAGCTCGGGCGAGTCCTTGAGCGCGGGGTTGACCGCGATGACCTTGCCGGAGACCGGGGCGTAGAGATCGGAGACGCTCTTCACGCTCTCGATCGTGCCGAACCGCTGGCCCTTGGTCACGAGGTCGCCTTCCTTGGGCAGATCGACGAGCGTGATGTCGCCGAGCTGATCGACGGCGAACTGGGTGATGCCGACGCGCCAGCTGCCGCCTTGCGCGCGGAGCCACTCGTGGTCGTGGGTGTATCGAAGGTCGGTGGGGAAGGTCGACATGGTGCTTAGCTCCGCTTGTAGAACTTGCCGGAGACCACGGTGGCGGGAATGTCCTTACCGCGGCAATCGATGGTGAGCTGCGTGCCGGCGGCGGCGCGAGCCGACGGGACATACGCGAGGCCGATCGCCCCGCCGACGCAGATGCCTGGCCCACCGCTGGTGACGATGCCACCATCCTTGACGGGGTACCCGTGACGGGCGATCGCCCGCTGGTCCTCGGCGATCTTGAAGCCGACGAGCTGGCGCTCGAGCCCCTTCGCCTTCTGTTCGCGCAGGCGCGGTGCGCCGAAGAACTCGCGGCCATCGAGCTTCACTGCCCAGCCGAGGCCGGCCTCGAGCGGCGTGTGCTCGTCGTCGAGATCGTTGCCGTAGAGCGGGAGCTTGGCCTCGAGGCGGAGCGAGTCGCGCGCGCCGAGGCCGATCGGCAGGCCACCGAGGGGCTTGGCCGCCTCGTACAGCGCCATCCACAACTTCGGTGCATCGGCGTTCGCGCAGGCGAGCTCGAAGCCATCCTCGCCGGTGTAGCCCGTACGCGCCGCGAGGCAGGCGACGCCTGCGACGGTGGTGTCGACGAACGTGAAGCTCGGGAGCTGAGCGAGGGTCCCGCCCGCGAGCGCATCGACCATCGCAACCGCCTTGGGGCCCTGGATGGCGATCAGCGAGGTCTCCTCGGAGACGTCGACCACATCACACGGCCCCTGCACGTGCTCACGGAACCACGCGAGGTCCTTGCCGGTGTTCGAGGCGTTGACGATCACGAAGAACTCGTCGTCGGCCTTCTTGTAGAAGATGCAGTCGTCGACCACGCCGCCGTCGGGCCGGGTGAGTAACGTGTACACGGCCTTGCCGACGGGGGCGCCGGCGACGTTGTTCGAGCACAGGCGATCGACCTGGGCGCGGGCGTTGGCGCCGCGCAGGTAGACCTCGCCCATGTGCGAGACGTCGAACAGGCCGACCGCCTCGCGCACGGCCTTGTGCTCCTTGATCGTGCCCGCGGCGTACTGGACGGGCATGTCCCAGCCACCGAAATCGATCAGCCGCGCGCCGAGCTGCTTGTGCAGATCCCAGAGCGGAGTCTTTTTTCGCTCCATCGCCGCGGACACTACTACGTGACGAGCACGTGGGGGCGGGTGACGGACGGATCTCTGTCTCGACCTCCGACCTCGAAGTGGGCGCGCCCGCGGGACTCGAGGCGGCGGTGCTCGAGCCAACGCAGGCCGCCGCGCTTCCAGATCACGAGCCGCGCATCCGCGATCTCGGTGTTCGCGCACCACAGGTCGGTGCCATCCGGATCGACATAGGGTGCGTTGATCATGTCATCGGGAGCGCAGGTCAGCTCGCCGTCGACCCGCATCGTCGGCGACCAGGCGCGGAACGTGACGCGGCCGACCTGCCAGCTCGAGCTGTTGATGAACAGGTGGCGGAGCTGGTTGAACCGGTGCAGCTCACCGTCGAGCTGGAGCGCGAGCGCCGTCGTCGTCGGGAGGGTCACACCGCGGCGGTGCAGCCGCGCGCCGATCAGCTCGAACACGGCGCCGGGAGCATCGTCGAGCTCTCCGCAGTGCGCCCAGGTCCACGAGAACCCGTGTTTCTTGCCCCACACGTGGGTCTGCCCCGCGACCGCGTGGTCGAACGTGAGCTCTTCGCCGTCGACCTTGAGCGATCCCGACAGCGGCACCCGCGGATTCGGCGACAGCGCCGTGGTCGGGGTCAGCGCTTCGGCCCGGTACAGGGCGTCGGGGTAGAACGGCAGCGTGTGCGTCGCGGGCACCCAGCGGAGATCCCAGCGGACCTCGTGCCCTCCGCCGGAGAGCTCCCCGACGCTGTGATCGTGCGCCAGCTTGCTGCCGGCGATCGCCAGGGTGAACGGCGCGCTCGTGGAGACGACCTGGTCGCCGGCGAACCGCTTGTGGATCCCGAACGTGCGCTCGGGGTGCCGCCGATCGAACCGCGCGAACCACAGCTCGCCGCGCAGCGCCTCACCGAACCCCGGCACGCCACCCGAGCCGATCGTCGGCGCCTCGGTGATGAACCGCAGCCAGAACCCCTGGCCGGTCTTCGGATCGTTCCACGTCGTGTACCAGACCTCGTAGACGCCGGGGCGATCGGGGGCCCAGCGGCGGAGGTTGTCGTGCTCGGTGGACGTGCTCACGCGGCGCTCCGCTGGGGAAGGGCACCGGGCCGCGGCTTGCCGAGCACGCGCCGCGCCATCCACGACGCGAACCGGCGCGGCACCAGGCGCACGCCGAAACACGACAGCTTGTTGATCAGCCCCGGGATGTACGTGCGCTTGCCCGCGAGCATCGCGCGGACGGCGCGGCGCGCGCACTGCTCGGCGCTCATCATCGAGGCGTTCGCGATCCAGCTGTAGTTGCCGGCGCCGGCCTGCGCGTGGAACTCGGTCGCGGTTCCGCCGGGGCACACGCAGGTCGCCGACGCCGGCGTGCCGCGCAGCTCGTCGTGCAGCGCCTCGGTGAAGTTGCGAACGAACGCCTTGCTCGCGGTGTACAGCGCCATGTTCGGCACCGCCTGATACGCGCCGATCGAGGCGATGTTGAGGAGGTACGCGCGGCCCGTCGATCCCTTGCGCGCGACGACGAACCGGCGCGAGAGCTCGACCAGCGCGGTGATGTTGAGCTGGACCAGCTCGGCGTCGCGCTCCGCTTCGACCTCGCCGAACGGGCGGAAGTAGCCGAACCCGGCGTTGTTGATACAGAGGTCGATCGGGCCGTCTGCGGTCGCAGCGGTCCATAGCGCGTCGGTAGCGCCAGGGGTGCCGAGGTCGGCGGGCACGACGATGGCGGTGACGCCCTGGGCCGTGCACGCAGCCGCGATCGCGGCGAGCTGGTCCTTGCGGCGCGCGGTGAGGACGAGGTGGACGCCGCGGGCGGCGAGATCGCGCGCGATCGCGGCGCCGATCCCGCTCGATGCGCCGGTCACCAGCGCGCGCATGCCCGTGAGATCCGCCATCACGTGAAGCTATCACCCTTGACGGGCCGCGACCGTCCTGGCAATGAAGGGTCATGAGAGTGGCGTTGTCGTTGTTGTTGTTCGTCCTCGGGCTCGGCCTGGTCGCATGCGGTCCGTCGAGCGCCCAGATCAAAACGGCGAAGACCGCCGAGTACAAGGCGGCGCCGGAGCAGATGCTCGACGTGGCGATGCAGGTCGCGCAGCGCACGTACAAGATCGCAGGGGTCGATCCCAAGGCGGGGACGTTCGCGACTGTACCGCAGTGGTACTCCCCCGAAGGTGCACGGCGCGGGACGTCCAACGAGGGCAATGGCGACTACGCCAACACCAGTGGCGGCGATGTGGAGGTCTCCCTCGAGGTCAAGGTCGTCGACCTGTCGGCCGGGCGGGTGGCAGTCACGATCACACCGCACACGATCCAGCTGGTGTCCGGAAGCCCGCAGCCGCGTGAGCTGGCCGCGGACGATCCGAACTTGCCGTCCTGGGTCCACGGTCGGGTTGATTCGCTGGCGGTCGAGATCTACGACGCTGCCAAGCAGTTCGCCCAG
>JAYVRN010000241.1:0-6448 GCA_043776275.1 Myxococcales bacterium | reverse complement strand
TCTTCAAGGCCAAGTCCTACGGCGTTGAGGGCTTCGAGAAGATCATCGCGATCAAGCGAATCCTCCCCACGATGGGTGAGGACCGCGACTTCATCAAGATGTTCATCGACGAGGCGAAGATCGCCGGGCAGCTCGCCCACGCGAACATCTGCCAGATCTTCGAGCTCGGCCGCATCGACGGCTCGCACTTCATCGCGATGGAGTACATCTGGGGCAAGGATCTGCTCCAGATCCAGAACCGGCTCCGCAAGGTCAAGCAGCAGATGCCGGTGCCGATGGCGTGCTTCGCCATCGCCAAGGTCCTCGAGGGTCTCGACTACGCGCACCGCAAGCGGGATCCACTCGGGCGCCCGCTCGAGATCGTGCACCGCGATTGCTCGCCGCAGAACGTGCTCGTCTCGTACGAGGGCGAGGTCAAGGTCATCGATTTCGGCATCGCGAAGGCGACGTCGCGCAACTCGCGGACGATGGCCGGCGTGCTCAAGGGCAAGTTCGGGTACATGTCGCCCGAGCAGGTCCGCGGCCTGCCGCTCGATCGCCGCAGCGACATCTTCGCCATCGGCACGATGCTGTTCGAGTGCCTGACGGGCGAGCGGCTGTTCCAGGGCGAGACCGATTTCTCGACGCTCGAGAAGGTCCGCAACGTCGACATCCAGAACCCGCGCTCGATCAACCCGAACATCCCCGAGGTGGTCGAGCGGGTGATCCTCAAGGCGCTCGCGAAGGACGTCGACGATCGCTATCAGTGGTGCAGCGAGATGCTCGCCGATCTGCAGCAGTTCCTGATGGGCCAGGACGTCGTGTTCACGGCGAAGACCCTCTCGGGTTGGCTCAAGGAAGTGTTCACCGGCGAGATCGACAAGGAGCGCCAGCTCCTCGAGCAGTACAAGCGCGTGGGCCGCGATGGCCTGATCGCGGGCGTGCCGTCGGCCGAGGCCAAGCTCGATGTCGTCGAATCGCTTGGCGAGGCCGGTCAGCCCGAGGGTGACTCGACCATGCTCGGTGGGCCGAGCTTCGATGACCTCGAGGCGGCGGTCGCCGCTGGCGTGGCGCCGGAGATGTCGCCGGCAGCCAAGAACGCCCCGAACGCCCAGGCTGGCCAGAGCGCCCAGGGCGCCCAGAAGAAGCGCAAGGGTGGTGACGACGACGACGAGGGTGACTTCGGCGAGGAAGCGCCGACGGAGATCTTCGGCGAGCTCGACAGCCCGCCGCCGAAGTCGCTACCGGCACCCGTCGCCGCGGCGACCCCCCAGTCGCGTGCGTCGACCGCCGCGCAGCCTGCTCAGTCACGACCCCCGAAGCCACCGCCGGGGCGCGCTCCGACGGCAGCACAGCCCGCGCAGCTCCAGCCGATGGCCGCCAGCCCGAGTGGTCCGATGGGCGCACCCCGCGCCTCCAATTCGCCCTCGCTCCCGCCGCAGATGCACGTCCCGATGTCTGGACCGTCGGATCGCACGATGGGCCCGCCGATGCAGCAGCCGATGCAGCAGCCGAACGCGGGTGCCTTCGCCGCCGCGCAGCCTTCGCCTCAGCAGGGCTATCCGCAGTACCCGCAGCAGAACAACTCGTATCCGCCCGGCGGCTACTACCAGTACCCCAACGCTCAGCCCGGATCTCAGTCCGGTCCGATCCCCGCGCCGCAGGGCACGCCGAGCTCGATGCAGGCCTCGGCTCCTTCGGGGCCGCTCAACGCGGTCGCGGCACCCGGCGGCGCCAACCCCGGCAAGACCATGATGGGCGGGATGTCCGCACCCCCGTCGGGCAACTACGGCCAGCAGTATCGGGTCACCGGGCAGCACCAGGCCGCGTCCTATCCGTCGGGCTATCCGTCGGCGCCGTCGATGCAGTACCCCGGACAGCCGTATGCGTCGGGGCAGCTGCCTCAGCAGGGCTACGGTCAGTCGGGCGGATACCAGCAGCAGACTCCCGGTGTCGCGCTCGATCAGCAAGCGCCCGGCGAGGCGAAGAAGAAGTCCTCGATCGGGCGTGACGTCGCGATCGGCGTGGCGATCGCCGGGCTCGTACTCGGCGGGTTCCTCGCGGTGAAGTTCTTGATCCTCGATTCGAGCAAGGACAGCGGGACGTCCAGCGGGTCCGCGAGTACGTCTTCGATCGCGACGATCCGTCTCTCGCTTCCCGTGGGTGTCTCGGCGGATCTCTTCGTCGACGACAAGAAGGTCGCCACGGTCAGCGACAAGCAGGAGATCCCGGTCACCGCGGGGCAGCGCAAGGTCAAGCTCGTTGGTCCCAATGGCGCGAAGTGCGAGCAGGACCTCAAGCTCGCCGCCGGCAAGACCACGCCCCTCGAGTGCCCGATGAAGGCCGCGCCCAGCGAGACTGGCAGCGGCAGCAACGCGTCGACGGGGACCGGCAGCGCCGCGGTCGCGACCACCAAGCCCGCGGACACCAAGGTCACCGAGCAGAAGCCCGCGGACACCAAGGTCACCGAGCAGAAGCCTGCGGACACCAAGGGCACCGGGACGACCAAGCCTGCGGACACCAAGACCACTGACCTGAAGCCGGCGGATACCAAGACCACGAAGCCGGCGGACACCAAGACCACGAAGCCGGCGGACACCAAGACCACGAAGCCCGCCGACACCAAGATCACGAAGCCCGCCGACACCAAGATCACGAAGCCGGCGGACACCAAGACCACCAAGCCGGCGGACACCAAGACCACGAAGCCCGCCGACACCAAGGTCAAGACCGACAAGATGCCGACCGAGGACAAGGTCGCCGATACGAAGGGCTACCTGCAGGTCCAGAGCACCCCGAGCGCGAAGATCATCGTCGATGGTGTGGACACCGGGATGTCGACGCCGATCGGCGGCAAGCAGCTCTCGCTCGCACCCGGCAAGCACAAGGTGACGTTCGTGATCGGCGGCGACAAGTTCACGTTCGCCGTGATGATCAAGGCGGGCGCGACCGAGTTGCTGAAGAAAGACCTGCAGTAGCGCCCTGGGGCGCCGCGGTCGTTCGGCTCGGTGTTCGCGCTTCGGGCGCCGCGGTCGTTCGGCTCGGTGTTCGCGCTTCGGGCGCCGCGGTTGTTCGGCTCAGTGCTCGGCGCTGGCGCCGGCCTTGGCTTCGGTCGCCTCGATGTCGCCAAGCTTGGCCTCGAGCTCCGCGATCCGATCGGCGAGGGCGCGGACGTCCTTGTTGACGCTCGCGAACGGGGAGATGCCCTCGATGGTCGTGCGGATCTTGGTATCGACCTGCTTCTGCCACTCCTCGAGCCGCTGCTTGGAGTGATCGACCCACTCACGGAGCGACTGGAGGCTGCGCTTCTTGACCATCGCCTCGTCGTTGCCATCGGCACTCTCGGGCGGCACCGGCTCACCCTCGGCCGGCGAGGCGTCGTCCTTGCGCTTGCCGGGGAGGATGCTCTGGACCCGGCGCTGCGCCTCGGCGAACCACTGACCACCGCTCTGGATGATGTTGCGCATCGCGCCGAGCGGCAGGAAGCTGCGCTGCTTCTTCTCTTCTTCGAAGATGATCTGGGCCAGGGTGACCGTGGTGAGGTCCTCCTTGGTCTTGTTGTCGACGATCTTCACGTCGTCGCCCTGCCGGATCATCTCGCTGATCTGGTCGAGCGTGACGTAGCGGCTGTGCTCGGTGTCGTAGAGCTTGCGATTCGCGTATCGCTTGATGATCCGAGTCTCAGGCATCGTCGATCACCTTCCGGCCTCGCGTGGGGCCCAATGATTCCAAAAGTATCACGCACCGCGGCATGACCTCAACGTGCCACAATGTCCGCGTGGGGCCGGACCACATCCTGTTGAGACTCAAGGCCATCCGAGACCCGCGGATGAGGGTCCTGGCGCTGGTCGAGGCCTTCGGGCAGGGGGATCCCGGGACCTGGGTCGAGGCGCTCGAGGCGATCGTCACTCGCTCCCACCTGGTGGACGACCCGGACGCCTCGATGGCGCTGGAGGCGATCACCCACGCCGCCGGGGATGCCGCCCTGCCGTACGAGACCAAGAAGGCGATGTACCTGGCCGCCACCGAGCGGGGCATGACCGCGATCGCCCGCCTGTTCCTCTCGGTGAGCCCGATGACGATCCCCGACGCCCAGCTGAAGAAGCAGCTCGCCCCCGAGCGTGCCCTCAGACCGGCGGGACGGCCGTTGACCCTGGGCGAGCGCAAGGCCCTTGCCCGCACCCACCGGCGCGACCAGCTCCTGCTGCTGATCCGGGATCCCCACCCCGATGTCGTGGGGATCCTGCTCGAGAACCCCCATGTCACCGAGACCGAGATCCTGCGAATTGCATCCACGCGACCGGCGGTCCCCGCCGCCCTGGCCAAGATCGCCGCCCATCCGCGGTGGTCGGTCCGGCACACGGTGAAGCGTGCCCTGGTGATGAACCCGGCCACGCCGCTGGCCGACGCGATCCGGATCGTCACGACCTTGCGGGTCGCCGAGCTCGCGGAGCTCGCGGTAGATCCGATGCTCCCCGAGGCGCTCCGTCGTCACTGCGCGGACCTGCACGCTACATCGCAGCGGCGGCCACAAGCTTAGCGGAGCGGTTCAGCTCTCGGACGCAGACTTCTTCTTGCGCCGAACGACGACCTCTTCCCACTCACCATCGTCGTCGGAAGAGCCGGCATCGAGCGCCTTCGCGGGCTTCTTGCCTGCGAGCTGCTTCTTGCCGTCCTTGGGGTCCTTCTTGTCGTCTTCATCGTCACCGTCGACGTTGGAGGCGCGTTTGAAGTTCTTGATACTCCGACCCAACGCGTCGCCGATCCCCGGCAGCTTGTTGGCGCCGAAGACAACGAGGACGATGAGGAGGATGACAACTAGCTCGCCCATGCCGGGCATGACGGTCTCCTTGGGTTACGCGCAATCTAGCACTGTTTCCGTCGAGGGCTGAAAACCGCCCTGAAAACTTGGTTCATTCCCGTCGAGCCGCCTATGTTCGGCCTATGCGCGTCGTCGGTCTAGGCTCGCTGGTCATCTGCGCAGCGGTGGGTCTGGCCCACGCCGATCCTGATACGGTCCATCCGGGACCTCAGGGTGCGCCACCGGTCCAGGCCGGGGAACCTGTCCTGCCCCAGCAGCTCGATGGCCGCCGCGCCGTCCGGGGCTGCACGGTCGGGGACACCTGCACGGCTCCCGGCGACGTCATGAAGGAGATCGACGTCGAGCTGTTCCCGCGCCCCGGGGCCAGCCCGTGGATCGACGAGCAGACCAGCGCGCCGAGCCGGCTCGAGCCAGGCCCGGTCCACACGGTAGTGAAGCCCAGCGAGCTCCGCCCCGATCAGCCGTGGCTCGATCAGCTCGAGCTCCCCGACCTGCCGGTCCGGTGGTCGCAGAAGCTCGTCGACTACCTGGTGTTCTACAAGAACGATCCGCGCGGGCGGTCGATCATCTCGGGCTGGCTCGTCGATCAGGGGCGCTACAAGGACCTGATCACCTCGTATCTGAGGAAGGCGAAGCTGCCGCAGGATCTGCTGTACGTCGCGATGATCGAGAGCTCGTACGACAACACCACGCTGTCCTCGGCGGGGGCGCTCGGGCTGTGGCAGTTCATGCCCGAGGGCGGGAAGATCTATGGCCTGCGGCAGGACCGCTGGGTCGACGAGCGTCGCGATCCGTTCCGGTCGACGATGGCGCAGATGGACTACTTCGCCGACCTCTACCAGCGGTTCGGCGACTGGCACATCGCGCTCGCCGCGTTCAACGTCGGGTACGGCGCGATGCTCCGCTCGATCGCGCGCTACAACACGAACGACTACTACAAGCTCTGCGAGTACGAGAACGCGGTCCCGTGGGAGACCTGCCTGTACACGCCGAAGGTCCTCGCCACGGCGATCGTCGGGCACAACCGTGCGCTCTACGGCATGGACAAGCTGAAGGTCCTGCCGGCGGAGAGCTGGGAGGAGGTCGCCGTGCCGACCTCGATGTCCCTCGCGGTGATCGCGCGGGCCGCCGGCGCCAGCGAGAACGACGTCAAGCGGCTGAACCCGCACCTCCGTCGAGGGCGCACGCCGCCGGGCGAGCCGGGCTATGTGGTCCGCGTACCCGTGGGCACCAAGGTCGAGGCGCAGCGTCGGATCGTCGAGCTGCAGACCGAGTGGGACACCTACGACGCGTACGTCGTCGCGCACGGCGAGCGTTTCGAGGACGTGGCGACCACCTTCGGGATCTCGACGAGTGCGCTGCGCAAGCTCAACGGTGTCGAGCACGAGTCCGAGATCACCGGCGGCACCGTGCTCGTGGTGCCGCGGATCTCTCCTGATCAGCGCGCGAAGAACCAGGCGAAGGCGCGGTCCAAGCTGCTGGGCTCCGGCATCGATCAGAGGGACGGCGAGGCGCTGATCGTGCCGGTCCCCGACAAGGACTTCATCATCGAGGGCCAGCAGCGCGTGTTCTACCGCGTGGTTACCGGCGATTCGCTGCGCACGATCGCGAAGGCGTTCGGCGTCACCGCCGAACAGCTGAGGGCGT
>JAYVRN010000240.1:0-6454 GCA_043776275.1 Myxococcales bacterium | reverse complement strand
TCGCGCTGACCTGCGCGGTGGTCTCGGTGTTCACCAACCGGCCGATCCGCAACGACGTCGCGATCACCGGCGAGATCGATCTGCGCGGCAACGCGCTGCCGATCGGCGGCCTCAAGGAGAAGATCCTCGCGGCCCACCGCGCCGGCATCAAGATCGTGTTCATCCCGTTCCGCAACGAGAAGGACATCCTCGACATCCCGGACGAGGTGAAGAGCCAGCTCGACATCCGGACGATGAAGAAGATCGATGACGCCCTCGCCGTCGCGCTCGGGGAGGCCCCGGCGCCGCCCGAGACCGAGCCGGCGATCCCGCCGCCCGCGGCCCCGAGCCGGGGCAACCTCGGCGAGCGCCTCCCGTCGTAAGCGTACGGCTGGGCATGCGCCGCGCGCTCCCCTATGTCCTGCTCGCACTCTCGCTCGCGCTCGTCGGCGCGACGGGATGCAAGAAGAAGCGCAAGTCGATCGATGAGTCGATGGCGCGGATGCAGGGGTTCGCGGACCTGATGTGCCGGTGCAAGCCCGGGGACAAGCCGTGCGCGAACGAGGTGCACGAGGCGATGAACGCGTGGTCCGCCGAGATTGCGGGGAAAGCCCTTCGTTCCGAGCAGCCGACCGAAGCCGAGATGAAGCAGATGATGGAGTTCGGCCGCCGCTACAGCGAGTGCATGGTGAGTGCGTCCGGCTCCGGCGATCTCCTGTCGCCGTCTGGAGTACCGCCGCAGAACCCGGCGGGAAACCAGAAGATCACGAACGCCGACCAGATCGTGAAGCTGACCTACGATCAGCTGGGGGCCTTCCGGGTCGCCGAGCTGTCGCTGTCCTACGTCCGCTCCAACGGCGAGCTGCACCCGACCTACGGCAAGGCGGAGATCCGGATGTCGAGGCCCGCGATCCCCGAGCCCGCCGACGATCCCAACCGCGAGATCGGCGCCCCGGTCCCCGCGGCACCACCGCCCGTCGACGTCAGTTCGACACGCTGCCCGAAGTACGTGTGGAGCCAGGGGATGCGGTCGAACGACGAGTCGTTCTGCATGTCGATCGGCGAGCTGTCACGGCCGCACTGCAGCGTGATCGAGGTCTGGAAGCAGGCGATCGAGGCTGGCGCGCCGCCCGCGGGCCTCGCGATGCTCGAACTTGCGCTCCCGCTCCCCGACACTGGTAGCCAGATCTGGAAGTTCCGGATCGACGATGACCCGCGCAACATCCACTTCGCGCACGACGTCCCCGACACCTGCGAACCGACGCTCGAGAAGCCGACGCCGACCTTGCCGGCGAAGCCGACCGCGCGGCCGAGCGTGAAGGCCAACCCGTACTGAGCTCGCCCCAAGCGGCTCCACTTCGTCCGCGCGCTGCGGGTCGGAGCTCCCCGCGGCGCGCGAGCGCGCGGTCGAGAAGCCGATGGAGTCACCGCTTCGGAGCGAGGCGGTAGATCGATCCGGTGAGCTCCACGATGTACAGCTCGCCGTCGGCATCGACGCCGAACGAGCTGACCTGCGCGAGGATCCCCTCGCGATCGATCGCCGCCTTCCAGTCCCAGTGATCGCGCGTGTAGCCATCCTTCCAGGTCAGGCTGCGCAGGAGGCCGGTGCAGTAGTCGGCATAGAAGTAGCGTCCGTCGAGCATCGGCAGCGCCTTGCCGCGATACACGAAGCCGCCGGTGACCGAGCAACCTTCGTCGTGCGAATAGTCGGCGATCGGCGCGGTGAAGCCATCGCGGGCGCACGCCGCCTTGCGGAAGCAGTGGTTGCCCTCGACGACGTTCCAGCCGAAGTTGTGCTGCGCCTGGTCGGCGCCCGCGACCGCGTAGACGTTCTCCCACAGGTTCTGGCCGACATCCCCGATGTACAGATCACCGGTCTTCGCATCGAACGAGAACCGCCACGGATTGCGTGACCCGAGGTGGACCCGCTCGGGCTCGACCTTCGCGGCCTCCACATCGAATCGCAGGATCTTGCCGAGCAGCGCCTTCGGGTTCTGCCCGTTCCGCTCGGGATCGCCGGCATCGCCGCCATCGCCCATGCCGGTGTAGAGCTTCCCGTCCGGACCGAACACGAGGTTGCCGCCGTTGTGATTCGAGAACGGCTGCGCGATCGACAGCAGCTCCTTCCGCGACGCTGGATCCACGACGTCCGGATCCTTCGAGACGCGATACTCGACGATGTGCGTGGCCCCATCCGCGTCATCGGTGTAGTTGACGAACAACCGCCCATTGGTCGCGTACTGCGGATGGAACGCGAGGCCGAGCAGGCCCTGCTCGTTGCCATCGGAGATGCCGCCGACCGTCAGGAACGCCTTGGGCGCGAGCTTGCCGTTCTCGATGATCCGGATCCGGCCGGCCTGCTGCTCGACCACGAACCAGCGCTTCCGCGGATCCCCGGGCGCCACCACGAACGCCACCGGCCGCGCGAGTCCGTGCGCGACCTCCTCGAGCTGGACCTGGTCGCCGAGCTCCTTGGGCACCGGCACGAGCTCGGCGCTGCCGGGTGGCGGGGTGGCAGGGCCCGGCGGGGGAGCCACACCCGGGGTCGCGGTGGGAGTCGCCGTGGGGGCCACCGGGAGGACCGGGGCGGTCCGCTCTGGACTCTCCCGCCGGCAGGCCAGGACCAGGGCCAGGGCCAGGGGGAAGATCGGCAGCAGCCTTGTCATGTCGATAGGTCGTGCCACACGCCGCGCTGTTAGCCAATTGTCTGACCTCCGCAACGCCCTCACGCGGCCGGGGTCCGACGGTCGATCGGGTTGCCACCCAGCGGGGCAGCTGCCGGCTACTCCACTAGCCGCCCTGTCCGGTTCTCACATCGGGTAGCACCCAACTAACCGATGATCCTTCATCCGATCCGTTGCGGGCGGCCCGGGGCGATGGCACATCGCGTGCTCCTCGGTAGGACCAAGGACGACAAGCCATGCAGATGACATCATTTATCGCCGCAGGGTACGGGAACGCGAAGAACCGGAAGGACCTCCGTCACTACTTCGAGTACTCGAGCCAGGGCGTCGATGTCCTGGAGGACGGTCTCAAGGAGATCTCCTTCGGCGAGTACCTGGTGGACCAGGGCATCGTCGATCGCTTCCAGCTGTTCCGCGTGCTCCAGCTCCAGGATCGGTCGCCGGGCGTACGCCTGGGCGAAGCGGTCGCCGCGCTCGGCTACGCGCCGATCGGTGCGGTCGAGCGGCTGTACCAGCGGTTCACGGCACTCTCGACCGTCACCGTCTAACTCGCCGTCGTCGCGTCGTCTCGTCAGTCCTCGCGTCAGTCCTTCATCAGCCGGATCACCGCATCGGTGTATCCCACGGTGTTCGTCTTCCCGCCCAGATCGCCCGTGCGTGTCTCGGCGTTTGCCAGCGCGGCGATGATGCCCTTGCGAAGGCGCTCCGCTGCCTCCCGCTGATCCACGTGATCGAGGAGCATCGCGGCCGACAGCATGAGCCCGGTCGGGTTCGCGATGCCCTTGCCTGCGATGTCGGGCGCGGTGCCATGGACCGCCTCGAACATCGCGCAGCCGCCATCGCCGATGTTCGCCGCCGGGGCCACGCCGAGCCCACCGACCAGCCCGGCCGCGAGATCCGAGAGGATGTCGCCGAACAGGTTCATCGTGACGATCATGTCGAACTTCTCGGGCGCGATCACGAGCTTCATCGCCGTCGCATCGACGATCATGTCGTCGAACTGGATGTCCGGATAGCGCTTGGCGACATCGCGGCCGGTGTCGAGGAACAGCCCGTTGGACATCTTCAGGATGTTCGCCTTGTGGACGAGCGTGATCTTCTTGCGGCCGTGGCGCCGCGCATACTCGAACGCATAGACGATGCAACGCTCGGAGCCGAACCGGGTGATGATCGCGATCGATTCGGCTGCGCTGCGGCGCGGATCGATGTAGTGCTCGACGCCGGCGTACAGGTCCTCGGTGTTCTCGCGCACGATCACGAGGTCCACGCCCGTGTAGCGGCTCGGGACGCCCGGGATGGTCCGCACCGGGCGAACGTTCGCGTACATGTCGAACTGCTGGCGCAGCGTGACGTTGACGGATCGATAGCCACCGCCGCTCGGCGTGGCCAGCGGCCCCTTCAGGGCGATCTGCGTCTTCTTCAACGACTCGATCGTGGCCGGAGGCAACGGATCCTTGTGCCGCTCCACGCCGGCCATCCCCGCGTCCATCCGCTCCCAGTCCAGCTGTGCGCCCGCTGCCTCGAGCGCGCGAACGGTGGCGGTGGCGATCTCCGGTCCAATGCCATCACCTTCGATCAAGGTCACGAGTGGTCGCTGCGTGGTCACGGGGCGGTCCTTTCCGGTTGGCTGGGGTCGATCTCGATCTGGTCGCCGGTCACCCGCACGGGGTAGGTGACCAGGCAGTACTCGGATGCATCGGCGTGGCGTCCGGTCGCAGTCGAGAACCGCCAGCCATGGTTGGGGCAGATCAGGTGCCCGCGCGACACGATGCCCTCCACGAGGTCACCGCCGCGATGGAGGCAGCGCCGCTGCATCGCGAAGTAGCGCGCCCCATCGAGGCCGAGCACGAGCTCGGTGCCGGCGACCTCGACGGCGATCACATCCCCCGTGCGAAGATCTCCGACCTTCGCCACAGCTCGCCACGAATCGGTCACCACTCGACTCTCGCACATTTCCCCCACCCACCTCGCACGACGCCTGGACGTGCCGCGCACCGGCGCACGGCCAGCGCAACTCACCGCCGCTATGCCGTACCGGTGGTCAGCACCGACCGCCGCGGATGGTACCGTGGGAGGAACCATGGCGTTTGATGCGTACGGCGCGGTGCTCGGCCGGGTGCTCTACCCGGCCTGGGAGCGCCTTCGCGGACGCCCGACGTTCCCGCTCCTCCATCAGCTCCAGCGCAGCGAACGGCTCTCGCTCGACGAGCTGACCGCGCAGCGCACCGGAGCTCTGCGGCGCCTGATCCGGCACGCGTACCAGCACACCGCACACTATCGCGCGGTGTTCGATGCTGCCGGCCTCCACCCCGCCGACATCGCCACGCTCGCGGACCTGCGCTCCGTGCCGCTGCTCGAGCGCGCCACCGCGCAGACCACCGTCGAGACCCGGACCGCACCGTACCCTGCGGTCGCCGTCAGCAAGACGACCAGCGGCTCCACCGGGCAGCCCCTCGAGGTCCGGTTCTCCGCCGAGAGCCGGCACTGGCGCGATGCCACGCGGTGGCGCGGCTTTGGCTGGGGCGGCTATCACATGGGCGACAAGGCGATGCACCTGTGGGGGATCGCCGCGGTGCCGCCATCTGCCCTGACCCGCGCGAAGATCGCGATCGATCGCAAGCTGCGCCGCGATGTCTATGCGAGCTGCATGGTGCGCTCGAACGAGAACCTCCACGAGATGGTGGAGCTGATCCGCAGCGAGCGGCCGCAGATCCTCGCGGGCTACGGGCAAGCGCTCGCCGATCTCGCGCGGTACGTCAACCGCGAGGGCCTCCGCAGCTGGGACACCATCCCGGTGATCTACGGCGCCGAGCGGCTGTGGGAGCACGACCGCGCGGATCTCGCGCAGGCGTTCGGCCCCGCGGTGTTCGAGACCTATGGCTGCCGCGAGTTCATGCTGATGGGCAGCGAGTGCGAAGCGCACGACGGCCTCCACGAATCCGCGGAGAACCTGATCGTCGAGCTCGTCGTGCGCGAGCCCGATGGCACCACGCGCCCGGCCCGGCCCGGCGAGCAAGGCGAGGTCGCCGTCACCGATCTTCACAACCTCGCCTGCCCGTTCATCCGCTACCTCACCGGTGATCTCGCCACCGCGCGCGCGCAGGCGCCGTGCCCGTGCGGCCGCACCCTGCCGCGATTCGGCGCGATCGACGGCCGCAAGACCGACACGATGCGCGACGCCGCCGGCAATCCCGTCGAGGGCATCCTGTTCAACATCCTGTTCCTCAACATGGCGAAGCACACGCGCCAGTTCCAGGCGATCCAGCGCCGGGATGGCTCGCTGCTCCTCAAGGTCGTGCCCACCTCGCCGGGCCGGCTCCCACCCGAGGTGGAGCGGTTGATCCGCGAGTTCGTGGGCCAGCATCTGCGCGGCATCGCGCTGACGATCGAGCTGGTCACCGAGATCCCGCTGACCACCGCCGGCAAGCTGCGGCGCGTCGTCGTCGAGGCCGGGGGCTGGAGCCCGTCCCACGATCTCGGCGAAGCCGGCAGCTGAGCGCGACGTCACATTGCATCGCAGCGCAGCGCATCGCATCGCATCGCATCGCATCGCATCGCATCGCATCGCATCGCATCGCATCGCATCGCATCGCCCGCGCCGTCGGATCGCAGCGCAGCGCAGCGCTGCGCTGCGCAGCGCCCTCGCATCGTCCGCGCCCTCGCATCGCCCGCGCCGTCGGATCGCATCGCGCCGCGACCGACACGCTTGACGTCAGCTGTCGTCGCGGGTCGGGCTGCCGTCGAGGCCGAGGCCGTAGGTCTTCAGCTTCGTGTAGATACTCGCGCGGCTG
>JAYVRN010000239.1:0-2006 GCA_043776275.1 Myxococcales bacterium | reverse complement strand
GACAGGAACACGCACACGCTCCGCACGGCCGTGAACGTACCACCGTGCGCACGTGCTAGCGTGAAATCGTGGAGCTGCGCTGGCATGTTCGTGCGTTCGCCGAGCTGTCGGTGAGCGAGCTGTACGCGATCGTGACGTTGCGCGAGCGCGTGTTCATCGTCGAGCAGAAGTGCGCGTACGTCGACGCCGACGGTGTCGATCCGAGGTGCCGCCATATGTGGGCCGAACACGACAACGCGATCCACGCGTACTGCCGCATCGTTCCCGCCGGCGTGAACTTCCCCGAGATCTCGATCGGTCGCGTGATCACCGCTCCGGAGGCGCGCGGCACCGGCCTCGGCAAGGAGTTGATGCGTCGTGGCATTGCGGCGGCGGGCGCCGGGCCGATCCGGATCGGCGCGCAGGCGCACCTCGAGAAGTTCTACGGCGAGCTCGGCTTCGTGCGGGCGAGCGAGCCGTACGACGAGGACGGGATCCCGCACGTCGAGATGACGCGCGGTTGATCGCCCCCGCCACAGGACCGTGGCGCACCACGGGCTGGACGTTGCCCGGTCCGCATGGTTGGATGCCTCTCCTATGCGGATGATCCTCGTCGGTCCCCCTGGTGCTGGTAAGGGCACGCAGGCCTCCCGGTTGATCGAGACCTACAAGATCCCTCACATCTCCAGCGGCGACATGCTTCGCGCCGCGGTGAAGGAGGGGACCGCGCTCGGCATCGAGGCCGACACGTTCATGAAGGCCGGAAAGCTGGTGCCGGATGACGTGGTGATCGGCATGATCCTCGAGAGGGTCGCCAAGCCGGACTGCGCCAACGGCTTCATGCTCGATGGCTTCCCGCGCACGCGTCCGCAAGCGCAGGCGCTCGATGTGGCGATGGCCAAGGCCGGCGTGTCGCTCGATGCGGTCGTCCTGATCGAGGTCCCCGATCAGCTGCTCGAGGAGCGCGCGTGCGGCCGTCGCACCGATCCCGAGACCGGCGTGATCTATCACCTCAAGTACAACCCGCCGCCCGCCGCTGTCGTGGGGCGGCTCGTCCACCGCAAGGACGACACCACCGAGGCCGTGACCACCCGCGTGCAGAAATATCATTCGGAGACCGCTCCGATCGTCCCGTTCTACATCGAGAAGGGGATCCTGAGGCGCGTGGATGGGGTGGGCGATCCGGACGAGATCACCAAGCGCATCACCGCGGCGCTGGCCTCGTAATGGCCGGCTTCGATCACAAGACCCTCGATGCGAAGTGGCAGGCGTACTGGGACGACAAGCAGACGTTCCTGACGCCCACGGATCGCACGCGGCCCAAGTACTACGTGCTCGACATGTTCCCGTACCCGTCGGGCGATGGGCTCCATGTCGGGCACCCGAAGGGGTACACGGCGACCGATGTGGTCGCGCGCGCGAAGCGGATGATGGGCTTCAACGTGCTGCGCGTGATGGGCTGGGACAGCTTCGGCCTCCCGGCCGAGCGTCGCGCCGAGCGCACGGGCGAGCACCCGAGCGTGATCACCGCGCGCAACATCGCCACGTTCAAGTCGCAGCTGAAGAAGCTCGGCCTGTCGTACGACTGGACCCGCGAGCTCGCCACCAGCGATCCGAACTACTACAAGTGGACGCAGTGGATCTTCGAGGTCCTGTTCGAGCGGAACCTCGCGTATCGCGCCGAGGTCCCCGTCAACTTCTGCCCGGCGCTCGGCACGGTGCTCGCCAACGAAGAGGTCCACGACGGCAAGTACATCGAGACCGGTGATCCGGTCGAGAAGCGGCTCATGAAGCAGTGGATGCTGAAGATCACCGAGTACGCCGATCGACTCTCGGAGGATCTCGCGGGCCTCGATTGGCCGGCCGGCACGCTGAAGGCGCAGTTCGATTGGGTCGGCAAATCGATCGGCGCCAACGTGGTGTTCAAGGTCACCGGCAGTGACGCCGCGATCACCGTGTTCACCACGCGGCCGGATACGCTGTTCGGCGGCACCTGGGTGGTGCTCGCGCCCGAGCACCCGCTCGTC
>JAYVRN010000238.1:0-6486 GCA_043776275.1 Myxococcales bacterium | reverse complement strand
CGTCGTAGAACGGGACCTTCCAGATCTGCGGCGTGGTCTCGTCGTAGATGAGCCAGGTCCCGCCGGTGAGCTCCGAGGTGCGCTTCTCGAAGGCATAGCCGCGGAACGCGAGCTCGTGATGGCCGGGGCCGGTGTCCCAGATCAGCGGCACCGCCGTTCCCGCGAGCGCGAGATCGGAGCGATCCGCCGCCAGCTCGACCTCGCGCCAGTGCGCGCCCTCGCGCGTGGCCGTCTCGAAGATCGCCTGGAGCGCGTGATACGTGCTCTGCGTGCGCTCCTTGTACGTCCGCCAGCTGTGCGTCTCCACGAGCAGCGCGAGCCGGCTGCGCGCGGCCATGTAGAACTGCCCGAACCGTGGTGCAGCTTCGCCGGCGGTGAACCCGGAGAGCGGATCGTCGTCGTTCACGAAGGACGGATAGAAGTCGAGTGGGAGGTGCCCGAGCGCGGTCAGCCGCGCGGTGACGGCGCGCGTGAGTGCGGCCTCGGTCTCATCGAGCTGATCGATGCGCGGGGCGAACGGCGCCGGCGTGATCGCGATGTCGTGCTCGAACTTCGCCCCATCGGTGGTGTGCAGATCGACGAGCAGCACCGGCTGATCGCGCTGGAGCATGCGCAGCACCGCCTGGGTCTCTGGTGCGTCAGCCTTCATGAAGTCGCGGTTGAGGTTCTGGCGGGCGCCGTTCGTGCGCCAGCCCATCTCCTCGGGGCCGCGCTGGTTCGGCCGATGGTTCGGGCCGAACTGCTCGTGCCCATCGGGGTTCATCACGGGGATGAACGTCACGGAGACGTGATCGAGGGCACCGGGGGCGACCTTGCCGTCGAGGAGATCACGAAGGAACCAGAACCCCGCGTCCTTGCCCTCGATCTCCCCGGCGTGGATCCCGGCCTGGACGTAGATCACCGGGAGCCCGGGGTGCCGGGCGATCCGGAGCGCGAGGATCGGCCGGCCCTCACCCGTCTGCCCGATCGTGTCGCAGCGGACCTCGGCGTAGGCGCGGGCGAAGTCGTGGCACAGCCGGATCGCTTCATCGTACCGCCCGGTCCGCGTGTACTGCGAGCCCTCCGCAAGGGTGGTCAGCTGCGGCCGCGGACGGTTCGGTTCCGTGGCGTGGCACGCCGCGAGCAACAGCACGAAGGCCAGCGAGCGCATGGCCTTCGTTACCACGAACGCTCTATCGTCGCGCTCATGGTCTCGAGCGCCGCCACCACCGTCGCGAACTATCTGTCACAGCTCCCTGCCGATCGTCGTGCCTCGATCGAGCGCGTGCGCGCCGTGGTCAACGCTTCACTGCCGCCCGGCTACGAGGAGGGCATGCAGTACGGGATGATCGGCTGGTACGTCCCGCTCGCGCGCTATCCCTCCACCTACAACGGTCAACCCCTGTGCCTCGCCTCCCTCGCGTCCCAGAAGCAGCACCTGTCGCTGTACCTGATGACCGTCTATGGCGGGAAACAGATCGAGCGGTTCCTCCGCGCGGGGTTCCTCGCCGCAGGGAAGCAGCTCGACATGGGCAAGTCGTGCGTGCGGTTCAAGTCCGCCGATGCCCTTGCGCTGGACGTGATCGGCGCGACGATCGCCAAGCTCTCCGTCGAGCAGTACATCGCCGCATACGAGAACATCCGCGGCGGCACCAAGACCGGCGCGAAGCCGAAGCGAGCGGCGACTGGCGCGAAGCCGAAGCCCAAGGCCACGGCCGCGCCCAAAGCCAATGGCAAGGCCAACGCCACGGCCAGGGTCAACGGCAAGGCCAAGAGCAACGGCACGGCCAAGAGCAACGACAAGGCCAACGACGGCAAGGCCAGGAGCAACGGCACGGCCAACGACGGCAAGGCCAGGAGCAACGGCACGGCCAAGGTCAACAGCACGGCCAAGGCCAAGGCCAAGCTCAAGGCAACGCGCGGGCGCTGATCAGATCAGCTCAACTCAACGTCGCGTTCATCGTGATCGACGCGACGCCGGCGAGGGCGCGCGAGATCGGGCAGCCCTTCTTGGCGTTCTCCGCGAACGTCTTGAACTCCTCGGCGGTGATGCCGGGGACCTCGCCCGTCAGCTCGAGGTGGATCGAGACGATGGTCCAGCCAATGTCCTGCTTCTCCATCGACACGGTGGCGGTGGTCTCGAGCTTGGTCGGCTCCTTGCCGGCGCCCGTGATCCCGAAGCTCGTGGCCATCGTGAAGCAGCTCGCGTGGGCCGCGGCGATCAGCTCCTCCGGGTTGGTCCCGGCCTTGCCGTCCTCGGACGCGAAGCGCGTGTTGAAGCCGTAGGGTTGGTCCTTGAGCGCTCCCGAGAGCGTCGAGATCGCACCGGTGCCCTTGGGGCCGGTGCCGCGCCAAACTGCCGTGCTGGTTCGCTTGAGCATGGGCACGGGTATACCCCACGCGCGAACGTCCGGCGCGGTGAACGTCAGGGCGCGGTGAACGTCTGGCCGCAGATCGTGGCGTCGTACGTCACGGGCGTCACCGGGTTCTCGAACCAGCCGCCGACCCACAGCCAGTACGCCGTGTTCGGCTTGACGGCGATGGTCTCGAACTCGTCCTCCATCAGGCTCGTCACGCGCGCGGAGCCCTGGGTCGAGACCACGGTTGCGCCGGGCGCCGGCTTGTTGAGGAGCAGCCAGTCGAGGTCCGAGGTCGCGCCGGGCCAGTTGACGCGGATCGCGATCTCGTTCGTGGTCGCACCGGTGGTGAACTCGTAGGTGTCGCGGTCGCGATACGTGCCCATCACGGCGTTGCCGGCCGAGGTGCCGCTGAGGCGGTACTTCATGTCGGGAGCGATCGTGAGGCCGGTGGCCTCCGCAGCATCGGTCGCGAGCGTGAAGGTGCGGGTCGGCGTCCCCGTGGCGGCGTTGTCATCGACCGCGACCATGTCGTTGCCGACGTTGTTCGCGCCGTCGCCCGCTTCGGCGAAGCCGCCGGTGGTCAGGTGTCCGCAGCGCGTGGTGGGCATGTCCGGAACGATCCGGATCTTGTACGAGACCGGCGTGGTGATCGCCGCGGCGGCGTACGCGCGCATCGTGAACTCGTACGAGCCCGCATCGAGGTGGATCGACGTGGCGGCGTGGTTCACCGCGAACCCACCGGAGCTCACGAAGTCGCCGAAGCTCTGGCCGGTCCAGACCTCGAGCGAGACGTCCTCGATCGCCTCGAGGCCCGCGCCGGCGAGCGTCACGTAGACATCTGCGCCGTTCGGCACGGTGACCGCGTACGAGTCATTGTCGATCGCGCCATCGGCGAAGTGATTGGTGTGGACGGTGCCGCACAGGACCATGGTCCCGCCGTACGGGACATTGACCTCTTCGGCCGAGCCGGTCGTCGTCTCGAAGTCGTCGTTGGTGTCGTCGCGGAGCTCGCCGTACTCGCAGCCCGGGGGCGGCGGGGGCGAATCGGGCGGCGCATCGACCACCACGACGAACGCGTCGGGCTTGTCGCTGCTACCGCCACCACAGGCGACGACGACGGGGAGGAGGACCGAGAGGGCCGAGGACAACCGGAACGAGCGCATGACGCGTGTTTCACCACGTTTTGCCGCGGCGCGTCCAGCGTCGAATTTCGGGCTCTACTTCGGCCTCTATTCGGCCTGGGGGACGCCCTGCGACTGTGCGAAGTCCCACGTCAGGGGGTGAACGTCGCGCCGCACACGGTGACCCCATAGGCCACGTCGCCGGCTCCACTGGTGATGTGGTTGCCGACGAGGACCCAGTACGCGGTGTTGGGCTTGACGGCGAACGTCTTGAACTCGTCCTCGTGCTTCGCACTGACGATCGAGTAGCCGAGGCCGGGGACCGTGTCCTTGGGGTAGACGTACATGTCCATGTCCTGGGTGATGCCGGGCCAGTTGAGCCGCAGCCCGATCTCGTTCGTGGTCGCCCCGGTGGTGAACTCGAAGGTGTCGCGATCCTTGTAGGACGACATCGCCGTGATGTCGGTGCTGGTCCCGGTCAACCGATAGCTGGTGGCCGGTGCGATCGTGAGGCCCGTGGGCTCGGCCAGGTCCGTCGTGTCTGCGGTCAGCGAGCCACTCGGCGCGGAGATCAGCACCATGTCATTGCCGCGGTTGCCGTTGCCCGAGTTGTCGCGCGCCTCGACGTAGTTCGCCGCGCCCGTCGACTTCGCACACCGGGTGGTGGGCTGGTCCGCGCTGACCTTCAGCTTGTACGAGACCGGCGCGGTGATCGCTGCGCCGTTGCCGGCGAACACCAGGATCTCGAAGCTCCCGCTGCTCGGCGTCAGGTGGACATCGAGCACGGCGTGGTCGCCTTCGAACTTCGCGGTGGAGCCGACGTCGTCGGACAGGTTCGGCCCGGTGTAGACGTTGAGGCTGAGGTACTCGGTGGCGACCCCGGTCAGCGTCAGATCGATGCGGACATCGATGTCGCTGGCGGCGTTGAACACGAAGCCGTCGATGTCGACCAGCTGATCGGCAGAGATGAAGTGAGTGCTGTCGAGCTTGCCGCAGATCGTGAACGAGGTCGTGATCGTCTTCCCGGTCGTCTCGGGGGTCCCGGTGGCGACGTTGCCGGAGAAGTCGTCGTTGGTGGCGTCCATCGCCTCGGTGTAGTCGCAGCCGCCCGGGTTCACCGGCGAGTCCACGGGCGCATCGACCTGCGTGTTCGGCGCGTCGATCGTGGCCGGGTTCCCGCCATCGTCTCCGCAGGCAGAGGCGATCAGGAGAGTGGCAGTGGAGAGCAGGCGAAGGGAGCGCATTCCCTATCGTACCCGGGTTGGTGAGTGATCAGCGCACGATCCAGGTGCCACCCTGCTGCCACCACTGGGGTGCCGTGGCGACCGTCGTCGTGGTGGACTGCTGCTGCCGCTGCATCAGCATCATGAACAGCATCATGTCCTGGGGATTGAGGCCGTTCGCGTGGCTCGTGGTCTGGATCTGCTTGACCGAGTCGAGCAGGCCGTTGAGGGCGGCGACGAGGCCGGAGGAGTCGGAGACTCCACCGGTGACCTGGGCGAGGGCGGCGGGGTCGATGGCGGCGAGCTCATCGGGTTTGGGCTTCGACATGGGCATGTCCTGGCGGTTGAGGGAGGAGGGGCGGTGACTCCCATGGTTCACAGCAGCCGACGTGCCACGTCCACATGATCGAGATCTCAAGGACTTCCCCTGATCCCGCCGGGAGACGGGGTCCCGGGTCGTATACCGAGGGATTCGATCGCCAGATCCGGGTGCCACCGGGGGTGCACGACCTGCGCACGTGTCACGATCGGGCATGCGCGCGCTCTGGCTCGTGGTCCTGGTGGGTTGCTGGTCGGCCAAGGCGACGGAGCTCCAGCCACCGCCTCGGTCCGAACCTCCGATCGCGAACCACGCACCGCCGGCCGCCGCACCCGCGTGCCCGACGATCGATGCCAAGGACGTGGCGACGCTCGGCTCGAAGACCGACGAGATCCGCCCACTCGAGCTCGATGGAGATCCGCTGACCGTGGAGGTCGGCCTCGAAGACGATTGCTCGTCGCCCCTGCGCTGCGGGTACAAGATCTACGCGCGCCGTGACGACTGCTGGATCTCGCTCGGCATGACCGGGGACCTGATGGGGGAGCCATTTTGCGTGAGCGGCTCGCCCAAGGGCACCTACTGCACGCTGTCCGGGATGCGCCTGATGATCCACGGCGACGCACAGGAGTACCTCTTCAAGTTCACGGGCAGCTACGGCATCGAGCAATACGGCACGCGCTACGTCCCGGGTCCCCCTTAGCGGACCGGGTGTGCGTCCTCGAGCCCGAGCGAGAACCGGAGCGAGGCATCGAGCTGCGCGAGCTTGGCCGCGCCGAGTGAGCTGATCAACGGGCGCCGTTGCTCACTCGCCGCGTCCCCACAGCCGCCGCACCGCCGTGGTCCACTCGACTGCGTTCTCGGCCGCGGCGCGGAACAGCGCGTACATGCCGCCCTCGGGAGCCGGCTCCGTCGGCGGATGCGTGGGGGTGACGTTCGGGAGCACCATCTCGATCGACATCACACCGCCGCCGACATGGACCGTCCGATCGGGAGAGATCGTGGCGATCAACGCCGCCATCGACGTGTTCGAGCCGAGCACCTCGCAGCGAAACCGCTCGATGCCGCGCTCCGCCGCGGCCGCGCACAGGCGGAGGAACAGCAGCTTGCCGAGGCCCTTGCCCTGCGCGGCATCGGCGACCGCGACCGCGGCCTCCGCCGTAGCGTGCTGATCGGGGAGGCGAATGAACCGCGCGATGCCCAGGCCCACCGGGTTGCCGGCGCCATCGCCAGCCTCGCGCACCGCGCCGATCGCGAAGTGCAGCTCGTGATCGATCTCGGTCAGGTAGCGGAGCTCGTCCTCGGACAGCGCGGCCTTGGTGCCGAGGAATCGTGCGTAGCGGGACTCGGCGGACCACCCATTGAAGCCCTGCTCGAGGATCGGCTTGTCCTCCGGGCACACCAGGCGCAGCACCACCGGCGTGCCGTCGCGCAGGCTGACGCGCTCGACATAGTCGGAGGTGAAGTGCCGCGGCTCGTCCACGACC
>JAYVRN010000237.1:0-6507 GCA_043776275.1 Myxococcales bacterium | reverse complement strand
GCGGCACGCTGTACACGCCGTGACCTCGCAGGCACGCCGCGTGGGGCACGGGCGCCCGCAGCTCGAGGGTGCTGCCGATGCCGTAGCGCACGCGCTGGACGCGCACGCCGAGGGCGCTGCGATCGAGGAGCGTCGACAGGCTCGCTCCGTTCGCGAGGAGGTAGCTCTGGCCCTCGAGCACCGTGCCGCCTTCGAGCTCGACGCCCGCGATCGCGCCGTGGGCGTCGCGCAGCCGTACGGCGATCCCATCGATGCGGGTGACGCCTGGGATCACGCCGAGCACGCGCTCGATCGCTGCGACCACACGGCTCGGATCGAGCCAGCCTTCACCATCGATCCGGACCGCGCGCGAGACCCGCTGCACCGGCGCATAGCCGGGGACCTCCGCGGCCTCGACGATGGCGTGCGGTTCGCCTGCCTCGGCGAGCTGCGCGACGACCATCTCGAACGTGCCCTCCCCGGCATCGAGCACGTACGTGCCGGTGCCATGGCCGAGGTTCGCGAGCCCTCCGAGCTCGGCGCCGAGGTCGTGCCAGCGGTGGGTGGCCTCGCGGCTGAGCGCGAGCTTGGCGTGATCGAGCTCGGTCGCGAGCGCACCGGGGCCCAGCTCCGCGAACGAGTTCAGCATCGCCGCCGCCGCCAGCGTGGCCGAGCCGGTGCGCGCCGGATCTCCGACGATCGTGACCTCGCTGCCGCGCTGGGCCAGCCGCAGCGCGCAGGTCAGCGAGACGATGCCGTTGCCGACGATGACCGTCTTCACCGCTTGCGCAAGCAGGCGACGAGGAACCCACCGAGATCGCGAGCGCCGGGAAGATCGGCGAGCCGATGCTCGGCCCAGCGCACCGCCGCGCCGAGGATCGGGACCTCGTGGACCTTCGCGATCGGCGTGATCACGCGGATGCCGCGGCTGGTGACCCACTCGAGGTCCCGCGGCAGGTAGCTCCGGATCGCCGCCGCGTCGTCGTAGCGCGTGTAGACGTGCTCGTCGTGCGTCTGCTCGCTCACGGCGGTCGGCGGCTTGAGCGCCTTGACCAGCCGGCGGATCGAGCGAGCGTTGTAGAACTCCGCGAGGACCCAGCCGCCGGGCCGAACGATGCGCGCCATCTCGCGCAGCGCGCCTTCGATGTCGGGGATGTGCGCGAGGACCTTGAACGAGTACGCCACATCGACGGACTCGCTCGCGATCGGCAGCGCGGTCGCCGAGGCCTGCGCGACAGGGAGGCCACGCGCTGCGGCCTTGGCGAGCATGCCGCCCGACAGATCGATCCCGGCCGCCGTGCGCGCGAACTGCGTCACGCGGTGGAGGATCAGGCCGGTGCCGCAGCCAACCTCGAACACGTCCTTGCCGGCGCCGTACCTCTCCACGATCTCGACCTCGAGATCATCGAGCATCCGGTGGTAGGGCAGGTGCCGCTCGCGCTCGTACCAGCCGGCGAAGTCGTCGTAGTAGGCGCGGTTATCGAGGCGGGACATCGTCAGGGTGCCTTGTACTACGACCCGGGCCGGCTGTCCGCCCGTGGTCCGAGCCACGGACCTGGTGGCCGGGATCCGGCCGTTCCCGGACACGCCGCCACGTGATGTTGCGATCTTGCTGCGGGCACGAAACGTGCGTGATGCGGCTGGGTGTTCACACGGCCAGACCCCGGCGTTCGTGGTCGAGACGCGTGTGCGCGCAAGGTATGCTGAGGCCATGTCGTCCCCCAGCGACCGATCAGACTCCGAGCTACCAGCCGTTGATCAACGGCTGGTCGCCCCGGGATCCCGATACGAGATCGACGATGGAAAGCTGGTCTGGGTGCCACCCGCTGATGAACCGCACGGCGTCGGGCATGGCGCGCTCGGGGCGTTGCTCCGTGCGCACCGGCAGGATGACCGGAGCGTCGCGATCGACATGCTGACGCGCACCTCGGAGACCTCCGATATCGCGCCCGACGCGAGCGTGTATCCGACTGCGCGGCATCCGGCGACGGGTGGTCGCCAGCTCGAGGAGCTCGCCTTCGAGCTGCTCGTCACGACCACGTTGGCGGTGGCTGGCGAGAAGGCCGCGAAGCTGCTGGCGCGGGGTGTGCGACGCGTGTTCGGGATCGATCTGGTCAAGCGCCGCGTCGTCGAGTGGTCACGGCCGCTCGGGACGTGGTCGATCCTGGCGCGTGATGGTCAGATCGAGGACCCCGCGCTCGCCGTCCCGCTCCCGCTGGCCGCGCTCGTCGACGCCGCGCACGCCGACGATGCCGCGGTCCGGGCGTTTCGGATCCGGCGACACCCGGAGTTCCTGGCGGAACGCGAGGAAGGACGCGAGGAAGGCCGCGAGGAAGGCCGCGAGGAAGGCCGCGAGGAAGGACGCGAGGAAGGACGCGAGGAAGGCCGGGAGGAAGGGGCCCGCGTGCTCCTGCGCGAGCAGCTCGTCCTTCGATTCGGAACCCTCTCCGCTGCACACGCCGATCTGCTCGCGACCGCCGATGCCGAGGCTCTCGCGAGGTTCGCGCGACGGGTGTTGAGCGCCGCGTTCGCGGACGACGTGTTTACAGCCTGACGGGCCGACCGAGCCTCAGAGCTTCGCGAGCAGCTCCTTCTTCTTCGCCTCGAACTCGGCATCGGTCAGGATCCCGGCGGTCTTGAGCTCGCCGAGCTGCTTCAGGGTCGACATGATCTGCTCGCGGGTCTCGCCCGGCGGCTTGGGCTGGTTCGCGTTCGCGTTGCCCATCATGCCGGCCATCTGGCCTGCCATCGCGAAGCCCATGCCGATGCCCGCGCCCTGGAACGCTCCGCCGCCATCGCCGCCCTTCTTCATGCCCTCGGCGGCGCCCATCATCATCTCGGCCTGCGCGAGCTGCTGATAGCCCGCCATGCCGCCCGAGGCGTTGACGTACGCGAACCGCTCGACCAGCTTGTCGAGCCGATCCTTGTCCGCCTGATCCATCGAGATCGAGAAGTCACCGAACCGGATGATCTCGACGCCGTAGGACTCGATCTGGCCCCGCACCTTGGTCAGGGTCGAGGTCTCGATCTCGTCGGTGTACGCACCCGACGTGACCTTCATGAGCGGCCAGCTCTGCTTGACGATCAGCTCGGCGATGTCGTCCTTCATCACCTTCTGGACCAGGCTCTTGAACCAGCCGACGAAGCCTTCGTTCGACGTGGCGCGCTGGCCGACCAGGCCGATCACGAGCTTGGTGGGATCGATGACGCGGGCGCTGAACTCGCCGTGCACCATGATCCGGACCCGGAGCTGGGTCTGTGGGTCCTGGACGTCGCCGATCGACGTGCCGAACTTGATCGACGCGAGCTCGCGCGTCGTGACGAAGAACACCTCGCAGATGAAGACGTTCCCGCCGGTGAACTTGTCGATCAGCTGGCCGAGGAACGGGATGTTCGAGGCATCGAGCGTGTGGCGCCCGGCCGAGAACGTCCCGACGAACTTGCCGTCCTTGAAGAACAGCGCGACCTCGTCGGAATCGACGGTCAGCTGCGCCTTCATCGGGATCGTTTGATCAGGGTGCTTGTAGACCCACTGGTCCTTGAACTCGTCGGGGCGGGCGATCGCCAGCTCCTTCACTCCACCCTTGATGAAACTGATGATTCCCATGGAAGCGTCTCCTGCGGACGTTGATGCCGCGCGGTTACCCGCGTACCCCGGTGTAACCTAGCACACAGCCTAAGGCTTCCCGCGGGGATCCCAAGGGCCGGTCCCGCGCTTTTTCCGCTTGATCGCGGAGGTCACGGGCCTAGGATGGCGCCACCCATGAGGCTTGCCACCAGGTCCCTGCTCATCCTGATCGCGTTCGCGGCGTGCGGCCCCTCGGGGCGAGGCGATGACACCGGCGGCGGAGGCGATGGTGGCAGCGGCAGCAACGGCAACTTCGCCGAGGTGACGGGCAAGGTGTGGGCGCCGAACCAGGGGCCGGGCCAGGCGATGCTCGGCCAGGAGATTCCGGTCGCAGGTGCGCTGGTCTACGTCAGCCCGACCAAGCCGGACCCGATCCCCGATCACGTGTACTGCGAACAGTGCGTCGCCACGCCGAGCGGCGGCGTGCTGAGCGGCGCCGACGGCAGCTTCTCGCTGCAGGTCCCGCCCGGCCGCTACTGGGTCGTGATCCAGAAGGGCCAGTTCCGCATGGAGGCCGAGTACGAGCTGCAGCTCGGCGCGCTCGCGCTGACCTCACAGCAGACCACGCTGCCGAGCGTGTGGGATCCGCCGACCGGGCGCTACATGCCGAAGATGGCGATGGCGCAGGGCACCAACGATCAGATCGAGGACATCCTCGGCAAGCTCGGCGTCGGCACGATGGCGGGCAACTCGTTCACGAGCCCGGCCGGCGAGAAGGGCCCGGAGCTCGACATCTTCCAGTACTCGGGCACCGGCGCCGGCACCGTCACCGAGCTGCTCCAGAACATGACAGAGCTGCGCAAGTACCACATCATCTTCTTCCCCTGCGCCGTGTCGATGAGCCAGATCGATGCGCTGCTCCAGAACCAGACCGTGCTCGCGAACATCCGCCGCTACGTCAGCGAGGGCGGCAAGCTCTACGTGACGGACTGGTCGGGCGAGCTCGCGGACCGCGCGTTCCCGCAGCAGATCGTGCTCGGTGACGCCGGTGCGGACAGCGACGGCACGTACGACCCGGCGACGTTCACCGGCACGCTGACCACCCCGGGCGATGCCGATGGCGGGCTCTATGAATCGATGGACGGCAAGGCCATCGATCCGGACCTCGCGGCGTGGCTCGGCCTGCAGAGCGGCCCCACCGAGACCGGCGCGGGCGTCGGGATGTACAACGCCAGCGCGTTCGTCGTGACGGATCTGTGGAACTGGGTGAAGAAGCTCAACACCGTCCAGATCGGCGTCGACAGCATGGGGCTGCCCGTCTACGACGCGCCGAAGGCCTGGGTCACCGGCACCAAGCCTGGGACCACGGGCGCCGCGAACCGCCCGATCGCCGTGACCTACCAGCCCACGGGCTGCGGCAAGGTGCTGTACACGCCGTTCCAGACCGCGAATGGCGAGCATGCGGGCCTCTACCCGCAGGAGCGCGTGCTGCTGTATCTGATCATGGAGATCTCGACCTGCAGCGATAACCCGATCCTCTAGGGTCGGGCTTCGAGCCGGCAGTTGGAGCGGGTCCTCGGGGTCAAGCCTCGTAGGTCGGACCGCTCGCCCGTGACGCGGTGCACGACGAGCTTTCCTCTTGATGATTCTGGCGGTCCTCGTACAGTGCCGCCCATGCGAACCGCCGCCGCGTCCGTCGCCGTCGTCTTGATCTCGATGCTCGTCGCGTGCGGCCCCGCGGGACGCGGCCGGCTCGACGACGATGATGGCACCGGTGCCGACGCCTCGACGACTGGTCCCGAGGTCTGCGACGACGCCATCGACAACGACGGTGACGGTCGGGCGGACTGCTCGGATATCGACTGCTCCGGTGTCGGGCTGTGCCCGATCTGCGGCTCGGTCGAGGATCCCGCGGCCACGCCGCTCGCGCTCCCGGATGGCATCGGCATGTCCACGGTGTGCTCGACCGACGCCGATTGCACGGATCCCGTGATCCCGAACTGCGTCGCGAAGGAGTGCCACGCGTCGTACACGTCGACCTTGAACTTCATCGGCTTCCCGGCGAACTCGACGCTCACCGATCCGACGAAGCTGCTCAGCGTGTGCGTCGAGATGGAGCACAGCTACCTCCGCGACCTGCAGATGGAGCTGATCACCCCGTCCGGTGTCCTGTTCATCCTGCACAAGTTCGTCGCGCGCACGGGTGGCGAGATCTATCTCGGCGTCGCCAACGATGCCGACACGGCCGCCACGCCGGTCCCCGGCACCGGCGCCACCTACTGCTGGACCGCGACGGCCCCGGTGGCGATGCTCGACACCACGGGCAACCCGGGCCCGACCCAGGCGGCCGGATCGTCGCAGGAGCTGGTCCCCGGCAACTACAAGTCGATCGCGCCGTGGACCTCGCTGACCAACACCAAGCTGAACGGCATGTGGACGATGCGCGTCACCGACCTGTGGCCGGCCGACAACGGCTTCATGTTCAAGTGGTCGATCAAGTTCGACCCGTCGCTGGTCTCGGACTGCGCCGGTCCGATCATCCTGTAGGCGATTTTCGGCTACGGTGCGCGCGGGATGGACGCGCGCCCGACCTCGACGACGCCGACGATACAGGCCTCGGGTAAGCCACACGCCGTGGGCAACCTGGGCACCGCCGGTCGGCTGATCGCCCTCCTGATCGGGATCAACGCCGTCCTGGTGGTCCTCGGCGTCGTGTTCCTGTCGCCGGCCGAGCACGCCGCAGGCACGGGCGTCCGGGTCGGGCTGGTGTTCGACGTCGGGGGCAAGAACGACAAGTCGTTCAACCAGGCGGCGTGGCGCGGACTTCAGCGCGCGAAGGCCGAGCTCGGCGTCGAGGTTCAGTTCATCGAGCCCACGGAGGGAGCCGATCGCGAGAGCGCCTTGCGCACGCTGGCGGCGCGCGGGGTCGATCTGGTGATCGGCGTCGGGTTCATCTTCGG
>JAYVRN010000236.1:0-25042 GCA_043776275.1 Myxococcales bacterium | reverse complement strand
GGGCCGCACCGGCCCGTCGAGCTCGAAGTGGCCCTCGTGATCGGTGTGCGCGGGCTGCGTGGTCACCTTCATCGCCTTCGTGCCGTAGTCGACCGGCGACGCACCATGATGCGGGGGCGTCCGCCTCTCGACGATCACCTCGGCGCCCTCCACGGGTTGACCGTCGCGCAGGACCGTACCGCGCAGCACCACGGTCTCGATCGGGACGAGGCGTCCGCCGTCGAGACGCCACGGCAGGGCGCGCGTCGACAGCTCCGCGAGCCGCTGCGGATCGGGCCGGGTCGACACCGGGGTGACCACCACGGCGGCCGAGACGGTCACGATGCGGTCGCCGTCGGTGGACCACCACACCCGGGCGTCGGCGGGATCGAACCCGAGAGGGGAGAGGGCCGGAGCGCGATGCTCGATGGGCGAACGTCGGAGCACGCGGCCGTCCGCCGAGAGCACGAGCATGGTCGCGCCGTTGTCGCCGATGCCCGCGATCAGGCTGCCGTCCCCGCTCGCCTGAGCCTGCAGGAGCTGTTCGAACACGAACGAGGTCTGCGCCGCACCGTCGGCCGCGCTCCACACGGTGAGGTCTCCGTCGGGGCCGATCGTGGTGATGCTGGTCCCGCTCGGATTCCACGTCGGCTCGAAGCTGGTGTCCGCGGCGGTCCGCAGCGGCGGAGCGGTGTTGGTCGCGTCCCAGATCGTCACCTGGCGCGTGGTATCCGGCGCGGTCTCGACGAGGGCGATCCGGGTGTCGTCTTCAGAGAACCCGATCGGCACGAACGAGCTCGGCGGCCCGAACGTGGTGAGCGTGGCGAGCGTGGCGATCGGGCGCTGCGCCCGAACGTCCCACACGAATGGCGCGTGCGCGGCGCTCCACGCCAGCACGCGCGTGCCGTGGCGGCTCGGTAGGGCGTCGGTCGCGTCGGGGATCTGGGCGAGGCGCGAGCCGGAGCTCGCGTCCCACAGCTCGGGTGCGGCGCCCTTGTGCATCGTGACCAGGCGCGCACCGCTGTCATCGAGCTCGAGTGCCGAAGGCTCGCTCATCGGGATCATCCGTCGGGTGGCGCCGGTCTCGAGCTCCAGGACAAGCACGCCACCGGTGGTCGCGGCGGCGAGGGTCGTGGCATCGCGTGACAGCGCCACCGGTGCATGGATCGCGGCGTGACCGATGGCGGCTCCGCTCGCGGTGTCGTGGATCGTGATCGCGCGGTCCGGCCCCTCCACGAGCGTGCGCGCCCCGGTGCTGCTGGTGGAGAGCAGCCTGGACCCGGCGGGCGCGACGAACGATTGCACGGTGGCGGCGGCCTCCTTCCAGATCTGGATGCGGCCGTCCCCGCGCTGCGCCACCAGGCGCGATCCATCGGGGCTGAAGTGCGCGTCCTTCCCGAACATCGAGTCGTGGCTCGCCAACAGTGCGCCCGAGCGGAGATCCCAGACCTTGACGATGCCGTCGACGCCCGCGGTGAGGAAGCGAGATCCGTCGGGCGAGAACCGCGCCCACAGCACGATGTCGCCATGATTGACCGAGCTGATCGCGGCCCCGGTGGCGACCTCCCAGATCGTCGCGCGCCCGTCGTGACCGGCGGTGAGCAGCTGCTTCGCGTCGGGCGAGAACATGCACTTCCACAGCACGTCGGTGTGGCCGCCCACCGTCAACAGGTGTGCGCCCGTCGTGGCGTCCCAGACCTTCGCGAGCCGATCGTTGCCGCAGGTGACCGCGCGCGAACCATCGCGTGAGAGATCCGCGCCGAGGAGCAGTGCGCCGCCGCCGTGTTCGAACCCACCCAGGAGCGCGCCGGTGTCGAGATCCCAGCCTCGGCCTTCGCCCTCCATCGACAGCGTCAGGAGGCGCTTGCCGTCCCCGCCGAGCGCCCCGTAGAGGTAGAGGACGCCCGTGGCCTTCGCGACGATCGTGCGCTGGAGGCTCGCGTCGGCGACGCTCCACACCAGCGCCTTGCCGTCATGGCCGATGGTCACGAGGCGCTGATCGTCGGGGGTGAACAGCGCAACGTTGATCCCGGCACCGTGAGGGAACGTGCCGCGTGGCTGCCCCGTGGCGGCATCCCACACGCGCGCCTCGTGGGCGGCCCCATAGCTGACGAGGAGGCGCCCGTCGTGGGAGAAGCTGATCCGATCGAAGCCGGCCTTGATCTCGCCGAGCGACATCACGACCGTCCCGTCCGCGACGTTCCACATCCGCGCGACGTCGTGGCACGCGGCGATCATGCGGGTGCCGTCGGCGGAGAACTCGACGTAGCGGACGTCCGCACCGCAATCGAGCAGCCGCTCGGACTGCGGCAGGCCATCCATCGCGCTGTTGATCAGGAACGTCAGCGCGGGCGCCTCGATCCCTTGCTTGGACGCCTCTTCGAGATAGGCGAGGGCGCGCAGCGGACTGCCGTCCAGAAGCTCGACGCGGCCCTTCTCGACGAGGAGCTCGCGCACGGTGTGACGAGCCTCGGCGCGCGAGCGCAGCACGCGCGAGATCGCGAGGGTGCTCATCGCCGCGAGCAGCACCAGCGCGAGCGTGGCCACGACCATCGCCCCCTGGTTGCGGCGGATCACGCGGCGGATCCTCTCGAGCCCCGAGTAGGCGTGGGCCGCGACCATCCGCCCGGTCTGGAACCGATGGAGCTCCTCGGTCAGCTCGCGCGCGCTCGGGTATCGCTCCTCGCGATCTCTCGCCATCGCCTTGGTGACGATCGAGACCAGATCACCCGGGGCACCGGGTGCGAGCGAGCCGATCGGCGGCGGTGGTCCGGTGCGGACCTCGCGGAGCAGCTCGCGGGTCGACTTCGCGCGGTAGGGCGCCGCGCCAGCGAGGAGGTGGTACAGGATCGCGCCGAGCGCGTAGACGTCCGCGCGCTCGTCCACCGGGACCGCGTGGGCTTGCTCCGGCGGCATGTACGCGGCAGTGCCGATCACCATACCCTCTGCGGTGAGGCTCTCGCTGCCAGCCTCGTCGCTCGGTTCGGGCTGATCGCCTCGGCTCTCGTCGAGCTCGCTGGCCACGGCCTCGGTGAGATCCTTCGCGAGGCCCCAATCGATGACCACGGTCTCGCCATACGCACCGACCAGCACGTTCGCGGGTGTGAGGTCGCGGTGGATCACGCGCTGGGCGTGCGCGAAGGCGACGGCCTCCGCCGCGGCGATCACCGCGGGCACGAGGGCGAGGCGCGCGGCGAGCGTGCGCGCGGCATCGATCGCTTCGAGCAGCGTGTGGCCCTCGACCATGCGCATCGCATAGAACGGGGTGCCATCGGGCCATCGCCCGATCTCGTAGATCGGCACGATGCCCGGGTGCTGCAGGCGGGCGGTGACGCGGGCTTCGCGCTCGAACCGCGCGGCGAGCTCGGGCGCGCGTCCGAGGAGCTCCTTGACCGCCACCGGCCGGCCGACCCGCAGATCACGGGCGGCGAGGATCCTGCCCATGCCGCCGCGCGCGACCTCGAGGCCCAATGCGTACGCAGAAGGATCCACCTCCGGCAGGGTGGCGTGGTCACCGTCGGTGTCGGCGATCGGTGACAGCGTCTCGGCGACCTCGCGGCACGCCGCGCAGCTCGCGAGATGGCGATCGAGCAGGCTCTTGCCGGCAGGCTTGAGGCTGCCATCGGCGCGCGCCGCGAGCAGCGCATCGAACCGAACGCAGTCGGCGAGGTCCGCCTCGCCCGCGCCTGCGAACACGCCCACCACCATGCGGCAGGCCGGGCAGTCCGCGACGTGGGCCGAGATCGGCGGTGGTAGCGGGTCCTCCTCGAGCGCTCCCAGGTCGGGACACGCCGTCACGTCGTGGCGACCTCCGCGAGGCGGAACCTGCGGCGCAGGCGCTCGATCACCGCGCGTACGACACGCTCCGCGGCGGTCGCGCTGGGCAGGCCCAGGGCGAGCGCGATGTCATCGAAGCTCTCGCTCTGTGCCCACAGCTCGAGCGCACGCTGCTGCTCGGCTGGGATCACTCCCGCGGCGTAGGCGAGCAGCTCGCGCGCGGTGCCGAGGTCGGTCACCGGCGGTCGGCCACCGAAGATCTGGCTCGCCGGTGGAAGCTCCTCGGTATCCACCCACCGCCCGGGGCGGCTCGCGCCCGCGTCGTGGCGACGGACGTAGTCGGGGTGCGAGCGCAGGTAGTCGATCCCCACGCGCTTCGCGACCACGCGGAGCCAGCCGAGGAAGCGCAGGCGCGGATTGGTCGCCTTCGCGTCGAGATAGAGCCGCAGCCGCGCGAACCGATCGGCCTTCAGGCGCGCCATCACCGCGACCACGATGTTGCGGCGATCGTCCTCCTGCCCGCCGAGCCGGCCGAGGAATCGCGGCTGCGCGATGATCCGTGACAGCGGCGGCTCGATCGCGGCCCACAGGTGTTGCCACGCCGCTTCGTCCTCGGCGGCCGCTCCCGAGACGAACCGCTCGATCGTGTCGTCGTCCACCATCACACTCGACTTCCTTTGTAGGTGGTTTTCGGGGCGTCCAGCGGCGATCGATCCGGCAAACATCACGCAGCTCGCCGGGCCAGCGTGGTCGCGAGCTCGGTCCGGTTCGAGGCGGAGAGCAGCGCGAGCAGGCGGGACACGTGCTTCTTCACGGCGTTGGCCGAGATCGCGAGCATCGTCCCGATCTCCGCGTTGGTGCACCCGAAGCTGACGAGCTCCGCCACCTCGCGCTGCCGGCGGGTCAGGTCGAAGCCGTCGCTGGCGGGGCCCGAGAGTGCGGCGAGCCGCTCGCGAACCAGGCCATCGAGCCGGGTGAGGTCGGGGAGGGACAGGTGCAGGATCAGGGTGTCGAGCTCCATGGAGAGGACGGACGGCGGTGCCACCCGCTTCGTCACGCGCGACGGTCGTTTCCTGCGGTTACCCGGAGATGCCAGATCGCATCGACAGGGCCTCGCGGACCTTGCGCCGCAAGAGCTCGGGCGTTAGGGGCTTTTGCAGGAACACGCCCTCGGCGTCGTGGACGCCGTGGCGGGTTGTGTCGTCGGTATGACCCGACATGTGGAGGAGCGCGATCGCCGGGCGCAGCGCGCGGATCTGTGCGGCCAGCGGGAGCCCGCTGGTCTGGGGCATCACGACATCGCTGATCAGGAGATCGATCCCCGCCCCATGTTGCTCAGCGATCCGGATCGCATCGGGCGCATCCTCCGCGACCAGCAGCGTGTATCCGGCGCGCCGGAGGATCCCCGCCGCGACCAACCGGACCTGCGGCTCCTGCTCGGCGAGCAGGATGGTCTCGGTGCCGCGCCCAGCGGTGGTGACGACTGGCAGGAGCTCGGGACGTGCGTCGGTGAGGCCGCGGGGCCAGTAGATCGTGAAGGTCGTCCCCTCGCTGACCACGCTGTCGACCCAGATCGTGCCGCCCGCGCGCTGGACGATCCCGAACACCGTCGCCAACCCTAGCCCGGTCCCCTTGCCCACCTCCTTGGTCGTGAAGAACGGCTCGAACATCCGCGCCCGGGTGATCTCGTCGATCCCGCAGCCAGTGTCGCGGACGACCAAGGCGATGTGATCGCCGGGGATGACCCCGTGGTGCGTACGGGCGAACTCGTCATCGAGAACGACGGGCGCGAGCGAGATCGTCAACTCGCCGCCGTTGCCCAAGGCGTCGCGGGCGTTGATCACGAGGTTCATCAGCACCTGCTCGAGCTGGCTCTTGTCGATCAGGATGGGAGACAGGCGAGGAGGGACGTCGAGCCGGAGCGTCACGCCCTCGCCGACGAGCTTGCGCAGCATCTTCTCCATGCCGGCCAGCACCGCCCCCGGATCCACGAGGGTGGTCGCGGTCTGCTGCGTTCGCCCGAACAGCAAGAGCTGCTGGGTCAGGTCCCCGGCGCGCATCGCTGCGTTGCGGATCTCTCCGACATCGTCCCGCGCGGCACCGGGCGCCAGTTCTTCGATCAACATCTCGGCGTAGCTCAGGATCACGGACAGCACGTTGTTGAAGTCGTGCGCCACGCCACCCGCGAGCCGACCCATCGCCTCCATCTTCTGCGCCTGACGCAGCTGCTGTTCGCTCGCGACGAGGGCGGCCTCCGCGCGCTTCTGTGCCGACAGGTCAGCGACGAACACGATCCCGGTGCGTGCGTCCACGAGGGCCACACCGATCAGGACGGGCACGCGGGTGCCGTCCTTGCGGACCAGCTCCTTCTCGAACGGCTCGACCACGCCCCGGAGCCGCAGCTGCGCGAGGACCTGGAGATCCCGCTCGTGCCAGTCCGAGGTCGAGGTGCGGGCCCAGTGGAACGCCGGCGCCAGGACCTCGTCGCGGCGATATCCGGTCAACCGGAGAAGCGCGTCGTTGGCATCGAGGATCCGCCCGTCGAGCTCCCCGACCGCGATGCCGATGATGCCGGTCTCCGCGAGGCGCGCGAACCGGGTCTCGCTCACCCGCAGCGCGGCCTCCGCTTTGCGGCGCGCGGTGACATCCGAGATCATCGCGAGCACGCCTTCGACCTCGCAGGCGTCGGTCAGGATCGGCGCCGATTCGATGAAGACCTGGCGATGAGTGCCGTCGAGGTGAACGAGCGCGGCGGTGTTGAAGCCGCGGATGCCGCGGCGGCGCTCTTCGAGCTGCAGCGAGAGCTCGGCGTGGCCCGCCGGCTCGACGATCTCGTAGATCGAGCGATCGACCAGCGTGCGGGGCTCGCGCCCCAGGATCTCTTGCATCCGTCCGTTCGCGAACGTGATCCGACCAGAGCTATCCATGACCAGCACGCCCTCGTGCGTGGTCTCGATGATGCGCCGATACTTGCGCTCGCTCGCCTTGACCTGCTCGTGCGCCTCGCGGCGCTCGGTGATGTCGCGGACGTTCCCGATGATGCCGGCCACGGCGCGATCGGCGAGCCGGTTGGTCTCGGTGACCTCCATCCAGCGCACCGCTCCATCGCGACGCACGACCCGGTACTGGAGCACGAGAGGCCGCTCGGGTGCGTCGAGCAGGGTCTCGAGGAACTCCGTCACCCGTGTGCGATCCTCCGGGTACACGACGTCAAGGCAGGCGCGGCCGATCAGCTCGTCGGGGCGGTACCCGAGCAGCGTCAGCACCGCCGGGCTGACGTAGGTGAACCGATGGTCCGCGGAGGTCAGCGTGATCACGTCGCTCGAATGTTCGAGGAGGGCGCGGAACCGCGCGTCCTGGAGGCTCAGCAGCTCCTCCGCGGTCCGTCGCGCGCGCCGGTCGGCGTACTCCCGCAGCTCCCGCTCGATCGCCGGCCCCAGACGGCGGAGCTTGTCCTTGAGCACGTAGTCTCCGGCGCCCGCGCGCATCGCGGCGACTGCGACATCCTCACCGACGTCGCCCGACACGATGATGAATGGGACCTCGGGCGCGAGCTCGCGCCGCACCTCGAGCGCTGCGGCTCCGGAGAACAGCGGGAGGGACCAGTCCGAGATCACGAGGTCGAAGGGCATCCGCGCGAGCGCCTCGCGCATCGCCGCCTCGTCATCCACGCGGGTGATGCACGCCCCACCCGGGAGCCGCCGGAGCTCGCGCTCGACCAGGGTGGCATCCTCCGGCGAGTCCTCGACGAGCAACACCTGGACCACACCCACCACATCAGCAGTTTCGCATGGTCATCCAGGCGCTGATAGCAGCGGTTCGCTGGTTCAGTCCCGATGCACTCGTACAGTCCGGCGGTAGCGGCGCGTCTCAGAGATATGCTGGGTCCCGATACTCGCCGAGCTCGGACCGGAACAGATCGCAGATCTCGCCGAGCGTGACGTGCTGCTTCACCGCGTCGAAGATCGGCGGCATCACATTCTGCTTGTCATCGGCGAGGGCGGTCTTGACCGCGGCCAGCGCACGCTCCACGGCGTGGGCGTCCCGCGCGCCGCGGAACGCCTTCATCTTCGCGATCTGTCCACTCTCGACCGCGTGCTCGATCTTGAGTGTGGGGATGTTGTCACCCTCTCCCGGCGTCACGTACTTGTTGACGCCGACCACCGAGCGCCGATGGGTATCGATCTCGCGCTGGAAATCGAACGCTGCGCGCGCGATCTCGCGCTGCGGATAGCCCTCCTCGACGGCCTTCACGATGCCTCCCATCGCATCGATCTTGTTGATGTACTCCCACGCCGCGGCCTCGACCTGGTCCGTCAGGGTCTCCACGAAGTAGCTGCCGGCAAGCGGATCGGCGACGTTGGCGACGCCGGTCTCCTCGAAGATCACCTGCTGGGTACGCAGTGCGAGCTCGGCGGCCGCCTCGGTCGGCAGCGCATAGGTCTCGTCGTAGCTGTTCGTGTGCAGTGATTGCGTGCCGCCGAGTACGGCCGCGAGCGCCTGCATCGACGTGCGGATCACGTTGTTGAGCGGCTGCTGTGCCATCAGCGAGACCCCGGCGGTCTGCGCGTGCGTGCGGAGCAGCCACGACTTCGGGTTCTTCGCGCCGAATCGCTCGCGCATGATCTTGGCCCACATCCGACGGCCCGCGCGGAACTTCGCGATCTCTTCGAAGAAATCGTTGTGGACGTCCCAGAAGTACGAGAGCCGCGGCGCGAAGTCATCGACATCGAGACCGGCCTCGATGCCAAGCTGCACGTACCCGATGCCATCCGCGAGGGTGAACGCGAGCTCCTGCACGCCCGTCGCTCCGGCCTCGCGGATGTGATAGCCGCTGATCGAGATCGTGTTCCATTGCGGCATCGTGCGCGTGCACCAGCCGAGCATGTCCCGGATGATCCGCATGTGGCCGCGGATCGGGCTGATCCACTCCTTCTGCGCGATGAACTCCTTCAGCATGTCGTTCTGCAGCGTGCCGCGGAGCTTGTCTGGAGAGACGCCCTGCTTCTCGGCGACGGCGACGTACAGCGCGAGCAGCACGGCGGCCGGCGCGTTGATCGTCATCGAGGTCGAGACCTTATCGAGCGGGATGTCGCCGAACAGGCGCATCATGTCGTCGAGCGAAGCGATGGAGACGCCCTCGCGGCCGACCTCGCCGAGCGAGCGCGCGTGGTCCGGGTCGTAGCCCATCAACGTCGGCATATCGAACGCCGTCGACAGGCCGGTCTGGCCGCTGGCGAGCAGGAACTTGAACCGCTGATTCGTGTCCTCGGGCGTGCCGAAGCCGGCGAACATGCGCATCGTCCACGGCCGGCCGCGATACATCGTGGCGTGTGGGCCGCGCGTGTATGGATACTGGCCCGGATCGCCGAGCTGCTTCTCGTAGGTCCAGCCGCGTGAGGTCAGATCCTCGGGGCCGTAGCTGTTCTTGAGCGGAATCCCGCTCATCGTCCGGACTTCGGTGTCGGTGTCGGGTTTCTTCACCGGTGCCATGGGCGTCGGTTTACCACGCCGGCGAGCTATGGTCTGTAGCGTCTCGCGATGACGCTGCCGGGCCTCGACCTCGTCGGATATCACGTGCGTGAAGCCGCGAGGCTCGCGCCGGGGCGCCCGGCGCTGTGGCTCGGCCTGCGGACGGCGGCGGCGACCGCGGTGCCACTCGTCGCCGCGCGCTGGCTCGATCCCACCGCCGCGGGCTGGGCGCCCCTGGCGGGGTTCCTGGTCGCGCTCGCCGACAAGGGCGGCGCGTATCGGAGCCGTGCGATCACGATGGCGAGCGTGGCAGTGGGCGGGCTGGCCGCGGTCGCCGTCGGCAGCCTGATCGCGGGACACGGGCTGGTCACCGCGGTGCTGGTCGCGATCGGACTCACGGCGTGTGCGCTCGCGCAGGCATGGGGCCCTGCGATGGTGGGCGTGGGCAACTCGATCGCGATCCAGCTCCTGGTCGCGGCATCGCTGCCGTGCTCGCCGCACGAGGTGGTGGAGCGCGCGCTCGGGTTCGCCGGAGGTGCAGGGTTCGCGCTCGTCCTCGGCCTGATCGTCTGGCCGGTGCGCGTGTACAAGCCCGGGCGCCGCGCCGTGGCCGCGGTGCTGCGCGCGCTCGCCGAGCATGCCCGCGCGCTGGCCGTTGCGCCCGCCCCCGATGCGACCTGGCGCGACCAGGTGGTGGCACGCCACCGCGCGATCCGCGATCAGATCGAGATCGCACGTGTGGTGCTCGCGGCCACCCGGCGCGGGAGGCGCGGCGAGACCGGGCGAGGCGAGCGGCTGCTCGCGACCGTGCAGCTGTGCGATCAGCTGTTCGGGATCCTGCTCGGTCTCGAGGAGGCGCTCGACGCTGGCTGCCCGGCGGCGGCCCACGCGATCGTCGCCCGTGGGCTCGTCGAGCTCGCGGCAGGCCTCGACGCCCTCGCCGACGATGTCGTGATCGAGCGGCCGCCGAAGACCTCGCGCCGGGCCTGGACCGCCGAATCGCCAGCGGCCGGAGATCCGGTCGCCCGTGCGCTCGGCGCGCATGCGCTTGCGCTGATCGCACGCGCGCACGAGGACCGCAGCATCGCCGAGGGCGTGATCGCCTCGCTCGGCGATGACTCGGAGCCGCTGCGTGCGCACGTCCCCGAGCCCGAGCCCTCCCGGCCGCTCCGCGAGGTGCTGCGCGATGCCCTCGATCCAAACGGGTTCGTGCTGCGGCACGCCGTGCGGGTGGCCGTGGTGGTGTCGGTCGCGATGGCCCTCGCGCGCGTGCTTGACCTCTCGCACCGCTACTGGGTGACCCTGACCGCGTTCTTGCTGCTGACGCCGCTCTCCGCCGCCACGCGCGTCCGCGCGCTGCAGCGCGTGGTGGGGACGATCGTCGGTGGCGTGCTCGCGGCGGCGGTCCCATGGGCCGTGGACGATCCGCGGATCGTGCTCGTGTTGATCGTCGTGCTTGCCGGGCTCAGCGCCTCGGTGCTGCAGCTCAACTATGCGCTGTACGCGTCGCTGATGACCCCGACGTTCGTGCTGCTCGCCGAGGTCCACTCGACCGAGGTCGACCTCGTGGGGATCCGGATCGCGAACACCCTGCTCGGCGCCGGGCTCGTCGTCCTCGGCTCGCTGCTGTGGCCGGCGCGGCCGTCTGCGCGGTTCGATGACGAGATCGCGGAGGCGTACGGTGGCGCCGCGCACTACCTCGACGTCGTGATCGCGGCGATCACGGGTGCAATACCTCAGCCGTCGCCCGCCGTGGTGGAGGGCCGCCGCGCCTTTGGCCTGGTGCTCAATCGCGCCGAACTCGCGCTCGAGCAGCTGGTCTCCGAGCGCGCACCGCCAGAGGTCACCGAGCCGCGGATGACCCAGCTCGTGTTCCTCCGGCGCCTCGGCTCGGCGATCAACACGCTCGGCAGCACGCGCACCGTGGCGGGCTATGCCGCGCATCACGTGGAGATCGCCGCGTTCGGCGCCTCGATCACCGCGGGTCTGCACGATCTCGCGGCGCGCATGCGCGAGGGTCGGCCGCTCGCCGCACGGCCGCGCTTCGATCGCGCGTTCACGGATCCCGTGCTCGCCGCGCGCGTGGCGAGGATCGATGCCGCGCTCGCGAACCTCACCGCCGCCGCGCTGCGCGCCGCGCCCGAGGTGCGGCCGGCGGGCAACTCGCTTGCCGCGGCCCGCTGATCGGGCGCACGCTCGCGGCATGCCGTTCCACCTCCGGGACATCCTCGCGTATCTTGACACCACGCTCGAGATCGCGCGGTTCAAGGACTACGCACCGAACGGGCTGCAGGTCGAAGGCGCGCCCGAGATCGAGACCGTGATCACCGGCGTGTCGGCGAGCGCGGATCTGATCTCGCGTGCGATCGAGGCCGACGCGGATCTGATCATCGTGCACCACGGCCTGGTCTGGGGCTCGGGCCTCACGCAGATCGCCGGGCCGCTCGCGCGCCGCCTGAAGCTCCTGCTCGGCAACGATGTCTCGCTCGCCGCCTATCACCTGCCACTCGACAAGCATCCGCGCCTCGGCAACAACGTCGGGCTCGGCGATGCGCTCGCACTCGGCGCCGAGCGAGGTGCGTTCGGAGACGTGCGCGGCACGGCGCTCGGCGTCTCCGGCGCGTGGGCCACTCCGCTGTCACGCGACGAGGCGATCGGCCGGATCGCGGGCGGGGTGCTCGGCGGCAAGGCTCCGCGGTTCGTGTTCCCGTACGGCCCGCCCGTGGTCCGCAAGGTCGGGCTGTGCTCGGGGGCCGCCTCGGACATGCTCGAGGCCGCCGCCGCCGCCGGCTGTGATCTGTTCTTGACCGGCGAGCTCGCGGAGCGCGCGGGCGATCTCGCGCGCGAGCTCCAGATCACCCTCGTCGCGGCGGGCCACTACGCCACCGAGGTGTTCGGGCCGATGCGGATCGCGGACGAGCTGCGGCTCAAGTTTCCCGGCCTGAACGCTCAGTTCGTGCCGTCGCCGTCGCCGCTGTAGCGCCTACGGCTCGGACGCGGGCGCGGGCACGGGCGTGATCTTCTCGGGCATCGGTGCCGGGATCCGACCTTCGAAGTCGAGCCACACGCGGCTGTCGTTGCGGCAGTCGTAGACCCGGCACGAGGCGGGGCGCTTGTCGTAGATCGTGCATAGCCCGCCTTCGTCCATGCACACGCACTTCTTGGTGTACGGATCGCGGGGCAGGGCGTACGGGTGCTCGAAGTCGAACGGAATGTCGTCGGCGATGTCCTGCGGCGACAGCGATACCTCGAACCGGCAGCAGCGCGCCTCGCACAGGTGGAGCCGCGACGCGCAGTCGATGTCGGGGCCTTGCTTCCGGTACTTGTCGGCGACCACCGTGAGCCGCACCGTCGATCGATCGCCCCGGATCTTGGTGGCGAGCTTGGTGTACGCGGGCGGCAGCTGGCCGCGCATGACGAGTGCATCGAGCAGCCACTCGAACTTGCGCGCGATGTCCGCGTGGTCGGGCCGCGCCAGCAAGGTCTCGGCGAGCGCGTCGATCTCCTCGACGAGATCGGGCGGGACGGGCGGAGGCTTGTCCATCGGCCGACGGTACCTCACGTTCGACTGGCGAGGCGACCTCGGAACCTGGCCGCAGATTTCGGGAAGTCACCGCGGGATCCTACGGATCAGCTATCCTTGCAGCGTCATGTCCGTCCTGGCTCCCACACCATTCGAGCGCATGGTCGACGCCGCGGGTCGGCCATACTTCCCGTGGGACGACGACATGTCGCTCGTGACGTTTCGCCAGAAGCTGCGGGATCCCGATCCCGAGGTGCGTGCGTATTTTCTCGGCAAGCTGATGCGCCAGGCCAAGCCGGACGATGTGTTCACGTTCGCGTCGGTGGATGAGCTCGAGAGGTCGTGGCCACAACTCGAGCGCTATCTCGGCAAGACCCGCGAGTTCTGGCGATGGCTGCTTGATCGGTGGACCCAGCAGCCCCATGTCGATCGGTAGGCTCACCGATCTCCAGACCCGGGTCCTCGAGAGGCGCTCGTCGCTGATGGCCTCGATGTCGCGGTGTTGCGGACGTCCGCCATGTTCTCTCCGCTCGATGTTCGTGACGGGCCGGGTGCGGTGGTGGTCGATCTGGTAGCGGATCCCACTCCGCAGGCGGAACCTCCGAGGCTCACACCTCTGGGCGACACGGCGATCCTCGTGGATACGCCGCACCAGCTTCTCGTCAACAAGCTGTGTGCACTGCTCAGCCGGTCCGAGTTGCGCGATCTCGTCGATGTCCGCGAGCTGCTCGCACACGGCGAAGACCTCCGGCGAGGGCTCGAGCAGTGCCCGCTGCAGGACGCGGGCTTCTCGCCGCTCACCTTCGGCTGGTCGATGCGCGGCCTCCGCGTCGATCGGCTCGGCGCCAGCCACGTACGGGCGACGTGTGCGGGGACTTCGCCGAGCGACCTTGTCGCGACCGCGGTGGCCACGGTGGTCGTGGTCGCTGGTTGGGACGACGCGAGCACGATCCTCGTTGAACTCGATGGCCAGCGGATCGATGTGACGATGCACCACACGGCAGGTCGCTGGTACGCGGACGTGTTGGCGCGGAACGAGAATCACTAGCTCGCGTGCTCCAGACGCTCGGCCGACGACGTTCGCATGTCCTCGGCGAACCGCACGGTGTCGTCGGTCTGCTCGAGCAGCAGCTTCATCTCGTCCACGACCTCGCCGACATCGCCCTGCGGCGCGGCGAGCTTGCCGAGGATGATCTCGAACTGATCGGGGAACACCTCGAGCTGCGCGGCGATCTCGAGGTCGCTGTTGCCGCGGCGCTCGAGGTCGTGACAGCGCCGCTCCAGGCTCTCGATGATCGGCCGATACACCTCCTCGTGCTGGGGGCGGGTGACGAGCGTGGTCTCGAACCCGCGGATCTTCGCGCGGACCTCGGCGAGCGCGGCCTCGAGCGTGACGAACGCGGTCTCGTTCGAGACCGGGCGCGGCGGGGTCGCGAGCACCGGGCCCGCGAGCTGATCGTCGCCGAGCTCGGCGAGCTGCGGATAGATCCGGGCGAGTGCGCAGTGGAACAGCAGCCGCTCGCGCACCATCGTCAGGTACGCGCGCAGCATGTCGTCCATCCGCGCCACGATGTCCTCCTCGAGCGTGCGCGAGAAGGTGTTGCGCGTGGTCACGATGTGCGCGGTCTGATCGCGGATCTCCACGAGCCGCGTGTACGTGCCGGCGTAGTCGGGGAGGTGGCGGCGCTGGGTCCAGCTGCCGCACGGCGTCTCGTTGAGCAGCGCGCGCAGCTGACATGCGAGCCACGCGAGGCCGCGGCGCCGTCGTGCCTCGACGGCGAGCAGCTCCTCGGTGCGCAGCTGCTCGTCATAGCGACGCGACGTGGTGGCGCGGTACAGCCAGACCGGCTCCCCGAGCCCGTAGAGCACGAGCGGCAGCGGATTCCACGTCAGCGCCGTGAGGGCGAGCGCACCCGCGCCGGCGAGCAGGTTGCCGGGTGACGAGAGTGCACGCGCGAGGTGCTGGGTCCAGCGGCGCGGTTGGTTGCGGGTGAGTGCGGGGGTGGTCATGGGAGTGCTCCTCGTCAAAGGGTCGCGAAGCGATCCTCGAGCTCGTGCACGAGCGCCGTGAACGGCGGCGTCCGCTCGATGCCCGGGCGCCACGCGAGCTCGCGCTCGATCAGGTCATACGTCTCGACGATCCGGCCGCCGGGGAGCGTGGTCCCGGCCGCCGAGCGCTCGCGGCCCATCAGCCACAGCGTGTCGGAGACCTTGATCGCCTCGGGGATGTCGTGGGTCACGAGCAGGATCGTCGTGCGCTCGTCCATGCGGGCGACCTCGGTGATCAGCTCGCAGGCGCGCGCCTTGTTGTCCGGATCGAGGCCGGAGAACGGCTCGTCCATCATGAGATACGTGTGCCCGCACAGCAGCTGCTGGAGGATCGCCACGCGCTGGCGCTGGCCACCTGAGAGCTGCGTCGGCCACGCCTCCGCATGGGACGTGAGGCCGAACCGCTCGAGCAAGGCATGTGCCCGCGCGGTCGCGGCGGCGCGCGTGAGACCGGCAGACCGGGCGGCGACGAGCAGGTTGTCGATCACCCGGCGGTGCTCGAACAGCGGGTAGGACTGGAACACCACGCCGACCATGCCGGCCTGCACGGGCCGTTGCTGCTCGGTGAAGAGGACGCGGCCGTGCGAGGGCCGATCGAGCCCCGCGAGGATCCGCAACAGCGTCGTCTTGCCGAGCCCCGAGGGGCCGAGGATCCCCACGACCTGGCCCTGGCCAGCCACGTCGCGGCGCACGATGTTCCGGATCTCGACGTCGACGTCGCGCAGGATCACCGCGCCATCGCGCTCGGCGCCGACGTGCTCCGCGCGGAGGAGGGTCTCGCGTAGGTCATAGGCATAGCTGGTCATGACGCACTCCGTTCGGTTGCGAGATCGGCGGCCGGGCACACCACGCCACGCAGCCATGCGAGGGCGCGATCTTGCGCGGCACCGACGACGAGGACGACGAGGATCAGCGCGAACACCGCATCGAGCTGGAGGTGCCGCTGCGCATCGAGCATCAGCACGCCGAGGCCGCCGCTCGAGCGCACCACGCCCTCCACCATCGTGAGCATCATCCAGCCCATCGCGGCGTTCTGGCGCAGCACCTCGAACGCGCGGTCGAGCGTGCCGAGGATGACGACCTCCCACACCAGCCGCCAGCCTCCGAGGTTCATCGTGCGAGCGTGATCGAAGCGGACCTTTGGGATCTCCACGATGACGGCCGCCATCGAGGTCACGAAGAACGGGGTCATCCCGAACACGAGCATCCACAGCTTGAGCTGGTGGCCGTCGTGCGCCGCGAGCGTGAGCACGAAGCCCCAGCCCACCAGCCCCGAGAACCGGAGCTTGGACAGCAGCGTGACGAAGGGGCGGGCGGCCGGGAGGACCGTCAGGTACGCGAGCGTGAGCGAGAGCGCGCTCGACCATGCGATCGCCTCCGCGTTGAGCAGGAAGCTGGTGGTCAGGTGATCGAACAGCCCCTGCTCGGACCACAGCGTCCCGAGCGCGCGGAGCACGTCCACCGGCTTCGGGATCGCCGTGCCGCCGAGCTGCCAGAGGAGGAGGACGGTCGTGGCGCACACCAGCCCGTACAGCACGCGCACGGGTGCGGTGCTCCGATGAGTTGGCATGATGCCGTCGATGATTCGTGACAGTGCGCGCATGACGTCCTCCTCCGGGCCACAGCGTTAGCGACTACGCATCACGATCTCGACGCGCCGGTTGCGCGCCTTGTTCGCGGCCGTGTCGTTGGCCGCGATCGGCGAGTCCTCCCCGTAGCCCATGATGCGGAACCGGCTCTCGGTGAAGCTCGTCGGTGCGCGCTTCATCAGGTAGTCGCGCACGGCGAGTGCCCGGCTCCGGCTGAGCTCGCGGTTGCGCTCGGCATCTCCATCCGCGTCGGTGTGACCGTTGATCTCGACGATCGTGCGGGTCACCACGGTCTGCTCGTAGAGCTCGTCGAGCACGGGCACCGCGTCGGGACGGAACGTGGCGCTCGCCGGGTGGAAGTTGATCTGCCAGCTCCTGCGGCCGACCACCTGCTTGGTCGCGTCCTCCGGATCCTTCGTGCTGTAGGTCGGGACCTCCGCGATCACCCTGGGTGCGCCTGCGCCCGCGGCCGCGACGGCCTCGAGGTACGAGGTGTCGACCACGCTTTTCACCTCCGGATAGCTGGGGACCAGCGTCGGATAGTAGTGAACGACGATCTTGCCGAACACGTTGTAGGTCGCCGCGTAGATGCTGCGGTCGACGCTCGAGCCGTCGGACAGGCCGAACAGGTGCTGGTTGTCGGCGAGGTTGTTGACGCTCGACCCGCCGAGCTCGACCACGAGGCCGGTGGCGTCGCGCTCGGTGACGACCTGGAAGTACTTCTTCCAGTACGCCGCATCCTTCTCGTTGTAGACGATCGCGCTCAGCTCGGCCGCGCGATCGCGGGCCGCCGGGTGTTGCTTGACCTCCTCGCCGCCCTCCGTCATCGCCGCGAGCAGGCCGACCGCGGTCGGGCGGTGCGTGTGGTTCCACCGGTGCAGGCCGATCACCACGTTCGGCATCTGATAGATGTAGTCCTTCGTCGACGCGATCGAGACCAGGCCGCCGCGGCCCTGCGCGACGTTGACGTCGCCCGGGGTCCACGTGACCACGCCGTTGACACAGGCGTGCGCCGTCTTGCCGGTCCGCACGCCGTGCGACACGACCGGGCGATCCTCGCAGTACCCTGCGATGTACTTCGCGCCCGCGTCGAGATAGTCGGGCGTGCCCACCCAGTTGAGGCAACCGGGATCGTAGGTGGTCTCGTCGGCGTTGTTGCACAGGCCGTTGTCGCCGGCCCACTTCATCGCGATGTTCCAGTCGCCATCGCGCAGGTAGCCGGCGATCAGCCCGCCCGCCGCAGACGCGGGGGCGTCCCGCCACGCGGGCAGGCCGAGCAGCTTGTCCTCGCCGCGCGAGTAGCCTGCCGATCCGATGATCTCCGCGGTGCAATCCGGGCACGCCTTCGCGAGCTGTGGGTTCAGCGCCGCGAAGAACGCGGCGGCGCCATCGCCCATGATCGCGACGTAGTGCGCACCGGTCGCGCAGTCGTCCGCGCCCTTGCCGAGCTCGGTGGCGCACTTGACCAGCTCCGCCTGCATCTGATCGACCATGTCCTGCCGGGTCAGGGTCAGGTTCACGCCGTGCTTGCACATCAGGCTGTTCGCCGCGGCGTGGACGCCACCGTTCGCGTAGATCAGACCCTGCTGCGCGTTCCACGCCCAGATCAGCATGCGGGTCTCCGGCAGCGCGGGGCAGCCAGGGGCCGAGGTCGTGCTCGCGACGGCGCCACTCGACGCGCCGGGCAGCACCGCCTTCGGCGGCACCGACGGCGCGGCGGGTGCCTTGGTGCCGCCGAACAGGCCCGGAACGAAGTGTCGCGTGGCCCCGACCGCCGCGACCAGGAGGAGGCTCGCGAGGAGCCCCTTGGAGGGGGAGGTGAGACCGCTACGATGAATGGTTGCCGTGGTCATGACGTGGTCCTTTCGTGAAGTTCGGTGAACGGAGCTGGCGTGCGGACGCAGGTTTCACGGGCCGTACGTCCGCGTACGGATCGCGCGTACGGTTCGCGCGTGGTTCGCGGCTGGCGAGCTAGTGCTTGCGGGCGAGCCGCGCCGCGGGTGTGAGGACCTCGCGCAGCGCGTGGAGACGGTTCGCCTCGGCCTGTGCGCGCTGCTCGAGTGTCGCGAGTCCGGCGCGTTCGCCGGAGGTCTTGTGCTCGAGGCTCTCGGTCGCGGCCGCGAGCTGCTTGCGCAGCGCCACGATCCGCGACTCCATGGTCTTGATCTCCGCGTGCACGGCGGCCGTGGTGGCCTCGAGCTCGGCGCTCCTCGCCGTGTGCCGGTCGGTCAGCTTCCGGCGCTCGTCGCCGACGTGTGCCGCGAGGGCACGTGCCCGCGCGTCGAGGGTCGCGACGAGCGCGGCTTCTTCGGCTCCGAGCGCCACGACGGTCGCGCCGAGTGCGATCGCGAGCTGAGAGGCGGGCATCGACGCCCGGATGCTCTCGAACGCGATCAGGATCTGATCGACCTTCGCCTCGCCAGGCGTGCTCGCATAGATCGCGGCGAACGACGGCTCCGCGGTGGCAGCCCCGGCGACCGCCACGGCCGCACGGAACGGCAGCACGTTGCTGGCACCTACGATCGCTGCCTGGCCTGGCGTCGTCGCGACGTGGCTGCCGGTGGCGCCGCTGCCGTCGCCGCCATCGCCGTTGTCGGGCCCACGCCTCCGATCGCTGGCGTCGGGCCCACCCGGGCCGGACTTCCAGAACAGCCCTGCAAACTTCTTGGTGACGTTCATCGACGCGCTCCTGTCCCTCCCTTGCTCAAGCACCGCGCGTGCCGACGAGCGCAGCTCAGGCAACCTGCTGGAACCCGCCAGATCGTGTGGTGCAGGTCAGGGTCGCGCGGGTAGCAGAGTGCGCAGATCCGTACTGAAATGCGGTCCAGCCCGATCGGCGAGAGAAACGCTAGCGATTCCGGCTGGTGGGAAGCCGGGTCCGACCTCGATTAGAACGTCACCCGGGCCCCGAGCCGCGCGTACATCGGGGCGTAGCGCGACGCGGTGTTGAGGAAGTTCGGGTTGCGTCCGATCGGCACCGGGCTCTCGTTGCCGCGGATGTCCACCGTCTTGACCCAGATCAGATCCTCGAACGTGCCACCCACCACCGGGTTCGCGGCCTGCAGTGTGCTCGAGCCGGAGCCGGTGGCGCCTTGCTTGACGAACGTCGCGTAGGTGTTGTCCACCGAGGCCACGCCCTGGTTGTTGTAGACGTTGTAGAGATCGAGGAACACCTCGCCGTGCATGCCCTTGCCCAGCTTGCGGCCATAGCCGAGGTGGATGTCGAGGCCGTGCTCGAAGTCCGCGCGCCCGATCGAGCCGCGCGGCAAGAGGAACGATTGGTTCGAGCCGTACAGGTAGTGCGCGGCGAGCGCGTTCTCGGGCGCGCCCGACAGGGCCCGGAACCGGATGCCTACGGTGGCGTCGCCGGCCCGCTTCAGATCGAAGGTGTAGTAGCCGTCGATCTTGATGTAGTGCGGGCGGTCCTGGGGCAGGGGGCCGATCTTGTTCGCGAGCAGCTCGATCAGATCGTACTGGGTCGAGTTGTTCGGGAGGATGATGTTGTCGTCGTACGAGATCAGGCCGGGATAGTTCCCGGCGGTGCGCGACAGCGTGTACGAGGCCTGGATGTAAAGCTGCTTGCCGAACCGCCGCGTGGTCGTGAACTGGAGCGCGTTGTAGTCGCGGCGCGGCTTGTCGAAGATCCGGATCCCCTGGAACGCGCGGAGCTGGGTCTCGAGGCGCGCCTTCTTCTCGGGATCGTCGGTGCGATCGATCCGGGCCTGGAACGCCTTCTCCTCGCTGGCGGACCACTCGCCCGGGTTGGCGACGACATAGGTCCGAGCGTTGTCCGTGGAGACGTCCTCGATCACGCGGCCGAAGTTGCGGTTCTGGTACGAGATGCCGAGCTTGAAGTCGTCGAACAACTCGTACTCGAAGCCGCCGACGATCTCGTCGATATACTGGCCCTTGAGGCCAGGCGCGGTGAGCGAACCGTTGGTGCCGAACAGCTCCTGGCGCACGTCGGCCGCCTGCGCCGTGTCGGTGCAGCCCACGCCATCGGGCCCACCGATCCGCGGATCGGACATGCCGCACTTCGACGGTGAGTAGCTCTGGAGGTACTGGACCGGCTGCCCGTAATTGTAGTTGTTGATCTCGAGCGGGATCGATTCGTAGAACCGGCCCCAGTGCGCGTACGCCTTCGAGCGGCCCTCGCGCGTCCAGTCGTAGAGGATGCCGAGCCGCGGGGCGATCTCGCCGGTCAGCTTGACTGCGTTCTTGCCGTGGCGCTCTCCGGTGATCGGATCCACCTGGCCGCGCAGGAACTCGGCGAACCGCAGGCGCTGCTCCTCGTAGCGGAGCCCCACGTTGAGCGTCAGGTTCGGGCGGATCTGCCACGAATCGCGCAGGTAGAGCGCCCAGTTGAACGTGTTGCCCGGGATCAGGGTGCCGTCGGCGCCGGGCTTCCCGTCGAGGTAGTCGCACGCGTACACCATCGGTGCGCCCGGCATGCTCGCCGGTGGCGGCGTGGTGCACGTGTTGTCGAACCGCGTCCGCGTCTCGTCGGGGTTCGCGAGCTGGACCCAGCGCACCACATCGACCTGCGAACCGAGCTGGTTCTGCACGAACGATCCTCCCGACAGCGCGCGCGTGGTCTCGATCGTGTTGTTCTCGAGATCGATGCCGCCCTTGATCTCGTGGCTGCCGCCGGCCTTCAGGCGCTGCGTCACGCCGAGGCGCGCGGACACGCGCTGCTCGGTGTCCTTGTACAGCGAGCCCGGGCCGCCCACGTAGTACGCGCGCGTGTTCATCGGGCAGTTCGTGATGAACGGATACGGATCGGCGCTGTTCGGGATGCCGTCGAAGCACTTCTCGTTGGTCGTCGCCGTCTCGCCGAAACCCGGGCCCCAGGTCCCGAGCGAGCCGTTGATCAGCACCTGGAGCGGCACGCTGTTCTTCGTGCCGTCGATCGCGCTGTTCGCGTACCCATCGCGGTGCACGCCGATCAGGGCCTCGATCTCGGTCTTGTCGTCGGCGAGCTTGCTCGTCCACTTCGCCGAGACATCCGTGGTCAGGCTCTTGCTCGTGGTCCCGATCTCGGCGGGCCCGAACAGGTTCGGCGAGCGACCGCGCTGCGGCACGAGCTGCAGCGCGAGCTGGCCTTGCTGCTGGGGCGAGGCGGCGAAGTTGATCTTCCCGAGCGCGTTGAGCGCCTTGCCGGTGGCGTTGCGAGTCTCGTGATCCACGCGATCGGTGATGAAGAAGCCGGTCTCGGGATCGACGTCGGGCTTGCCGTCGGCGTAGCCGCCCTGGCTCGCGAGCCGGCCGTCGCATGTGGAGAGCTTGCCGTCGGCCTGGAGCATGCGGCAATCGGACTGGCGCTTGGTCTCGCGCAGGTAATCGGTGCGCGCGAACTGCGGCGCGAGGCCGATGAAGAACCACAGCCGGTCTTTGATGATCGGCCCGCCGATCTCCACGCCGAAATCCGCGCGGTAGCCGACGTCACCTTTGACGTCGAGCGACGTCGCGTTCTGCGGCGTGCGCTCGGCCGCCGCCGTGAGCTGCCCGGGCTGCCAGTATGCGAACACCGAGCCCTTGAGCTCGTTCGAACCGCTCTTGGTGACGACGTTGACGATGCCACCCGTGGCGCGGCCATACTCCGCGTTGTACCCGCCGGTGATGATCTCGATCTCCTCGATGAAGTCGTTGATCACCGGTGAGCCGACCGTGCCGTAGGTCAGGCCGGTGGTGTTCACGCCGTCGACGACGTACTGGTTCTCGAGCGAGGTGGAGCCCGAGAACGCCACGCCGAGCACGTCGCCTTGGGATCCCGCGGCGGCGCCGAGCGCGGACTCGAAGCTGCGGCCCGGGACCGGGATGTTCTTCAGGTAGTTCTTGTCGATGGTGATGCCCTGCGCAGTCGACGTGGGATCGATCGTCGGCGCGGTGGCCTGGACCTTCACGATCTCGCCCTTGGCTGCGGCGGTGTCGAACCTGTGGAACACCGCCGTCACCTTCTGGACGCCGACCGAGACCGGGCGCTCGACCGTGAGATCGAGGTAGTAGAACGTGACCACGTAGTCGCCCGGTGCGAGGTCGGTGATCTTGTACGCGCCGCGCCCATCGGTGAGCGCGCTCTGCGCACTCGAGCCTTGCGAGCTGACGACGATGGTCACACCCGCGAGCGCCTCGCCGGTGGCGGCATCGGTGATCACGCCCTGGATCGCACCCGTGGTCGACGACTGCGCTCGCGCCTGACCCGCGGTCAGCCATACCACCAGCCACACCATCAGCCAGATCACGATCGCGCACCCACGCACAGCTTTCCCCGGGTTCCCCATCGGGGGATCCACCCGCGAAGCCCGGGTCGTGTCAAGTGGAGTAGAGTAGCGCCGCCCGTGAGCCTGCCGCCTCGTAGTCCTCCGATCCGGCTCCCCGCCGGGGTCCGCGATTTCTTGCCGCGCGCCGCCGCGCGCCGCCGGTCGCTCGCCTCGCGTGTGCTCGACGTGTTCGAGGCCTGGGGCTACGCGCGGATCATCACCCCGATGTTCGAGTGCGCCGATGTGCTCGAGCGCGGCCTCGGCAACGATGCGCGCGAGGCCGCGATCCGGTTCGTCGAGCCAGGCTCGGGCGAGGTGGTCGCGCTGCGGCCGGATATCACGCCGCAGATCGCGCGCGTGGTCGCCACCCGGCTCGCCGACGTCGAGGGGCCGATCCGGCTGTGCTACGAGGGCGCCGTGACGCGGCTCGCGGGGGATCGCGGGCAGCGCGAGATCCTGCAGGCGGGGATCGAGCTCGTCGAGGCTGGCGCGCCCGCGGGGGATGCCGAGGTCCTGGCGGTCGCCGCCGCCGCGCTCGCCGCTGCGCAGCTCCCGGAGACCCGCCTCGACGTGGGGCACGTCGCGCCCGCACGGTTCGTCCTCGACGCGGCGCCCGATGAAGCGGCGCGCGCCCGGATCTCGGCGGCGCTCGCACGCAAGGATCGCTCGGCGCTGAAGATCGCGGCGCGCTCGCTTGCGCCCGCGATCGCGCCGCTCGCCGAGGCCCTGGTCGGGCTGTGGGGCGCGGCCGAGCCCACGCTCACCAAGGCCCTCGCGCTGCCGTGGCCGCCACACGTCCTCGCCGCGCTCGAGCAGCTGCGCGCGGTGCTCGCGGCGTTCGCGCAGCTCGCGGATCAGCCGGCGCCCGCGGTGACGATCGATCTCGGGGACCTCCGCGGCTTCGACTACTACACGGGCGTGCGGTTCGCGGGCTATGCCGGCGGCGCACCCGATGCGGTGCTGCGCGGTGGGCGCTACGACGCGCTGATCGGCCGCTATGGCCGCGACGCTCGTGCCACCGGGTTCGCGATCGATCTCGAAGCGCTCGCGCAGGCGCAGCGGGCCAGCGGGCTCGCCCCTCCCGCGGGTGCGGCGGGTGTGGCCGTCCACGGCGCCGGCGCCGAGGCGTTCGCGCGTGCGTTGCGCGGCAGCGGGATCCGCGCGGTCACCGCCGACAGCCCGCCCACTGCGAACTGGCTGCGCGGCGCGGGGTTCGATTCCGCGGCGCTGCTCGATCAGCGCGAGCTGGTCCGCGCGGATGACACCCGTCGCCCTCTCGATCCTGCCGATGTTCGTGCGCTGGTGAAGTTGCTCCAGGAGAATCCATGTCCGTCGTGATCGTCGTCGGTGCCCAGTGGGGCGATGAAGGCAAAGGCAAGGTCGTGGACCTGTTCACCGAGCGCGCCGATACGGTGGTGCGCTACGGCGGCGGCGCGAACGCCGGGCACACGCTCGTGATCGATGGCAAGAAGCTCGTCACGCACCTCGTGCCCTCGGGCGTGTGTCATCCCGGCAAGGCGTGCGTGCTCGGGGACGGCATGGTGATCGATCCCCACACGCTGCTCGAGGAGATCAGCGATTGCCAGGCGCGCGGGCTGCTGATGCGGAACGAGCTCCTGATCGGGCTCGGCGCACACGTGATCCTGCCGTACCACAAGCTGATCGATGGCCTGCGCGAGGATCGCAGCGCCAAGCGCGGCAAGGCGATCGGCACCACCCGGCGCGGCATCGGGCCGGCGTACGAGGCCAAGGCCGCGCGCAAGGGCGTGCGGATGCGCGACCTCGCGAAGCCCGAGCGCGTGCGCGAGCTGGTGGCCGCCAACCTCGACGAGCTGATGCCCCTGATCCAGCACCTCGGTGGAGTGGCGCCGTCAGATAAGGACATCATGAAGTGGATCGATGACGTCCTGGCGGCGGGGGACAAGCTGCGTCCGTACACCGGCGACGCGGGCCGCCACGTCGCGGGGGCGATCCAGGCTGGCAAGCACGTGCTGTTCGAGGGCGCCCAGGGCTGCCTGCTCGATCTCGATCACGGCACCTATCCGTACGTCACCTCGAGCTCGACGATCGCGGCGGGTGCCTGTCAGAGCGCAGGCATCGGCCCCACCCAGATCGATGCCGTCGTCGGGATCACGAAGGCCTACGCCACGCGGGTAGGCGAGGGGCCGTTCCCGACGGAGATCTCGGGAGACGCGGGCGATCGCCTGCGCACCGCAGGTGGCGAGTTCGGGGCGACCACGGGCCGGCCGCGGCGCTGCGGCTGGCTCGATCTGCCCGCGCTGCGCATGGGCGTGCGGCTGTCGGGGATGTCGTCGCTCGCGCTCACCAAGCTCGATGTGCTGGGGGCGCTCGGCGAGGTCTCGGTCTGCGTTGCGTACAAGCTCGACGGCAAG
>JAYVRN010000235.1:0-6579 GCA_043776275.1 Myxococcales bacterium | reverse complement strand
TCGTCGATCCGTTCTCGTCGGGATGTTCGTTCACGGGGTGGAAGCAGCTCGAGCATCGGGACTTCTTGTGGAAGGTGCCCGCGACGTACGATGCGATGATCGTGTGGCTACCGAAGACGTGGCTGTTGCAGACCGGGTGGCGGAGATACGGGTTGATCGATTGTCGGGAGGTGCCGAGTAGGCGCCAGGCGACACGGGTTCGGCGAGTTGGGCGGAGTAGTGGTAGCGGTAGTAGAACTGGCCGCTGAGCCAGCTGCACTGCCGGTTGCGCTCGCGGCATTCGCCGTCCGCAGTCGTTGATTGTGGAACGTGTGCGCGGAGATCGCACACACTCGCGCGCCTCAGTTGAGTCCGTCGGCAATCCTCGGCTCTGCCACCTCGAACCCCAAGGTTCGAAACGGTGCGCCGGCGCGAAGGCAAGCGCTGTGCGGTTCTGTGAGCAGCGGCGATCGCGTGCGCTCCGTCGACCTGACGCGGCTGGTCATCAGAACCCACAGCGACGCCGAGCAATCTGCACCGGCGATCATCGCGCGGATCGGATCCTTGGCGAGCGCCGAGCGGTCTGCACCGGCGCTCGCCAACGATCCCGGACGCCGGGTCGTCGCAAGCTGTAACCGTCAGCCATCTTCGCCGGCTCGGGAGGCGATTCGGCCATCGCGGTGGCTACCGCCCGAACGGTAACGTCAGGTCGAACAGGAAGCTACGATCCACACTGCTTGGTGGCGTGGCCCGGTCGCACGGGCCGCCGCACACCGCGGGCGCGCCCGCCGTGTCGTTGCGTGGCGCGAACATCACGCGGAAGCCGAGCGAGAAGCCCGCGTGCTGGCGCTTGCCGAGGTAGAGCATGGTGGCGCCGAGGCCGAGTGCGACGTCGGGGCGGGTCCACACGCCGCCTGCGTCCCACCGGAGGTGCTGGATGCCGAGGCCGGCCTCGCCCCACAGATCGAAGCCGCCGTCGCTCTCGGCGAACCGTGCCAGCGTGTAGCGCGCGTTGGCGCCGAGCCGGTGGACCAGGCCGCTGCCGTCGCCGAGCTGTGTGATGGCCGTGTTGCGGGCGGTGGTGTTCGTGGGATCGAGGTTCGGGACGCCCGCGTCGACCGACATGACGTCGTAGCTGGCGAACACGAACGTGCGGCGGCGCCGCGCGCCGAGATCGACGTGGAGGGGGACCGCGGTGCCGGTGGAGTCGCCGTTGACGGTGAAGCAGCCGAACCGGATGCCCACGCCACCCGATAGTCGCCAGCGCGCATACCGATCGCGATCGGGATCCGGAACATACGAAGGCGGCGGCGGTGACGTGAGCACGGGCTCCGGATCGGGATCCACGTACGGGCGCTTCGCGGCGATTGGATCGGCGGGCTCGAGCGGGTCGGGGGCGACGATCTCGGCGTGCGCGTGGCCGGGGGCAGCGAACGCCAGGATGGCGAGGCCGATCGAGGCGGCGAGGGTCGGCGAGCGCGGGATGATCGGCATGCAGTCTGGACGGATGAGCTGACGGTGCGTTGCAACACCGTCGATGTCCGCTCCTCCCAGGTCCGGACGTACGCACCGCACCCCCAGTCGCACCTTTGCCGTCGCGGGGTTAGCTGGTCAGCGACAGGCCGCGTTGAGCTCGCTGACGCCGAGCGCGGGGATCATCACCTGGGCCTCGCCGAGCACCTTGCGGGCGGTCGGGCAGTCCTCGCGGTCGCTGTAGCACTTCGCGATCGTGGCGAGGGCGCTCCCCACCTGCATCCGCTCGCGATCGTTCGCGACGACCTTGCCCGAGGCGCGCGCGGCCGGCAGGTAGTAGCTGCACTCGAACCAGGTGAACATCGCGAGCTGCTGCGAGAGGCGGCGCAGGCGGATCGCAGGATCCGGATCATTGACGGTGCACCACAGGTCGGCGCTCATGGCGACCGTGTCGGGGTTGCTGCCCTCGCGGATCCTCAGGGCGCGCGTCTCGCGCTTCCCGCCATCGCAGTTGCCCGCGACCATCTCGCAGGTCGCGTGTGCGCTGGCCACGCGGAAGTCGCTCGGGGGCGGATCGGCGAGCTTCGAGAGCGCGGCACGGCACGCCTTGCCATCGCGGCGCTGGATCGCGCGGTTGACGTCCTTCAGCGTCACGGCGCCGGTGGTGACCGGAGCGCTGCCGGTGATCGGACGCATGCCGGGGCCGTTCTTCGTCGGGTCATCCGCGTCGTCGGGCGGCGGGTCTCCGCCAACGTCGGTGATGTCTGCGACGCGCTTGGCCGCGGTGCGCGGCGCCGCTTGCGGGGAAGCCGGCGACGGCGCCGCTGGTGGCGCAGTTTGCGACGAACCTTGCGACGCACCTGGTGGCGCACCTTGCGACGCACCTGGTGGCGCACCTGGTGGCGCACCTGGCGACGCACCTGGCGACGCACCTTGCGACGCACCTTGCGGCGCACCTTGCGGCGAAGCGGGCAGCGGCGGCGCCTTGGTCGGCCGCGCGATCGTCTTGTCCTGACTCGTCGCGGGAGGCGGCGGGCTCACGGTCTCGCTGGTCGCGGAGCCCGAGGTCGGCGGCGCCGCCGGCACCACCGCCGAGCCACCACCCACGTCGGGTGTGCGCGCGTCCTGCGCGTCCCGGCGATCTAGATCGGAGCCCGCGTTCGCCCGTCCGCTGTGATCGCTGCCGCGGGTCGCGAGGTACAGCGCGCCCGCACCCGCGCCACCGGCCAGGATCACGAGGCCCAGCACGGAGAGCCGGCTCTTGCGGCGCGACTCCGTGACGTTGCGATCGAGATCGGGGACCGACGACGGCGAGCTCGCGATCGCACGGTGCTGGCCGCTGATCACGCGCTGCTCTCCCGAGACCATGCGCAGCCGGCCACTCGGGGCCGGGCCGATCAGATCGGGGGCCGGGCCCGCCGCCGCGTCGAGCGCATCACCGAGCGCCGTCATGCTCGGGAACCGATCGTCCGGATCGAGCGAGAGCCCGCGCGCGAGCACGCCGCACAGCTCGTCGAGCGATCCATCGATCGTCCGCCGCTCCGCGATGAACGCACGGAGCGCCTCGCGCTCCGGCGCCGTGGGTGGGCGGCGGCCCGCGATCCCTTCTCCGAGCGCCACGCACAGCGCAAACTGATCCGCGGGCGCTTCCACGGAGAGGCCGGCGCGCTGCTCGGGCGCCATGTACGCGGGCGTGCCCGCGATGTGCCCGGCCGCCGTGATGTTCGAGCTGGCGCCGAGCGAGGGCATCTCGGTCGGCGCGACGGGGGAGGGCGTGTTCGAGCGCACCGCGAGGCCGAAGTCGGCGACCCGCACGCGCCCATCAGCGCCGAGCAGCAAGTTGGCCGGCTTGACGTCGCGGTGGACGAGGCCGGCGCTGTGCGCGGCCGCGAGCCCGCGCGCGGCCTGGGCATACAGCCGGACCAGCGCTCGCCAGTCCGAGCTCGGGCCACCGCGCGTGGCGAGCGTGTCTCCGGCGACCAGCTCGGTGACGAGGAACACTTCGCCATCGATCTCGCCGACGTCGTGCACGGCGAGCACGTTCGGGTGCGTCAGCCGGGCGAGGGCCCGCGCCTCGCGCAGCAGGCGCTCGCGCTCGCGGCCATCATCGGCGCGGTCCGGGCGCACGAACTTGATCGCGAGCTCGCGGCGCAGCTGTGGATCCCACGCTGCCCAGACCTCACCCATGCCGCCCGCCGCGATCCGGCGATCGAGCTGGTAGCGCCCGAGCGTGCGGCGTACCTGGGATTGCTCGAGCCCGCCGAGCCCCGCGAGCACCGCGGCGCAGGCCTCGCAGCTGTCGACGTGCTGCTCGACCATCGTGAGCGAGTCCTGCGCGAGCGCTCCCTCGACCATCCGCACGAGCTGGTCCTCGCTCGGGCAGTCCGTGTCGTTCACGTATCCTCTCCCTCCGAGCCATCGGCGAGCTCTGGGGCCTTGAGCACGCGCGACAGCGAGAGATCGATCCGGCTATCCGCGGCGCGCACCACGCTGTCCAGCGAATCCTCGGCGATCCCGAGCTGCGCGCCGAGCTCCTTGCGGGTCGACTCGGTCAGCTCGGTGCGCGCTTGCGCGAGGGTGCGGGCGACCGTGGCGCGATGGACCGAGTACAGCGCGGCGATCTGATCGAGCGTCAGCCCATCGACCTGCGCATGGCGGAGGAAGTTGCGCTGACGGGGCCCGAGGTTCGCCACAGCGCGCGCGAACGCGCCCTTGATCGCCCGGCTGATCTGCTCGCGCGAGTACCGGCTCGCGATGTCCGGAGACAGCGACGGCATGCCGAGCATGTCGTCATCCGCGAGTAGCTCCTCGAGCTTGCGCGCCTTCTCGCTCCGCGCGATGTCCACCAGGGCGCGCAGCGCGGTGACCCGCAGCCAGTTCTGCAGGAAGCCGAAGCCCGAGTAGTCCGCGATCCGTGGCGCGCGGCCCTCGGAAGCCACGAACAGCTTGATCCGCAGGGTCTGGCGCAGCTCATCGCCGGTGACGCTCAGCCGGCGGAACCGGGCGAGCACGCCATCGAGATCGGGCCGATGCACCTGTTCGAACGCCGCGATCGCGCGCGCATCCCCGGTGGCGCACCACAGCGCGAGGAACAGGTCCTCCACCCGCAGCCGCGCCCACGCGGAGGACAGATCCTTCTGCGACGCGATCCGGTGAGCGAGCGCCTCGGCGAACTGGAGATCCGTGATCGTGGCACTCGGCCACTTCTCGCGGGCGGCGGCGAGCTCGCGGGCGATCCGATCGCCCACTGCGTCCTCCTCCAGCATCGGTCGCGCGCTCGCCGGAGCACCGGCGACGACCTGATTCCACCACGGGTTCACGGCGGGCAGTTATGCCACGCCCACGGCCGTTCGACGCCACCGTTTTGCGCCACCGATCTACCGACGGCTACCGACGGCCACGGACGGCCACGGACGGCCACGGACGGCCACGGATGGCCACGGACGGCCACGGACGGCCACGGACGGCCACGGACGGCTCGGATGCCTACGGTCCGCTCTCGACCGGCTGCTTGGCCTTCTCCCAGCCGGCGATCCCGTCTGGCATCACGTAAACCCTCGTGTATCCGAGCTCGAGGGCGCGCCCGGCGCCCGCATGGCAGCTGTGTCAACCAGGGCCGGAGCAGTAGAACACCAGCGTCGCGTCCTGGTCGGGCGGCAGGTCGCCGGCCTCGATCTGGTAGGCGTTGAGGTTCCGCGCTGTCGGGACGTGGCTCCGTCGCCAGCGCCCTGCGCCGTTGTTGTCGAACACGTGGAAGCCGGGCTCACCGAGCCGGGCCGCGACCTGCGCGACGGTCAGCTCGGGAATCTCGTCGGGACTCAAGACCGAGGTTACGAGACCGGCTTGCGCGCGGGCTGCGTACGGGTGGTCTTGGACTTCGACTTCGTCGACTTCTTGCCGTTGCTGTGACCCGACCAGTCCGTCCAGCGATAGCTCGGCTCGCCGGGGGCGCGGAAGTCGACGTGGATGAACTGCGAGGTCGGGTAGATCCCGATCCCCATGTTCCCGCCGTCGAGGCTCTCGGCGTAGTTGTACATGTCCCGGATCGAGACGTCCTTGATCCGGATATCCATCGCGGAGGCGTGGAAGTGGCGGCTCGAGCTGCGCTCGGCGAACCGGAAGCCCGAGACCAGCTCGATCTTCTTGCCGCCGAAGTGGTCCGAGATCCGGGACAGCTGCTCGTACAGCTCCGGGCGCACCGCGCGGACCTCGCCGGTCTGGCGGCAGCGGAACAGGTCGTCGAGCTTGGCGAGCGCGGCGTCGTCGTACGAGCCGTCCTGCTTGTAGATGTTGACCTTGGTCTCCTCGCCCAGGTTCTCGGCGTGGAGCCAGATGTCACCCGTGGGCTTCTGCAGCGGCTCGGCGCGGAGCGTGGACTTGCTCGCGTTGTGGCCCTGGAACACCGCGACTCGCTTGCACTTTCGCTTGCCGCCGTTGCTCGAGCACTGCTTCGTGGTGCCCTTGTCGTTGACCGACTTGCGAGAGGTCTGCGTGGTGGCTTCGCGCGCAGCGACCTTGCCACCGCGACCCTGGGAGCGGCCCTTCGGCGCGGCGCTGGCGGTGCCAACGAACGCGACCAGGACAGCGGCGAGCAGGAGGGCCTTACGACGCATGGACCCAGAGGCTAGGCCGGCCGAGGGATCGATCACAACAAAACCCGGCCGAAAATCGCTTTGTGGACGAAACGAATGTGTCCCCCGATGCAGGTTTCTCGGGCGGGATCGTAACGCGTGTTCAGTGATCACTCCGGAGGCGGCACGGGCGGAAGAGCCGGCAGGTTCACGCCGGGCAGCCCGGTGTGCACCAGCTCGATGCCGAGCTTTCCTGCGACCTCGAAGATCCGGTTGTCGCGATAGAACTCACCGAAGCAGATTCGGGTGATCCCGGCGTTGGCGAGCTGCTTGAAGCAGTTCCAGCACGGGCTCGCGGTCACGTAGCAGCTGCCGCCATCGATCACGACGCCGTTCTTGGCGGCCTGGATGATCGCGTTGGCCTCCGCGTGCACGGTGGCGACGCAGTGGCCGTCTTCCATGACGTGGCCGACGTCGTCGCAATGCGGCATCCCCCGGATCGAGCCGTTGTAGCCGGTCGACAGGATCGTCCGGTTCTTCACGATCACCGAGCCCA
>JAYVRN010000234.1:0-25403 GCA_043776275.1 Myxococcales bacterium | reverse complement strand
CCCGCGTGCGGACCACGCAAGGAGATCGGGACGGTCACGTTGTTCGCGTTGACGCGCGCGTAGAGGCACGCGCTGACCCAGCGCTTGCCCACCTTGTTCAGTGGGCGATCGATCCACTTCGCCGCGAGGCCCACCTCGCCGAAGAACTCGAGGTTCTCGGGCTCGGCCGGATTCGTCGCGTGCGCGGGATTCGGCGCGACCAGCACCTGCCCCTCCGGCAGGGCGCAGCTCACGATGTAGCTGAGGAGCTCCTGGCCCTCTGCGGTCTGCAGCATCTCGCCGACGCCCGCCAGATCAGCCTGGAGGTGATTCGACGACAGCCGATTCGACGACAGCCGATTCGACGACAACCGATTCGACGACAACCGATTGTTGACGACGACCGACTGCGAGACGTCGCCTTCACCCAGGGGGGCGTCCGTACACGCCGCGAACGAGCTCACCGCGATCACGATCAACGAGATCGAGCGCATACCACCTCCGACCAAGGGGGAGACCAACCGCATCACCACCATGATGAGGCCCCCCGATCCGGCTTGCAAGATCGCGATGTTGGACCCGCTGTAGGGCACTTGTAGGTCCCGCTCACACGATCAGTCCTCGAAGCTCCGATGTCGCCACACCGGATCCGCAGCGGCGAGGTCTCGGGCGCGTCCACGACGGTCCTCGTCGAGCGCGTGGTGCCGCGCCGCGAGGTGCCAGATCTCTAGCCGGAGCTGGACGAACACCTCATCGGTGGCGGCGAGCGCGATGTCCCACATCGGCGCTGCTCGATCCCCCGCGACGATCCGCAACACGCCGAGCACCGCAGCCTCGTCGCCGGAGGTCTCCTCGTTCGCGAACGTCGCCAGCACGAGGTCAAGCTCGCCGCGATCACCACGCGCCGCGAGGATCCGCGCGAGCAGCATGCGATCTGGCCCCGTCGTCCCTTCACCGGTCTTGGTCTGCAGCGCGAGGCCACGTCGTGCGAGCGGCAGCGCCTCGTCGAGCTGGCCGCGCCACAGCAGCTGCTCGGCGAGGTTGTGCGCGGACACCCGCTCGAAGTGCGCCATGCCAGTCTCGCGCGCGAGCTGCGTGGCGAGGCGTAGATCCGCCGAGGTCCGCTCGAGCTCACCACGCGCCGACCACAGCCATGCTCGGTTGCCGTACGCCGCGGCGAGGTGGAACCGATCGTCGTGTGCCACACAGTGGGCGATCATCTCGTCGAACACGCGCTCCGCCTCGTCGAGCTCGCGCAGATCGGAGAGTGCGCAGCCAAGCATCAGCGCCGCGATCGTGGCGGACTGCGTGCGCCGCGCCGCCTTCGCACGCAGGAATACCTCTCGGAGGATCGGCGCGGCCTCCGCGTATCGCTGCTCGCGGTACAGCGCGCGCACCGCCGCGAGGTCGCTGTCGATCACCAGCCCCGGATCGTTCGGTGTCCCGCTGGAGAGCAGGGCATGCGCCCGTGCGGCCACCGCGCGCGACCGCTCCCAGTCTTCGGAGAAATCGAGCACGATCGCCTGCTCGAGCAGCGCCTCGACCTCGAGGTCGAGATCCCCGAGCGAGTGCGCGATCGCGATCGCCTCGTCGAGCGCCGTGACCGCCTCGCGGAGGCGCTGGAGGTGGGTGCGTGCGCGCGCCTGCCCGAGCAGCGCACGCGCTCGGCGAGCGTCCGCGACCTCGGCGTGGCGCAACGCACCCGCCCACGCGTGATCCGCATCCAGCGCGCGATGCTCGTGTTCGGCGCGCTCCCCGAGGCTCGTGTACGCAGCCGCGGCGTGATCGGCGGCGCCCACCGCCTCCGCATGCCGCGCGATCCGCTTCGCCCTGCCACCCTCGCCTCGCTCGCCCGGATCGGGGGGCGGCAGGCTGAGTGCGTACGCCAGCGCCGCCTCGTGGATCGCGCGCCGCATGACCGCGTCCGTGGTGGCGTAGATGCCTTCCTCGACGAGCGCCTGGCGGAACACCATGCCGCGCGGCGTGGTCACGACCAGCCCCGCCGTGCGGAGCTCGCGGAGGCCGACGTCGAGATCGATCGTCGACGTCGCCCCGCCGTGCTGCTCCACGCTCTCGATCACTGCGGCGAGCTCATCGCGCGTGGGCTCGGCGCCCACCACCGCAGCGACGCGCGCGAGCGCCGCGAGCTCCGGCCCGAGCGGTGCGAGCTCCCGCGCGGCGAGCCACGGCCCGAGCGCGATCGGCTCGAGCTCGTCGAGCGCACTGGTATCGAGGAACGCCTCGCCGTTCGGACGCTTCCGGATCGCACCGCGCTCGTGGATCTCGCGCGCCAGCATGGTGAGGTGCAGCGGGCTGCCACGCGCGAGGCCGACCAGCTGGCGGAGCGCGCGCAGCGGTGGATACTCCGCGGGCTCGAGGAGCTTCGCGGTGAGCTGGACCGCCGCATCCTCGTCGAGGACCGGCAGCACGAAGCGGCGATGCCGCTCGGCATTCGCCCCGAATTTCGGTCGCCGCACATCGAGTCGCGGCCCTGCAATGCCGAGCACCCACAGCGGCAAGGCCTCGCCGCCCAGCGTCGCGTACTCGAGCGCGTCGAGAAAGTCGTGCTCCGCGAGGTGGAGGTCATCGAGGATCACCACCGTCGGCCTGACCCGCGCGGCCGCGCGCAGGGCATCACCGATCGCGCGCACGGTGGGGCCGACGGGTGTCCCGATCAACGCCGCGAGCGGCGGTGCCTTGCCGCTGCCCGGTGCCGGCACGGCCCCGCTCACCACCCGCACGCGGAGCTGGCCAAACTCGGCGATCCGGCGCGCCAGCTCCGCCGCGAACGCGGTCTTGCCAGTCCCCGCGTCGCCGATCAACACCGAGAGCGCGGGTCCCGCCGGTCCCCACGTTCCCGACCCGCTGCGATGGTCCTGCGGCGGGATGCCGTGCACCGCCGCGGCGGCGTCGGCCGCGAGATCGGTGAGCAGCCCGTCGCGACCGAACAGCTCCACGACATCGGCATCGTCCCCGAGGAACCGGAACCCTGGACCCACGGCATCGGCCGCCCGCGTGGGGACCTGCACGACCGCCGCGATCGCACGGGTCAGGATCACGCCGGTCCACGCCGCCGCAGGGAGCCACCCGTCAGGATTCGCGACGGCCTCGCCCTCGAGGATCGGGGCGGCGCCGGTGCTGTCGATCTGCAATGCATCGAGGTGCAGCGCCACGCGTGCCCCGCCGGCGGCCAGATCTTTGGCGAGCGCGAGCGCCGTGGTCGCCGGATCGGCGTGCGCCGAGCCGAGGAGTGCGGCGAGCACCCTGCGCCCGCGCTGCGAGATCACGAGCATGTGCCGCGCCGTCAGGGTCGAGAGCACCGCGCGATCGACCTTGGCGAGCTCGATCCACAGGAGCACCACGGGCTGCCGGCTCTCGGAGATCTGTGAGACCGCCGGCGACGTGCGCATGCGGGTGGGGGTATCCCGCGTGGCGCGCAACGCAGCGATCAACGCCTCGACGCTCGGCGGGCGCCGCGCGGGATCCTTCGCGAGACAATCGGCGCAGATCCCCTCGAGCGCCACCGGCACCGCGGCCATCGCGCCGAGCCGGGCCGGGCGCAAGGCCGCGTGCGCGCGCTCGAGCGCCGCCGCGTCGCCCACGAACGGTGGCCGCCCCGCGCACAGCTCGAACAGGATGCAGCCGATCGCGTAGAGATCCGACGTCACCCCCACCGAGGCCGCATCGACCAGCTGCTCGGGCGGCATGTACTCGAGCGAACCGACGGCGACGTTCGCGCGCGTGGGATCGTCCGGATCGGTGGGCAGCTTGCGGGCGAGGCCGAGGTCGAGGATCACCACGGTGCCATCCGGGCGGCGCACCAGGTTGTCGGGCTTGAGATCGCGATGGAGGAACTCCGCGGCGTGAACGTGGCGCAACGCCTCGAGCGTGGCGAGGACGATCGAGACCGCGCGCTCGGCGCCCAGCGCGCCCCCGAATGTCAGCGACGTCAGCCCCTGGCCGCTGACCTTCTCCATCGCGATCCACGCGCGACCACCCGCGAGCACGCCCGTGCCATCGAACCGCGGCACCGCGGGAGCACCGATCGCGGCGAGCGCCTCGGCCTCACGCGCCATCCGCGCGCGCGCCAGCTCGTGATCGGCGTGCGCGACCTTGAGCACGCCGCCCGGCACCTCCCACACCGACGCGAAGCCGCCACTACCGAGGAGCCTGCCAACCGGTGCATCCCAGACAAACGGTGCCCCGGGTTCTGCCGCTTCGGCAGGTGCCGGCGTTCCACCGTGCTCGGGACAGGAGTACCCCGAGGCCAGTCGCCGGTGACAGGTGGAGCACCTCGCCACGCGACTACTGTAGCGTGTCCGCGACCCACAACCCGGCGGGGAGCGGGTACGGCGCCCAGCCCTCCGCATCGAGCGCCGGTCCATCGACGAGCGAGCCCTGGATCGTGGCGTGGCTCGCGCCGAGCGCGATCCGCGTGCCGGCCACGAGCGGGGCGAGGAGCCCGCGCAGCCCACCCACGTCCACCGCGGCCATCGGGATCACCGCGAGCACGCTATCGGGGGCAGCCACCGCGATCGCCATGCCGAGTCCCCGTGCGAGCTCGGCGATCTTCGCGATCTGCTCCGGCAGGCCCTCCGCGTACAGCGCCACGACCGGGACCTCGGGACTGTTGCTCGGGTGGATCACCTGGTGCAGCGCATCGTAGAGCTCGCGCGGCGTGGCGAACCGATCTCGCTGCTCGGGGGCGAGCGCCCGACCGATCGGCGTGTCGATCGCCGGATCGATCTCCGCCTTCGTGGAGGGCCGCGGCCTGGCCCCATGGATCTGCATGTAGCTCTGCACCACGCCCGGCGCACCACCAAACGCCGGCTGCCCGGTCAGCATGTGGAACGCGAGCAGCCCGAGCGCATAGACATCGGTGCGCGCATCGACCGGCTGCCCACGCATCTGTTCGGGCGCCATCGCCGCCGGAGTGCCTAGCATCGAGCGCGACGAGGTCAGCCCCGGCCCGACCTGATCGATCAGCTTCACCAGCCCGAAATCGAGCAGCACCGGCCGCAGTCCCGCCTCGTCGCGCGCGAGGATCACGTTCGAGGCCTTGACGTCCCGGTGCACGAGGCCCGCTGCGTGCGCCACCATCAGCGCTTCGCACAGCGGCAGGAAGATCTCGAGCATCTCCGACGGCGGCAGGGCACCTCGCTCGTGGAGCACCTCGCGCAGGCTCGGCCCCTCGAGGTACTCGAGGACCAGGTATGGGCGCCCGTCGTCGAGCGCGCCGTGCCCCATCGCGCGGACCACGCTCCGATGATGCAACCGCTCGATCGCCTCGAGCTCGCGCTGAAATCGCGTGAGCGCATCGATCGAACGCACCAGCTCCAGGTGCAGCACCTTGACCGCGACCACCTCCAGCGAAGGGCGCACGGCCCGCCACACCTGACCGAAGCCACCCTCCCCGATCAAACGATCGAGCTGATAGCCAGGAACGATCGGCGCGTCCACCGCCGATGATTATCACCTGACAACGGCCGGCGCCTGTTTCCAATCGGGGTGCCGCATTTCGCTGCAGGGGTCACCCGTTCAGGTCGACCTTCACCACCTCGACCCACGTGTTCGTACCGACACCGTTGCAGGTCGCGTAACCATCCCGCGGACGGTCCACGGGCTCGCGCTATCTTCGTCGTAGCGGTCCATGCGCCGTGGTCCAGCCCATGGCCACGCCATGGACGGAGAGGCACCCGCGCCTCTGCGGCCCTACATCGGCCCTCTCGTTACGGCATGTAGGGATCCAAGCGTCTCGTCCTCGTGACCACTGAATGAGATCCGCCATTCTCGTTGCGACACCAACGATGTCGCGGAGGTCGCGCCATCGAGGCGTCGGATCAACCGTGATAGCTTCTTGGCGCAGGTGTTCGAGAACGTCATCGAGGCCATGGTCGATGCGGTGTTGGTCGTGGACGTCGAGGGTCGGATCACCCTCGCCAACACCGCCGCGACCCGCATCACGGGCTATTCGCTCGACGAGCTCCGCGCGACCGTGGTCTCGAAGCTCCTGATCGACGACAGCTCCGGTCTCCGGACCGTCGTCCGCCGCCGGATCGAAGAAGGCGACGTCCTCCGGCGCGAGGAGTCCTGGCTGGTCACCAAGTTGGGCGAGCGCGTCCCGGTCTCGGTCACGGGTTCCCCGGTGCTCAAGATCGACGGGGGCCTCGAGGGCATCGTGCTGGTCGCGCGTGACGTTCGCGAGCTCCGGCAGCTGCTCGCGGACAAGGAGGCCGAGATCAAGCGCCGCACGCTCGCCGAGGATGCGCTGCGTACGGCCAAGAACTCGATCGAGGAGCAGCTCGATCAGACCCGCGGTTCGCTGCTGCTCGCCGAGCGGCGGGCCACGCTCGGCACCCTCGCCGGCGGCGTGGGTCACGAGCTCCGCAACATCGCGCAGATCCAGGTGGCGGCCGTCGACGAGCTGAACGGTGCGCTCGCGGAAGGCGAGGACGTCACCGCCCTGGTCCGCTCCGTGATCGGAGATCTCGAGCGCGTGGGCGAGCACATCAGCGCGCATGGTCAGCGGCTGATGCAGCTCGCGCGTCCCGGTCCGGATCACGTCGCGCCGATCGATCTGCACGCGATCGTCCGCGATGTCGTCGCGATGCTGCGCGGCGCCGGCAAGCTCCGTCGGCTCGAGATCCTGACCTCGATCGGCGATGGCCTGCAGGTCACCGTGAACCGCACGCGGATCGAACAGATCCTCGTCAACCTGATCGTGAACGCCGTCGACGCGATCGGCGATCAGCCTGGCACGATCACGATCGAGATCCAGCCCACCCCAGATGCCAAGCGCGTGGTCTGCAGCGTCGCCGACACCGGCTCGGGGATCCCGGAGGATCAGCTCGAGAAGATCTTCCAGCCGTTCTTCACGACCAAGCCCGAAGATCGCGGCACGGGCCTCGGCCTCCCGGTGGCCCGCGAGATCGTCCAGAGCTACGGCGGCAACCTGCAGGTGGCGAGCAAGCTCGGCGCAGGCACCACGTTCACGTTCGACCTCCCGCGCTAAGCTGTCCCCATGCGGTCCGCGCCCCTCGCTGTCTCGGTTTCGCTCGTGCACGTCGCCCTGATCGGATCGCTCTTGCTCGGGGCGTGCCACCGCCAGGCCGCCCAGCCCGTCGGCACCGTGATCGACGAGGGGACGTTCGTCACCACGCTGCACGACAAGGTCACCGCCCGGGAGACCTTCGCGATCCGCAAGGTCGAGGATCACCTCGTGATCACTGCCGCGAGCTCCACGGTCTCCGGCGCGACCATCGCGATCCAGCAGGATGGCGAGCTCGAGACCGATCTCCAGTACCGCCCGTTGCGCTTGACCTATCACTATGCGGCGGCCAAGGATGGCTTCCGCTACACGCTCGGCGGCACGCCGCTCGCGCTGGATCGCACGCGCGATGATGGCGGCAAGCCGGAGCACATCGTGGCGACCGCACCGATCGACGTGTTCGTCGAAGGCCCGGGCCTCGTCGCGATGACCGCGGTGTGTCGCGTCGAGAAGCCGATCACGCTGACCACGCTCTCGGACTTCGAATCCGGCTTCAAGGGCAAGATCGTCGTCACCGCCGTCGCGCCGGCTGGCAAGCTCGTGAAGCGCACGATCAAGTTCCTCGACGAGTTCGAGATCGAGCTGTACTGCGACGGTGAGAAGATGGTCGCGAGCGGCCTGCGCGGCAACCAGCTGTGGAACGTCCGCGAGGGCCACGAGGCCGAGTTCACGGCCGCGCGCGGCGCGCCCTGAGTCTGGAAGTGTCGCGAGCCTCGCGAGCGCGGCGCCCCCGCTACGAGCCCGGGATCAGCTCCATGGTGCCCTCGCCGATCTTCTTGCCGCGCAGTACGCGGTAGTCCGCGCCCCACTGCTCGATCATCAGCGTGTCCTCGCCCGGCGCACCGTAGAGCCACCACCGGCAGCGCTCGACGTGGCCCGATGGCCGGTTCTTCTTGAGATCTCCGAGTGTGCCGACATCGCCGTGCAGCTGACAGGTGGCGGCACCACGCTTGTCGAGCACGTAGCGGACCTCGCCGATCACCAGTGCTTCCGGTGGATAGCCCGAGATCGACTGGGCATCGTCCTGCACGAGCAACCGCATCGCGCCGCCACCCGCGCGCTCGATGCCGACCAGGAGCCACTGGACGTCGCTCCCATCGACGACGCGCGCGGACGACCACCGATGACCGTCCTCGTCGTAGGCGATCAGGCCCTCGCACAGGAAGTCCTTGCCATCCATCGTCAGCACGTCGTCCACGCGCAGATCGCGCACGGTCCGCTCGAGAAAGGTCTCGCCCTTGCCGGCGGGCAAGGCCTTCGGGCTCTTGCCCCCACCGATCTGCTTGCGCCGCTCGTTCGCCGCGACCCCGACCGCGGCGGCCGCGCCGACGACCGTGAGCAGCACGAGGAGGATCCAGATCACGATTCGTGATAAACGAATTCTCTCTCCGACGCCATGCCCGTCATGAACATCATCGAGGCGGTCCGCAGTGCGCTGCAGACCCAGATGCGCGCCGATCCTCGCGTCGTCGTGCTCGGCGAAGACATCGGCAAGTTCGGCGGCGTGTTCCGTGCGACCTCGGGCCTCTACGACGAGTTCGGCGGTGATCGCGTGATCGACACGCCGCTCGCCGAGGCGGGCATCATCGGCACCGCGATCGGGATGGCGCTCTATGGCCTGCGGCCGGTGCCCGAGATCCAGTTCGGCGACTTCATCTTCCCCGCGTTCGATCAGATCGTGAACGAGCTGGCGAAGTTCCGGTATCGCTCTGGCGGGCAGTACACCTGCCCGATGGTGATCCGGACCCCGGTCGGCGGCGGCATCCGCGGCGGTCACTATCACTCCCAATCGCCCGAGGCGCTGTTCATCCACACGCCCGGGCTCAAGGTCGTCGCACCCTCGAACCCGTACGACGCCAAGGGCCTCCTGCTCGCGGCGATGCGGCAGAACGATCCGGTGCTGTTCATGGAGCCCAAGCGGATCTATCGCGCCAGCCGCGGCGAGGTCCCCGATGGGGAGTACGAGCTGCCACTGGGGCAGGCCGCGATCAGGCGCGAGGGCTCGGCCGTCACGCTGATCGCCTGGAGTGGCATGGTCTCGGTCGCCGAGGAGGCCGCCACCAAGGCAGCCAATGCCGGGATCTCGGTCGAGGTGCTAGACCTCCGCACCCTGATGCCGTTCGATCTCGACGCGATCCTGACCTCGGTCAAGAAGACCGGCCGCTGCGTGATCGTCCACGAGGCGCCGCGCACCTGTGGCTTTGGCGCCGAGCTGATCGCCTCGATCCAGGAGCGCGCGATGGCTCACCTCGAGGCCCCGATCCTCCGGGTCACCGGCCTCGACACCCCGTTTCCGTACAGTCTCGAGCACGAGTACATGCCCAACGCGGACCGCGTGGTGAACGCGATCCGCCAGACGCTGGAGTGGTAGCCATGGCGTTCGACTTCTACATGCCCGATATCGGCGAAGGTGTCGTCGAGGGTGAGATCGTGGGCTGGAAGGTCAAGGAGGGCGAGACGGTCAAGCTGGACCAGGTGCTCGTCGAGGTGATGACCGACAAGGCCACGGTGGAGCTCCCCTCTCCGCGCGCAGGCGTGATCAAGAAGATCAACTTCAAGGACGGCGCGATCGCCCCTGTGGGCAAGGTGCTCGTCGTGATCGAGGAGACTGGCGGCGCCCAGGCGTCCGCGCCTGTGCCCCCGCACGCGCCCGCGCCTTCGCACGCCTCGTCGCACACACATGCGCCGATCGCCGCGCGCCCCGTCGCCGCCGGTCAGGGCATCCAGGTGGTCGACGTCACGCAGTCCCGCGAGCGCGTGCTCGCCACGCCTGCCACCCGGAAGCTCGCGCGCCAGCTCGGCGTCGAGCTCGGCCGGGTCCCGGCGACGGGCAAGCACGGCCGGGTCACCACCGACGACGTCAAGCGGTTCGATGGCAATGGCGGCACGGCGCTCGTCAAGCATCAGGCTCCCGTGGCCAGCGCCAAGAGCGCACTCGGCTACGCGGAGGAGCGGGTCCCGTTGCGCGGCATGCGCAAGAAGATCGCCGAGGCGATGGCACGCTCGGTTCACACCGCCGCGCACTTCACGTACGTCGAAGAGATCGACATGACCGAGCTGGTGGCGGTGCGCGAGCGCGCCAAGGCACGCGCGGCCGAGCGCGGCGTGAAGCTCAACTACCTGCCGTTCATCGTCAAGGCGATCGTCTCCGGCCTGAAGAAGTTCCCGGCGCTCAACGCGAGCCTCGACGAGGCCACGCAGGAGATCGTCCTCAAGAAGTACTACAACATCGGCATCGCGGCGCAGGGGCCGAACGGCCTCGTGGTGTCCACCGTGCGCGATGCCGACCTCCGCTCGATCTTCGATCTGTCACGCGAGATCGATCGGCTCGGCGAGGCCGTGCGCACCAACACCGCCACGCGCGATGACCTCACCGGCTCGACGTTCACGGTGAGCTCGCTCGGCAAGCTCGGCGGGGTGCTCGCCACCCCGATCATCAACTTCCCCGAGGTCGCCATCGTCGGCGTCCACAAGATCGAGGAGAAGCCGGCTGTGCGCGGCGGTCAGATCGTGATCCGGCAGCTCATGAACCTGTCGATCAGCGTCGATCACCGGCTCGCGGACGGCTGGGATGGCGCGATGTTCCTCCAGGAGGTGAAGGGCCTGCTGGAGGATCCGACGACCATGTTCATGGAGATGGTCTGATCGCGTCATCGCGCGATGGTCTACGCTGGGGGTGAGGTGACGACCCGGAGCTACGATCGGCCGACGACCAGCGCGCAGGCCTACGATCCACGCCCCGCCCTCACGAGCTGGTACCTGATCGTGTCCGGAGATGGCGCGGCGCCGAGCTCACGCGTGGTACCGCTCGCCCCGGATGCGGAGATCGTCCTCGGTCGAGACCCCTCCGTGGAGCTGCCGATCGATGACGACTCGGTCTCGCGCCGGCACGCGCGCATCAAGCGGCGCGCCGACCAGATCACGATCGAGGATCTCGGGAGCCGCAACGGCACGCTGGTCAACGGCGCGCCGATCACCGCGCCCCGGCGGCTCGCGGCCGGGGACGTGATCCGCGTCGGTCCAGCGCAGGCGATCATCGCGAGCTCGAGTCCGGTTCGTCATGGCCGAGCCGTGGCCACCGTCACCGAGCTCGAAGATCGGCTCGCCGCGGAGGTCGATCGCGCCGTGCGCTATCACCGTCCGCTCGGGATCGTGATGCTGCGGCTCGAGGGCCCCGTGGAGGTCATGACCGAGCACGTCGAGCAGATGCTGCGCCAGCTCCGCCGCATGGATCTCCTCGCCGAGTACGGCGCCGACGAGCTCGCCCTCGTGCTCCCCGAGACGGACCGCGAGGCCACCGCGGCCGTCGCGCGCCGGGCGAACAGCGTCCCCGTGGGCCTCACGGCGAGCAGTGGCAGCGCGACGTTCCCCGAGGACGGCTCGCACGTGGGCGAGCTGATCGGCGTGGCCCGCGAGCGGCTGCGCGGCGGCGCGAAGGGGTCCCCGCCGCAGCCGGTGGTCGCCGATCCGCTGATGATGCAGGTGATGGCGCTCGCGCGGCAGGTCGCCTCATCGATGATCCCCGTGCTGGTCGTCGGCGAGACCGGGGTGGGCAAGGAGGTGGTTGCGCTCGCGATCCATCGGCTCGGGCCGCGGCGGGATGGACCGTTCGTGCGCCGGAGCTGCGCCGCGGTGTCCGAAGAACAGCTCGACGCCGAGCTGTTCGGCAAGGCCGAGCACGTCGGCTGGCTCGAAGGCGCGATCGGCGGCACGCTGTTCCTCGACGAGATCGGTGAGCTACCGCTCGGCGCGCAGGACAAGCTGCACCGCTCGCTCGATCACTATGACGTGCGCCTGGTCTGCGCGAGCCACCGCGATCTGCCGGCGGAGGTCTCGCGCGGCCGGTTTCGCGAGGCGCTGTACACGCGGATCCGTGGGTTCTCGATCCCCGTGCCTCCGCTCCGCGATCGCCGCTCCGAGATCGAGCCGCTCGCGCTCCAGTTCACGAAGGAGCTGTCGTCCAGCGGCAGCGTGGGCCCCGAGGCGCTCGAGGTGCTGCGCGCGTACGGCTGGCCCGGCAACGTACGCGAGCTGCGCAATGCGATCGAGCGTGGCCTCCTGCTCTCGGGCGGCGGGCGGATCGATCCGCAGCATCTCCCGGACCGCATGCTCGAACGGTACGGCGGCGATGCCGGGGCGCGCCCGCAGATCGATGTCCGTGCGCGCGTCGCCGAGGTCGAGCGCGAGGCGGTGATCGATGCGCTCGAGGCGACCAACGGCAACCAGACGCGCGCCGCCAAGAAGCTCGGCGTCAGCCGGTTCGCGTTGATCCGGATGATGGACAAGCACGACCTGCGCTAGGGTCCGCGGATGAACGAAGCGTCGATCTGGTACGTCGGCATCAACGGTCAGCAGCAGGGCCCGCTCGGCACACAGCAGATCATCGACATGATCCGCCTGGGCCAGCTGAACCAGACGGCCTACGTCTATGGCCAGGCCCAGCCGCAGTGGACTCCGATCGCACAGGTCGCGGCGTTCGCGCCGATGTTCGCGAGCGCGCAGCCGCCCCCGCCGCCACCGCCGCCCGGGCCCGCGCCGGTGGTCGCCGATCAGATCGACTTCGAGGTGATCGGCAACGAGATGCAGTTCGTCGAGATCGTCCTCGATCCGGGTGAGGCCGCGGTGGCCGAGGCCGGCGCGTTCTTCTACATGGATCCCGGGATCAAGATGGAGACCATCTTCGGGGATGGCTCGGCCTCCGCGCAGCAGCAGGGCTTCTTCGGCAAGCTCGCCGCGGGTGCGAAGCGCGTGCTGACCGGCGAATCGCTGTTCATGACGATGTTCGGCAACGGTGCGCAGGAGCGGCAGAAGGTCGCGTTCGCGGCGCCCTACCCCGGCAAGATCATCCCGGTGGATCTGCGCCAGCACGGCGGCACGCTGCTGTGCCAGAAGGATGCGTTCCTGTGCGCCGCGAAGGGCATCTCGGTCGGCATCGCGTGGAACAAGAAGCTCGGCGCAGGGCTGTTCGGCGGTGAGGGCTTCATCCTCCAGAAGCTCGAGGGCCAGGGCCTGGCGTTCATCCACGCAGGCGGCACGATCGTCTCCCGCGATCTCAAGCCCGGCGAGACGCTGCGCCTCGACACCGGGTGCCTCGTCGCATTCGAGCCGCGCGTGACCTATGACATCCAGTGGATCGGCGGCTTCAAGACCGCGCTGTTCGGCGGCGAGGGACTGTTCTTCGCCACGCTCACCGGGCCGGGGCGCGTGTGGCTCCAGTCGCTGCCGTTCTCGCGCCTCGCCGGCCGGATGCTCGCGGCCGCGGTCGCCTCCGGGTTCGGTCGCGGTGCCGATGAGGGCTCGGCGATCGGTGGGATCGGCACGGGCTCGTGAGCGTGCGCTCCCCGCACATGGAGAGCGGTCACCCACGCAAGCTCCCCACTGCAACCTGACCCGGTCACGACGCGCGTGTGAATCCGCGGACCTGAGCGGTCCCGTACGCGGCGCGTCGCTTGCTCTGTGAACAGCCATGCGCGCATCCGTCCTGGTCGTCCCGGCCGCCCTCGCCGCGATCCTGTTCACCGGCTGCGCGTCCGACACGCTCGGAGACGACACCGCCTATCGACGGCTGGTCGACGGCTACGATTCCTACGAGGCCTGCGCGGCGGCCGGGTTCGCGGGCTGCTACCAGACGCTGACGTTGTGTTCGAGCGGCGCGGTCCGCATGGAGCTCGATCCGACCCGGCAGCAAGGCAAGTACACCCTCGAAGGTGACGTCGCCGTCGCCGCGTTCCCCGCGATGACCGTGCGCTTCGATCTCGAGTCCGCGACCTCGAGCCAGCTGCCGGGGCGGCGCTGGGAGCTGGTCGAGCCGATCGTCTACGACTGCCCGTGAGCCCGCGAAACCGCCATGACGCGGATGTCATGGGATCGGGTCTCGGCGCCGACTCGTGGTCGTCAAGCACCTGAAACCGCTCGACTCCGGGTGGCCCCGACGTTGCGATAGGGAGGGTCATGCGCACCCTCCTCGCCGTCGCCGCTCTGGTCCCCGCTGCCCTGACCCTCCTCCCGGGCTGCCCCCTGGGCTGCGGCGGCTGGGAGGGCCGCGGTGACACGATGTTCCGCAGCGAGGGTGGCGACGCGGTCATGCTGTGCGCGAACGGTGGCTTCGCCGCGACGCTGTCGAGCGGCAACGTCGAAGGCGTCTATGACTGGAGCGACGAGATCAGCGCCTCGAACCCCGAGACCGGCGCGCGCGCGTTCTCGATGAAGACCGATGTCAACGGCGCGACGACCTCGCCGGAGCTCGGCGCCGGCTGGACCCAGGCGACGCTCGATAAGGTCGAGCTCGACCACGCTCACGTGCAGTGCGCGGATCTCGAGACCCGCGCGTGGTGGGGCACCACCACAACGCTCGCCGGCCTCCCGAAGGCGACCGCGTGGAAGAAGCCCGCCACCGGCTTCGCCACCGCGGATGCATGCTTCGAGGCGCAAGCCCGAGGCGAGTACCCGGAGGCCGCGCTGTGCGAGGACGAGCTGCTCGCGTGCCCGGATGGCCGGATCAAGCTCAGCGAGGGCCAGACCTTCGACACCGGCACGTACAGCACCCACTACGGCACCCTCTACCTGCGCCCGTCGTTCTCGTTCGCATTCGATGGCGTGTTCTCGGCCAGCGGCGCGCTCGCGGCGCACCCCGCCGGCGACACGACCTCACCGCCGGAGATGTGGCGCCAGGTTCCGGTCACCGAGATGTCGAACGGCGCGACCTGCCTGTAGACTGCGCCCATGTCGGGCCCGTTCTCGTACTTCGATGGTGATGACGACGCGAAGGCGCGTGGCTTGTTCCAGCTGATCCGCGAGGACGGCACGCCGGTCGATGACGCCGCGGTCGCGGGCCTCGATCGAGATCTCGCCCGCCGCTTGTTCGAAGGCATGGTGCGGATCCGCGTGACCGATGCCCGCATGATGGCGCTCCAGCGACAGGGTCGGATCGGCTTCTACGGCGAGGCCGTGGGTCAGGAGGCGGCGATCGTCGGCTCGGCGGCGGTGACCCGCCCGGAGGACTGGATCGTCCCTGCGCTGCGCGAAGCGGGTGTCGGCCTCTACCGCGGGCTCACGCTCGATAGCTACATCGCCCAGATCTTCGGCAACGCCGCGGATCCCACGAAGGGCCGGCAGATGCCGTGTCACCCGTGCGATCGCGAGCACCACTACGTGGTGATGTCGTCGTGCGTCTCGACGCAGATCCCGCACGCGGTGGGGATCGCGATGGCGATGCAGATCAAGGGAGATCCGGGCGTGTGCTTCGGCTACATGGGCGATGGCGGGACCAGCGAGGGTGACTTCCACGTCGCGCTCAACTTCGCCGGCGTACGCAACGCACCGTGCGTGCTGATCTGCCAGAACAACCAGTGGGCGATCTCGACGCCGGGCACCGTGCAGACCGCCGCGCCGACGATCGCGCTCAAGGGCATCGGCTATGGCGTCGAAGCGCTCCGCGTCGACGGCAACGACGTGCTCGCCGTGTACCACGCCGTCACCTACGCCGCGGACAAGGCGCGCAGGCGCGCAGGCCCGACGTTCCTCGAGCTCCTCACCTATCGCGTCAGCGCGCACTCGTCGTCGGATGATCCTTCGCGCTATCGCGACGAGGGCGTGACCGAGGTGTGGAAGGGTCAGCGCGATCCGATCCGCCGGTTCGAGACGCTGCTGCTCGCGCGCGGCTTCATCGCGCCCGGAGAGCGAGAGGCGCTGTCGGCCCAGATCGAGATCGACGTCCGCGAGGCGATCGCGCGGCAGGAGCAGGTGGGTGCACCGGCGCTCGAGACCTTGATCGACGACGTGTTCGAGGAGCCGACCTGGCTGCTCCGCGAACAGCTCGCGGCGATCGCGGATCTACCGCGCGCCAAGAACCCGCACCACCACGGGTAGCATCGCCGATTCGCGGGGTGCGACACGACGCCCCCCTGCGACACCGCAGCGCCCTGGCCGACGCTCACACGGCGTCAGCAGCGCCTCGTGGATCACGTGCGTCTCGCGGCGTTAGCTAGAGACCATGCGCACCCTACGGATCACCATCGCTGCTCTCGTGTTCGCGGCCTGCGCGCACCCCAAGGCGGGCCATGTCGACGGAGGCGTCCTCGGGCGCGTCGTCGTCTACCGCAACGGGGTCGCGTTCTACGAGCGCCACGCGCGCGTGGAGAACGGCAAGCTCACCGTGCACGTGCCCCGTGATCGCGTCGATGACTTCCTCAAGTCGCTGACGGTCGTCGATCCGGCCACGCGCAAGCCGCTGTCGGTCACCATCCCTCGAAAGGAGGCGGAGGACGGGAGCTACCTGACGATGACGCTCGAGACCGCGGGCCTCGCACACGCCGATGTGCTGCTCACCTATGTCACCGAGGCACCCGCGTGGAAGCCGAGCTATCGCGTCGTGGTCGGCAGCGACAACAAGGTGATGCTCGAAGGCTGGGCGATCGTCGACAACACCACCACCGAGGACTGGAAGGGCGTGCTGGTGGGCGTGGGCGCGAGCTCGGCACTCGCGTTCCGCTACGATCTGTGGAGCGTGCGCGCGATCGATCGAGATCTCCTCGCCGGTGAGGAGAAGTTCGCGATCGCGCCGCCTACCGGCATCTCGCCGTACGCCGAGGGCGCCGCCACCGAGGAGCTCGCGAACCTCGATGCCTCGGAGGTGCGGACCGGCGCGCAGGCCGGTTCTCAGGGCGATGCCGTCGGCGTGGCGTTCTCCGGCAGCAGCTCGGTCGACAGCCAATACATCGTCGATGGCGTCAACACGGGAGGGCTGAGCACGGGGACCGTCGGCGCGCCGTCGATCGGGGTGCGCGGGGTGGTGCGCGACACCAAGAGCGGCGAGAAGCTCGCCGGCGTGACGGTGGTGGCGACCGGTCGCAACCAGGACTCGCAGGCCGCGATCACCGACGACACCGGCGCGTACGCGCTCGCCATCCCCGCCGGGACCTACACGCTCTCGTTCTACTACGGCGACGTCACCATCGAGCGGAAGAACGTCACCGTCGCCCGCGAGCGCCTGGCAGTCGTGGACCAGAAGCTCGATCAGCGCGCCTCCGCCGGCGAGGTCATCCAGATCACGGCCTCGGCACCGAGGATCAACACGAGCGGCACGGCGCAGGGCGTCACCGTGGACCGGATGTACTACGACAACGTCCCCATCCCGGGGAGGACGTTCGAGGGCCAGCTCGGGAGCGCCGCCGGGAGCTCCGGAGGGGGCGCATACAAGCCGCCGCCGCCGATCAAGACGGGCGATGACAAGCTCGCCGCGATCGTCGCCAAGGTGATGAAGGACAAGAAGGACGTGGTGATCGAGACCCACGGCCCCACCGGCAGCGAGAAGGATGCGGCCGCGCGCGGCCAGGCGGTGAAGAACAAGCTCGTCGATGACGGCGTGCCCGCGACGCGGATCCACATCGTGCCCAAGGTCGGCCCGAGCGAGACCGCAGGGGTGAAGGTCCTCGCGGTGGCCCAGGCGCAGCGCCAGGACAAGACCTCGGCGCCGCCTGCAGGTCAGACGCGGGACGCCGGCGGTGACACGCCCGTCGGCGAGAGCCACTTCATGGCGGATCGCCCGATGACCGTGCGCGCCGGTTCGAGCGCGATGGTCGCGATGGTCCACGGCGAGACCACGGGTGGCGTGGTGTACCTCTACGATCCGATCTCTGAGCGCGGAGATCAGCGGTTTGCCTTCAAGTCCGTCCGCCTCGACAACCCGACCTCCGACACGCTCGAGCCCGGCCCGGTGACCGTCTACGGCGACGGCAGGTTCATCGGCGAGGGGATCACCGAGCCCGTGCCGCCGAAGGCCTCGGTCGTGGTGCCGTTCGCCCTCGACAAGCAGATCGTCGTCTCGACCACCGGTAGCGAGGAGGACCGGATCGCGAAGCTCGTGACCTTGCAGCGCGGGATCCTCACGGCGGAGGTCCAGCACCGCCGCCACACCAAGTTCACGATCACGAGCCGCCTCGCGATCCCGGCCAAGGTCTACCTCCGCCACCGGCTCGCGGAGGGCTGGACCCTGACGGAGGCGCCCTCGAAGTTCACCAAGGTGGGGGACTCGCAGCTGTTCGAGGTGGATCTCCCCGCGCACGAGACCGCCTACGTCTCGATCTCCGAGGCCACGCCCGTGACGCGCACGTTCGAGCTCTCGAGCGAGGACGCCCTCGGCATGATGCGCGTGTTCATCGACGAGCCGGAGGCCTCCCCCAAGCTCAAGGCGCAGATCACCGCGCTCCTCGCAACCCATCGCAGCGCGGCCGACCTGGTCGACAAGATCGCGACCGTGCGCGATCAACTCGGGGAGTACCGCTCGCGCGCCGGCGAGCTGCATGCCCAGCTCGTCACGCTGAAGGTGGTGCGCACCGGTGGCGACCTGATGGCCCAGCTGCGGACCAAGCTGAACGAGACCTCCGACCAGATCCAGAAGCTGACGATCTCGCTGGTGGATACGCAGGAGCAGCTCCTGCTCGCGCGTGTGAAGTTTGGCAATCAGCTCGCCGAGCTACGGGTGGAGGACACGACCCGGATCAGCGGACGCTGAGCGATCACCCTCGAGCAGGCTCGCGGTCTCAGGGCCGTTCGGGGGCAACGATGGTGCCCGGAGCTGAGCCTGCTCCCCGGCCAGCGCGCCGAGCCAGGCGACGACGGCAGCCACCTCGTTCTTGGAGAGCTCGATCCCGAGCTGGTACTTGCCCATCATCTGGACGGCGTCGGTCAGCCGGGGCACCGAGCCATCGTGAAAGTACGGCGCCGTCAGGGTCACGTTGCGCAGGCTCGGGACCTTGAACACCATGTGATCTGCCGCGGCATGGGTGATCTCGAACCGACCCTGATCCGCCTGGTTTGGCCACGGCTGCGCCACGCCTGCGCGCTGGAACATCGAGCCCCCGACGAGCTCGCCGGTGTGGCACTCGATGCAGCCGACATCGGAGAACACTTTCAGGCCCTCGAGCTCCGGTGCGGTCAGAGCGCCGCGATCTCCGCGGAGGTAGGCATCCCAGCGCGAAGGCGTGTGGAGCGTGCGCTCGAAGGCGGCGATCGCCTGCGTGGCGTGTGCAAAGTCCACGCTGGCGGGCCCGAACGCGGCGATGAACTCCGCGCGATAGCCGGGGATCGAGCGCAGGACCTGGGTGACCTCGGCGGGATCTCGCATCCCCATCTCCTTCGGATTGAGGATCGGGTCGCCGGCTTGATGCTCGACATCCGGCTCGCGGCCATCCCAGAACTGGGCGACGTGCCAGGCCGCGTTGTAGACGGTCGGCGCGTTGCGGGTCCCGCCGCCCCGGGGGCCAGGTGAGGTCGGGCGCGGATCGGCGCCGCCCCGCTCGAACGAATGGCAGGTGTGGCAGGAGGTATCACCTGCGCTCGAGAGGCGCGGATCGAAGAACAGTCGGGTCCCCAGCGCCACCCGCGCGACCACGGCGGGATCGGTGTCCCGGGGCGGCACCTCGAGCGGTTTGAACCGCCGCAACAGGCGGGGATTGATCGTGGCGACCTCGTTGCCCACCTCCGTGGTCGCGGGAGCAGGCCCGAGATCCACCACTTGCGTCCGCTCGGCGGAGTGACAGCCCGCGAGGAGCACGATGTAGGTGCAGATCGATCGCATGCTGGGCCAATCGACCGCCTGGCCAACCGATCCAGCCCTCTCTTTTTTGGCAGATCGACCGAGTCACCCCATGTGCGCATCTCGGGCTCGATCCGGACAAAGCTGATCGCCAGCACGGTGGCCGTGCTCGGCGTGATCATCGCCGTCACGACGATCCACTCGCGCCACCGGCAGATCCAGGAGCTTGAGGCCGCCCAGGAAGAGCGCCTGATGGCCTACAGCGGCATGCTCTCGCACCAGGTCCGCAGCGCGGTCGCCTTCGCCGATCAGGCCACCGCACGCGAGGTGCTCGAGTCGTTGAACGTCGATCCGGAGATCGTCGCGACCGTGCTGTTCTCCTCGACCGGCGAGCAGCTCTACGAGCACGGCACGCCGAGCACCTGGGTCGCGAAGGCCGCCGTCGGAGTGACCGCGGTGCGCTTGGTCTCGTTCGCGGATCGCCGGGCGGTGGTGGCGCCCGTGGTCAGCCTCGAGGGCCCGCGCGGCACGCTGGTGATCGAGGTCTCCATGGACCAGATCGCGGCGCACGACCGCGCGATCACCCGCACCGCGATCGCCGCCGGCGCGATCGCCCTGCTCGTGGGGTTCTTCGCCGTCTGGCTGATCACGCTCCCGCTGCTGCGCCGGCTCCACCGGATGGCGGAGGTCGCGGGGTCGGTGCGCACGGATGACGACGGCAACATGGTCCTCCCGGACGGGATGGTCGTCGAGACCGACGCCAACGACGAGCTCGGAACGCTCGGCAAGGCGTTCGACAACATGCTGATGCAGGTCCACGCGGAACAGTCGCGGCTCCGGGATGCCCTGACCGACCTGACCGTGACCGAGAGGCGCCTCGAGGTCAGGTTCGAGCGGCGCAAGGAATCCCTGCGAAAGGTCAACCTCCAGCTCCGCTACGAGATGGAGCAGCGGACCAAGATCGAGCTCGAGCTGCGTCAGGCGCAGAAGCTCGAGTCGGTGGGTCGCCTGGCCTCCGGCATCGCCCACGAGATCAACACGCCGGTCCAGTTCGTCAGCGACAGCGTCAGCTTCCTCGACAGCGCGACGCGCGACCTGATGAGCGTGATCTGCACCAACCGGGAGACCCGCGAGGCGGTGTTCGCGAAGACGATGTCCATCGAGGACGCGCTCGTTCGGACCTCCGAGGTCGAGACCGAGGCGGATCTCGACTACCTGCTCGAGCAGATCCCGCTCGCCGTCGAGCGGGCGCTGCAGGGCATGGAGCGCGTCAGCACGATCGTGAAGTCGATGAAGGAGTTTGCACACCCCGACCACGCCGAGGCGGCGCCCGCGGACCTCAACCGCGCGATCACGAGCACGCTCACCGTGGCCCGCAACGAGTACAAGTACGTCGCTGACGTCGAGACCGACCTCGGCGAGCTCCCGATGGTGAGCTGCCAGCTCGGGGAGCTCAACCAGGTGATCCTCAACCTCGTGATCAACGCGGCCCAGGCGATCGAGGCCACGACGCGCGCGCCGGACCAGCTCGGAAAGATCACGATCAAGACGTTCTCCCGCGACGGCCACGCGGTCATCGAGGTCGCCGACAACGGCTGTGGCATCCCGGCGACGATCCTCGAGAAGATCTTCGACCCGTTCTTCACGACGAAGGAGATCGGGAAGGGCACCGGGCAAGGCCTCGCGATCGCCCGCGCGGTGATCGTCGACAAGCACCATGGCAAGCTGACGGTCGACAGCGAGGTCGGGCGCGGCACGACGTTCCGGATCTGGCTCCCTCTCGCCGTCGAGCCTCGACAGGAGCTGTCCCTTGCGAGCTGAGCGGCTCAGCTGGCTCGTGCCCGTGGTCGCCGGCATCTGGGTGATCGGCCTCGCGATCGGCGCGCGCGCCGCATACCACTACGCGACCGACGCCGGCGCCTCCGGTGCGACGCCCGAGATCTGGCCGGACTCGTCCTCGCTCACCCCCGCGCCGCGCGGCGCGACCGCGGTGGTGTTCGTCCACCCGGAGTGCCCGTGCAGCCGCGCCACGCTCCACGAGCTCGCCGCGGTGACCCGCGATCAGCCACTCGGCGACGCCAAGCTGCTCGTCGTGTTCGAGGGCCGGGGCGATGGTGACCTGTGGCGCGACGCGGGTCGCACACCCCGGCTCGAGCGCGTACTCGACGAGGCCGGCGAAGGCGCCCGGTTCGGCGTGCAGACCTCCGGCTTCACCGTGGTCTACGACGCCAGCGCGCACCTGGTGTTCCACGGCGGGATCACCGGATCGCGCGGGCACGTGGGCACGAACATCGGCAGCACGGAGCTCCGCGCCGCCCTCGAAGGCACCCCGAGCGGGGAGCACCCCGTGTTCGGCTGCGCACTCACCGGAGAGACGCCATGACCCCCGCGGCCCGCGTGCTGTTCACCGCCAAGCGGGACCGGCTGCATCGCCAGACCGATCGGATGTTTCTCTGGCTCCTGCTCGTCCAGTGGGTCGTGGCGATCGTCATCGCCCTCGCCCTCACACCGTGGTCGTACGAAGGCCCCGTCCGATCGATCCACTTCCACGTCAAGGCCGCCATCGGGTTCGGCGCATTGCTCAATTCGTTGCCCGTGGCGTTGATCTACCTCCGCCCGGGCTGGTGGGGCACGCGGCACGTGGTCGCGTTCACCCAGATGATGTGGTCGGCACTGCTGATCATGATCACCGGCGGCAGGATCGAGACCCACTTCCACATCTTCGGCTCGCTCGCGTTCCTCGCGTTCTACGCCGACTGGCGGATCCTCGTGACCGCCACCGTCACCGTCGCGGGCGATCACCTGTTCCGTGGGCTGTTCTGGCCCGACAGCGTGTACGGACTCGCCAACCCCGAGTGGTGGCGGTTCGTGGAGCACGCCACCTGGGTCGCGTTCGAGGACCTCGTCCTCGTGTTCGGGTGCTACCGCACGATGCGCGAGCTCCGCGTGGTGGCCACCCACGAGGCCTTGCTCGAGGAGACCAACGCGCTGATCGAGCACAGGGTCGAGGAGCGCACCACCGAGCTCGCCGAGAGCATGGAGCGGTTCCGCGCGCTCGTGGAGAACAGCGACGCGATCCCCTTCGAGTACGACAGCGAGACCCACCGCATCCTGTACGTCGCGCCGCAGATCGCACGCCTGCTCGAGGCGGAGACCACCGAGCTCAACGACCAGCTGTTCGCCACCGCCCTCCACCCCGACGACCGAGTGCGGGTCCGCGACACCATCCGCGCCTTCGCCCGCGGCGCGGCGCTGCCGGGCGACCCGATCGACTTCCGCGTGATCACCACCGCGGGCCGGGTGCGGCACGCTCGCACGCTCCTCAGCGATCGCCTCGCCGGGACCCGGGTGCGCGGCATCATCCTCGATGTCACCAAGCAGCGGCTGCTCGAGGACGAGCTGCGCCAGGCGCAGAAGCTCGAATCCGTGGGCCGTCTCGCCGCCGGCGTGGCCCACGAGATCAACACACCGATCCAGTTCGTCAGCGACAGCGTGCAGTTCGCGCGCGACGCGATCGTCGATCTGATGGCGATCACCGACAAGTACCGCGCGGCCTCCGATGGCATCCTCGACGGCACGGCCGGGAGCTCCGACCGCGCCACCGCGGCGACGACCGCCGCCAACGACGGCGATCTCGCGTACATCGTCGCGGAGATCCCGAAGGCACTCGACCGCGCGCTCGAAGGCACGAGCCGGGTCGCGACGATCGTCCGCTCGATGAAGAGCTTCGCGCATCACGATCGCGCCGCGGCGGAGCGCATCGATCTCAATGACGCCGTCCTCAGCACGCTGACCGTGGCGCGCGGTGAGTACAAGTACGTCGCGGAGCTCGAGCTCGATTGCCAGCCGATCCCGCCGGTGACCTGCTGGGTCGGCGAGATCAACCAGGTCGTGCTGAACCTCGTGATCAACGCGGCCCACGCGATCAAGCACAAGCACGGCGATAGCGGCGTGCTCGGCGTGATCAGGGTCTCCACGCGCTGCGAGGATGGCCGCGTCACGATCTCGATCGCCGATTCCGGAACCGGCATCCCGGAGGATGTGCGCGACCACCTGTTCGAGCCGTTCTTCACCACCAAGGCCGTCGGCGAGGGCACCGGCCAGGGCCTCGCGCTCGCGCGCGCCATCGTCGTCGACAAGCATCACGGCTCCCTCACCTTCGACACCGCCCTCGGCGAGGGCTCCACGTTTCATCTCTGCATCCCCGTCCAGCAACCGAACGCCGCCGAGAGTGCCGCATGACCATCGTCCCCTCCGCCTCCAAGAAGCGCATCCTGTTCGTCGACGACGAGCCCGCCATCCTCGCGGGCCTGCAGAACCTGCTCTACAAGGACCGCCGCCGCTGGGACATGACGTTCGCACTGAGTGGAGAGATCGCGCTCGAGAAGTTCCTGACCCAGGGCTTCGACGTGGTGGTCTCGGACATGCGGATGCCCGGCATGGACGGCGCGACGCTCCTCAACCGGATCAAAGAAGCCTCGCCGTCGACCGCCCGCATCATGCTCTCGGGTCACGCAGAGCGCGAGGCGATCGTGCGCGCCCTCCCCGCCCTCCACCAGCTGCTCGCCAAGCCGTGTGACGCGGCCACCCTCCGCGCCACGATCGAGCGCAGCCTCGAGGGCGAGGCCACGATGCACGACGCACGTGTCCGCGCGGTGATCGGGAAGATCGACAAGCTCCCCTCACCGCCGCTGGTGTTCGAGCGGCTGTCCGAGCTGATGAGCTCTGCCGACAGCACCCTCGACGAGATCGCGGCCGTGGTCGCCGACGATCCGAGCCTGTCCGCGAAGGTGCTGCAGCTCGTCAACTCGGCATACTTCGGCTCGGGCCAGCGAACGTCCTCGATCGCGGACGCGGTGTCCCTCCTCGGCACCGAGCAGCTGCGCTACATCGGCGTCACCGCGTCGGTGTTCAGCTCGCTCACCGAGGATCCGCTCCCGGAGCTGTCCCTGCGCGAGCTGCAGGAGCACGCGGTGTCGACCGGCACGCTCGCCCGCAGGCTCATGCCGGGTGCGCTCGCGCAGGAGGCGTTCGCCGGCGGGCTGCTCCACGACGTGGGGCGGGTGGTCCTCGCCGTCGGATTCCCGGCCGAGTACCGGGAGATCGTCCTGTCCATGACGGCCGCCCCGGCGGACCTCGCCCAGCTCGAGCTCGCCGCGTTCGGCGCCACGCACGCCGAGGTCGGCGCCTGCCTGCTCGGGCTGTGGGGCCTGCCTGCGGCGATCCTCGACGTGGTGCGCTATCATGACCGCCCCGGCGACGCGCCGGAGACCAGCTGGGTCCTCGCGAGCGCCGTCCACGTCGCCGAGGCGATGGCCGAGGGCTCGTGTGGGCGCCTCGATCTCGCCTCGATCGACAAGGCCGGGTGCACCCACCTGCTCGAGGGCTGGCGCCAGCTCGCGGCGGGGGCACGATGACCGCCGCGGTCACACCGCCGGAGCGCCCGCGCGTGCTGTTTGTCGACGACGAGCCCGCCGTGCTCGAGGGGATCGCGGCGAACCTGCGCCGCAACTTCGACGTGCTCACGGCGCCGAGCGGGCCGGCTGGGCTCAAGCTTCTCGAGGCCGACCACTCGATCTGTGTCGTGGTCTCCGACATGCGGATGCCGACGATGACGGGCGCGGTGTTCCTCGCGCGCGCCCGCGAGGTGGCGCCGTCGGCCGTACGCATGCTGCTCACCGGGCAGTCCGACATGGCCTCCGCGATCGACGCCGTCAACAACGGCCAGATCTTCCGGTTCCTGACCAAGCCGTGCCCGCGCGACCTGCTCAAGAGTTCGATCGACGGTGCCGTCGAGCAGTACCGGCTTCAGGCGGTCGAGCGTGAGCTCCTCGAGCAGAC
>JAYVRN010000233.1:0-6619 GCA_043776275.1 Myxococcales bacterium | reverse complement strand
CGCTCTCTGCCTGCGACAACCCCCAGTACATCTACTCGCTGTGCGAGGCCGGTCCCCGCGTCGCGACCCGTATCAACGACAAGGGCACCCGCTGGGTGCTGCTGTGCCGCAAGAGCATCGGCGGCTACGCCTCGAACCAGTACAACGACATCGCGATGATCGGGTCCAACCCGTTCACCGGCAAGACCTGCTTCTTCCAGAACGCGCTGTACTCGAAGAAGGACGGCAGCAAGGTTCCGCACCCGGCCGACAAGGTGAAGTCGGCGAACCTGTGGGAGGGCGTGCACGGCGCGCTCGGTAGCGGCATCCAGTGCACCAAGTGCCACGACGCCGACGCGTTCATCCACAGCCCGTGGATCGACGGCGCGAAGGACTCGAACGGCCGCCCGGTCGTCCCCAAGATGGGCGTCGACCCGGACTTCGCCATCGGCGCGAACGACACCCCCTACGCCATCGTGAACCGCCGCGGTCAGGGCTGGACGATGGAGAAGCACATCACCGGTGACAGCGCCGCGGCCTGCACCAAGTGCCACCGCATGGGCGCCGGCCAGTGGGCCGATAGCTACCTCGCTCGCCTCAACGGCACGGACACCTCGTGGACGGGCATCACGACCGCCGAGGGCAACAAGCCCGAGCACAAGTACTGGATGCCGCCGGAGCACTCGTTCGCCACGGACGCCGAGTGGCAGGCGTCGGCGGAGAAGAAGGCGCTCGAGTTCATCATCGCGTGCAACAACACCCCGACCTCGGCCGCCTGCGGCTGGAAGGACGTCCCGGAGACCCTCGGTGGCGCGGCGAGCGGCGGCAAGCTGCGCACGCCCGTCACGCTCTCGGACGACGAGCTCGCCAAGCAGGCGACGACCATCCTCGGCATGAACAAGAACGTCGCGGGCAACAAGATCTGCTCGGACTGCCACGCCGGCAACCAGACCACGCTGCGCGACTGGCAGGAGAAGACGGACGCCGCCGTGGCCGGTCCGCTCAAGAACCCCGACGCGCAGGGCCAGGTCCACAACGACACCAGCGCGGGCATCGCGGTCGCGAAGAACGGCTTCAAGAAGCTCGGACCGTACGAGGTCGCTGCTGGCTCGTTCTTCGAGGTCTCGATGACCGGCACCGGTGACATCGACCTCTACGTCAAGCGCAACGAGAAGGTGCTGAAGTCGGTCTACGACTGCCGCCCGTTCACGCAGTCGTCGACGGAGAAGTGCGACAAGACGATGTACAACGCGGCCGGTCCGGCGAAGTTCTACATCGGTCTGTGGGGCACCAAGGCCGGCACGGTCAAGGTGACGCTCAAGTACACGTCGCCCGACCCGAACGCCATCCCGGCGAAGGATCGCGTCATGGGCTTCCGCCTCGAGGCGGCCTCGGACTCCCCGTTCGTTCCGGCCAAGGTCGGCATCTACGCGGCGGCGGCGCACCTCGGCTGGTTCCAGGACACCTTCAAGGCGGCGTTCCCCGAGGGCGTCAACGGCAACACCACCGACACCTGGGCGCTCGAGTACGGCAAGTTCAAGAGCCGCTCGTCGATGCCCAAGGGTAACCACCCGCGCCTCGAGCAGGGCCAGTTCGACATCGTCGCCGAGTGGTTCGCTCGCGGCCTGCCGCGCCTGACCACGTACATCGCGCCGGATACCGGCCCGACCTCGTGCACCCCGAGCATCACCACGGAAGTTGGCGCGCATGTCACGGCGATGAGCACCAGCGGTTGGACGGCGATCAACCGCCAGGCCGGCCTCGCGATGTTCGGCTGCAACGGCGCCACGGACCCGCGCTCTTGCCTCACCAACCTGGCGACCGCGCAGTCCAAGCCGTACGGCACGGGCTGGGCGAAGACCGGCACGCTGCGCATCCTCAAGGAGCTCTCGTTCAACAGCTACTACTGGACCCGCAGCTCGCCCGACGGTCGGTTCGTCGCGAACGGCGCGACCGGTGGCGACGGCGCGGTGATCTCCGACCTCCAGACCGGCAAGGACATCAAGGTCCAGGCGGCGTACGACCCCGGCTTCTTCCCCGACAACAAGTCCTGGGTGTTCCAGGGCACCCCGATCGGTGCGGGCTTCTGCAAGATGTCGCTGCTGCAGTCCAACCCGGACCGCATCAACTTCTCCGAGTCGGCCTGCAGCTCGGTCGAGAGCGTCAGCCTCTACCAGCACCTCGGCCAGGGCCTCAACGGCGGCGACTACTTCGTCATCAACAGCCAGTTCACGTCGGACAACCCGTCGAGCGGCGAGAACGATGACCCGAGCGCGGCGTTCGGTGCGAGCTCGACCATCAAGCTCACCCCGATGGTGTTCGACGGTACGCACTACGTCGGCAAGACCCCGGTGACGGTCAACGCGCCGTACGAGGGTGACTCGGTGCTCTCGCCGTCGACGAAGCTGGCGATCAGCCGGTTCGGCAACGAAGGCAGCCAGCTCGGCTACGTGCTCCGCAAGGTGACCACGACGCCCGCCGGCTCGTCGTACACGGTGTCGACTCAGGAGATCGGTCGCTACTGCACACAGGGTGCGAAGCCCTCGATCAGCTTCGACGAGAAGTTCTTCGTGACCCACCACTACGTCGGCGCGAACGACTGGCAGGACCTCGGCTTCGCCTCGGCGAACGACACGACCTTCAAGGAGATGCTGCAGAAGGGCACCTCGAACATCATCATCGTGAACATCGCGACGGGCGCTCGCACCCGCGTGACGAACATGAAGCCCGGCCAGTACGCCCTGTTCCCGCACTTCCGCTCGGACGGCTGGTTCTACTTCACCGTCCGCGACAAGAACACGAACAAGGAGTACGCGGTCGGTAGCGATGCGGCGCTGACGCTCCCCTGAAAACGTTCATCCGGCCCCGCCGGGTGTGAGCCGCGCACGGATCTTCGAGATCCTTGCGCGGCTTTCGTCGTTCTGGCGCTATCATCATCGTCGTGCGGTACGCGTCCCTGGCAGTCCTCGCGACCCTCGCCGGCGCATGCGGAGACGACGACAAGACCTCCGCGTGCGATCTGACGGGCTCGACGCAGAGCGCGGTGAAGATCGAGGACCGCAGGGTGATCGGCGTGGCCGCGCCGTACCCCGCGGATCTTTCGCTCGCGGCGCGCGATGAGGAGCTGCGCACGTCGATCGCAACGCGGCGCGCGGTGGCGTGGCAGGTGGTGGAGCGCGCGCTGACGCCGGTCCCGCTCGGGGACATCCGGCTCGCGCCGAACTTTGGCGGGACGCAGCCCACGATCCCCACGTGGCACACCTGGTACGCGCACGATGACTTCGAGCGCGTGTTCAAGAAGCTGTACCGGGACCTCACGCCTGCACAGCGCCGGGCGCGAGCGGCGATCGATCCGCAGGCCGGGTTCGCGTGGAACGCGGTCGCGCTCGACTCCGTGCCCGAGTGGCCGGAGCAGCGGTACCTCGACTATCTGGCGACCATCGATACGCTCGACGAGGCCAGCGGCGTCGGCAATGCCTCGCGCGTGGGCTACAGCCCCGGCGCGCTCGGCCACCTCCTGAAGAGCTACGAGAAGCAGCACCAGTGCCGCTTGAACCCGGTGCCCGATCCGTTCGACGGCGACGCGATGCGCCCGGGCCAGGAAGTGGTGCAGACCGATGTGATGACGCTCGACAACTGCGAGTGGCGCGAGCTCGGTCCGTTCCAGGCCGGCGACGCCAGCGTGGAGATCACGTCCGCCGGCGATGGCGATGCGGACCTCTACGTGAGGCGCGGCGAGGCGCCGGATCCTTCGACTTACGATTGCAAGTCGAGCGGCGATGACAGCACCGAGCACTGCAGCGTCGCGGGCAGCGGACCGGTGTACGTCGCCGTGTTCGGCGCGAAGGCCTCGAACCTCGAGGTGCACGTCGCGTACGTGACCGCGGACGTCAAGGATCCCACCTGTCTCGACGGCGAGATGCCCCGCGATGCGGTGCTCGTGAAGGCGGACTGGCGGCGGCAGCTCGGCGGCGATCTGATCCCGATCTTCGATACCTCGGCGGCGCGCATGATGTCGCGGTTCGCCAGCACCTCGGAGTGGCAGTCCGATGGTGTCGCCGGGCCCGGCTCGGACGAGATCTACACGGCGCTGCTCTCGACGGGGGCGAAGTTCCGGATGCCTGCGATGCACCTGATGTCGAAGGAGCTCGATCACTGGATGTGGATCACCCTGTGGTGGTCCCCGACCCCGAACACGGACTTCGGTGCGGATCGCCCGGCCGCGATCTCGGCGTTGCCGGGCCCTTGGAAGAACTACAAGATGTGCGTCGCCACGCAGTACCTCGAGGGCGATCCGGATCCGCGCGGTGGGCAGCCGGGATCCCTCGGAGATTCACTCGCCGCGGTCAGCGGTGGCGCGGGGACCCCGAGCTGGTGCTCGAACCCGTACATCGAGCAGGGGGGCGGGAACGCCGGCACCAACTGCATCGGTTGCCACCAGCACGGCGGGACCGAGCTGTCCGCGGAGTCGATCCTCGTGAACTTCCCGCACCACGGTGACACGCGGGTCCGGAACAACTTCTTCACGGACTACCTGTGGGCGGTGAAGGGCGGCGGTGGAGAGGATCTTTCGGCGGTCGTCCAGGCCGAGGTCGACTACTGGGACGCGAACGATCCGTAGCTGATTTCCCGGGCCACTCCGGAGGCGAATCGGAACGACCGTAGGTCAGAATCCACTGGATGACCGCGGATCTGGAGCTCACGGTACTGCACGAGGCGAGCGGCGAGGTGGGGTACGTGGCGGGGTTCGCGATCACCGACCAGCTGCTCGTGGCAGTGGGAGGCACCTCCAACCGGACACCGACCTGTCTGGTGTCCTCGAACGCCCGCGACTTCGAGCCAAGGAGCACGCCGCGCGAGCTCGGGCTGCGGAGCGTGCTCGCCGTCGGTGATGCGGTGTGGACGTGTGGAGAGTACGGCCAGCTCGCCGTGTCCCGCGATCACGGCACCACCTGGCGTCTCCTCGAGACGGGCACCACCGGTTGTCTGTACTCGCTCGCCCTCGGTCAGGACGGCGCGGTGTGGGTCTCTGGCGATGATGGCTATGCGGCGCGTGTGCTCGGGGAGCGGGTGGTGCGCGTCGAGTTCGGGACCACCGTGCGGCTCTCGCGCGTGGTCGCCGTGCGCGACGAGATCTGCGTGCTGTGCTTCGACGGCAAGCTGCGCCGCTGGAACGATGGGACCGTCACGGAGATCGCGACGGGCGCGACCAAGCCACTGACGGGCCTGGTCCAGACCAAGAGCAACTGGGTGGTCACCGGCGACGGCGGCTTCATCGGACGGTCGCCCGATGGGACCTGGTTCTCGCGGGTGGCGAGCGGCGTGGATGTCGATCTCGAGGGCATCGCCCTGCTCGCCGATGGTCGGCTGATCGTCGTGGGGGATCGCGGGCAGATCCTGATCTCGATCGACGAGGGGCGGACCTGGCGCGGCGTGGCGAACTCGCTCGGCCTGGTCCACCTGTGGTGCGTGAAGCGGTTCGGCACCGGCGTCCTGATCGGCGGCGATGAAGGCGTGATCCTCCGGCTCGCGGCTCCCGACGATGCGACCTGGCGCGATCGCGCGAACGTGTTCGGCGGCGCAAAGCCGCTCGATCTCGCGTTCGCGATGGGCCCGGAAGGCTTCCTCGAGCAAGGCCTCACTGCGTTCCTCGCCGCGGGCGCGACCGAGGAGGTCAGCGAGGATGTCGACGCCGAGGAGGAGGACGACGACGCCGAAGGCGATGACGATGACGACGACGACGACGACGACGACGATGACGATGACGCCGACGAGGGCGGTGACGACGACGACGATGATGATGACGATGACGACGACGGCGACGCCGAGGGCGACAACGAAGCGTTCAGCGTGCTCGGCGTGGCCGGCGACGCCGATGACTTTCGCGACATCTACGGCGTTCCCCTCCCCGCCGAGGCCGGGCGCCTGTTCGCCGCGGTGGAAGGCCATGACCGGTGGAGCACGTTCGACGAGCTGCGGCTCGACAACGATCTCCGGCCCGACGTGGGCGAGCTCAACCTGTTCGAGCTGATGGTCCGCCGCAACCAGCTCGCGTACCTCGGCACCGATCTGATCGAGGCGTTCTGCGGCGTGTTCGGGATCGGGTCGCAGGGCAACGGCGACACCTATCACATGGAGATCTATCCGTGGGACGAGCAGCGTCCTCGCCAGGTGCTCCACTTCGACCACGAGACCCACTCGTTCTCCGGCGTGTTCTCCGATTCGCTCGATTCGCTGGTCTACCTCGCCGCGATCGTGAAGGCCGGGGACGCGCGTGCGATCTCGAAGGAGGCCTACGAGGTCGGAATTCGCCGGCTACGCGGCAAGGTGGCCCCGACCTGGCACTTCTCGATCGAGGACAAGGACCCGGAGTTCGTCAAGCTGGAGGCCACGCGGCGCGACACCGAGTTCTTCTTCTATCGCTCGCGCTGGATCACGGCGCTGCTCAAGAACGACGGTGTCACGGACGTGAGCGATGTCCCGCAGCTGTTCATGGCGGACTTCAACCAGGTGATCCCCACGGAGCAGCTCCCCGCGCGCTTCGAGGCCTGCGAGAAGTTCATCCCGACAGCGCTGTACGCGATGTGGCGTGGCTACCTGTTCGACGAACCCGAGCTCGCGAGCTATCTCGAGATCGGTC
>JAYVRN010000232.1:0-6619 GCA_043776275.1 Myxococcales bacterium | reverse complement strand
GCCTCGGGTCTCGCTCGGCCGATCCCTTGGTGGCGATCACCTGATCTTTCCCCAGCTCGTAGGTCCAGGTCCGCCGGTGCGTGCTCGGGATGAGCTCGTCGGGCTGCTGGAACTCGTAGATCGAGTAGAACATCGCGCGCCTGCTCACCTCGTCGAGGTACACGCGCATCAAGGCCTCGTCGTTCGTGGCCAGGCCGAAGGCGGCGTCGAACTCCGGATCTCCCACGTCCGGGTCACGCCGGCGATCACCCCATGCGATCGTCAGCTCGAAGCCATCGAGCGGTCGCGCGATCACGAAGATCTCGGCGAACGGGAGCGTGCGGCCGCGGACGGCGAACCAGCTCTCTCCCGAGCGCACGATCGCGTGCAGGACTTCACGCTCGGTCCGTACCTTGACGTCACCAAGGAAGCCGGAGAGCTCGCCCGCGAAGCTCGTGGTCACGCGGTGGTATTTCCGGCGGTACACGCCGCGCGGCAGGCGGTCGGCGCGGCGCACTCGCCATCGGCCGCGGCCGTGTGCGCGCCGGCGAGGAGGGCGACCGAGATCAGGGCTCGCTTCATCCGACGAGCCTATCTCAACCCCTCGAGCGCAGGCGCTCCCCGCTCGGCCCGAGCAAGAACCGCAACCGATGCACCTTCGTCGACTTCGCGGCCGTGACTGGGCGCTGGTCGAAAATATCGCCGTGGCGTCGTGTGCCCGGTGGTAGAACGAGCCGCGATGAAGCGCCTCCCGTGGTTCGCCAGCCTCGCTGCCATCGCGGCATGCGGGAACCCGCGTGGCGGCATGGGCACCGGTGACGACCAGGGCGGGGAGCACGACGCCGCGTCCGACGTCCTCCCGCAGATCGATGCGGCGGTGATCCCAGGCGACGATGCCCTCACCGGAGATGGCGGCGGGACCCTCGACGGGAGCGGGACTCTCGATGGCGGCGGGGTCACGGATGGCGGGATGGCCGACGCCATCGCGATCGCGGATGCGCCGACCAGCCCCCTGACCGGCGGGCCGTGCGCCTCGGGGCACGCGGGCGTGACCGCATACCGGATCCGCTGGGCGGGGAACGGCTCCGGAAGCACCGCGTATCCGGTCTACGAGAAGAACGGGCTCCCCGATCACTCGCGCGATCATGCGGGCGCGTTCGGCTACCAGATCGGGTACACGCCGCGCTGGGATGATCCGTTCCTCGGCGATGGCGGCCTCGTGCTCGACGGGAGCGACTTCGTCGATCTCGAGCTGACCACCGTCGGTCTGACCTCGATCTCGAACGCGACGATCTCGATCCGTGGCCGGAGCTTCAACACCACGTCCCCGGGCGGCTTCAGCTGGCAGACGTTCGATGGCACGGGGGCCACGCCCTCGACGTTCGTCAGCAACAGCGCGCCGTATCAGTGGTACTCGGCGGACATGACCACGGAGATCAGCCCCGGGGATCACGGCGTGCTGGTGCGGATCAAGGCGGCGGGCGGCTCGGGCAGCCTGATCGTCAACCGCATCGAGCTCTGCTTCACCGCGACCTGACGCGCTCGTGCGGGCTACGGGAGCTTCGACAGGAAGTCCCAGAACACCGGCGCGGCGAGCGCATCCTGGCGCGAGTGGTCCTGATTCGCGGTCTGGCACCACACCACCGGGTTGCCCGAGGTGCAGCCGGAGTACGCCACGCACGGCGGATGATCGGTGGGCGTGGGAGGCGTGACCTTGTCGCAGCCGTTGCGCGTGAGGAGGCTGTCGCGCGCCGCGATGCTCGCGCTGATGTTCACCGTGTTGTCGTTGGCGTCGTGGATCAACAGCGCAGCCACGGTACCCGAGCAGGTGGTCTCGGCCTGGCCACCGGCGATCGTCGCGATGCCGCGGAGTCGGTCTCCGCGGGAGCAGCCGAGGCGATGGGTCATGAATGAACCGCTGCTGTAGCCGGTGGCGTAGCGCTTCGCGGGATCGATGCACCACGCGGTCTCGACGTCGGTGACCATGGCATCCCAGTACGGGACGTCCACGCCCGTCGTGCTCGTGTCCCAGCAGTTGGTGGCCGCCTTGCCGCGGACGATGATCGCCGAGGTGCCGACCTGCGCGTGCAGCGGGACGTTGTTGGTCTCGCGGTCGGGTGACGTACTGCAGCCGTGCTGCTGGTAGATCACGGGATAGAGGCGCGCGGGATCGTAGCCGGCCGGGAGCCGGATGAAGTAGTCGCGCGGGCTGCCGCCGACGGTGATCGTCCGCATCACGTACTGCTCGAGGGCGATCGGGTTCGCCATCCCGCAGCCCGCGGTGCCGGCGATCGGATCGCCCCCGATGTCCGTGCCGCCATCGCCCGGCGGCTGATCGTCGGCCTGCATCTGGCCTGCGGGGTCCGAGCATCCAGCGAGCACGAGCACGATCAGCGCACGGGAGGACATCTGGTCCAGGGTATCACTCCAGCGCGGCGGGAGTCGCTCGAGGGCGCCGCGCGCCGAGGTAAGCTGGGGCAAGACCGATGATCTTCCGCTGGCTGACCGAACGCCGCCGTGCGCGGCTCCTCGAGACCCCGTTCCCCGAGGCGTGGCGCGAGATCCTCGTCGCGAACGTGAAGGCGTATCGCCTGCTCGATGCCGAGGAGCAGCAGGTGCTGCGCGATCTCGTGCAGGTGTTCATCGACGAGAAGCACTGGGAAGGCTGTGGCGGCCTCGAGCTCGATGACGAGATGCGCGTGACGATCGCCGGCAGCGCGTGCCTGATGCTCCTCGGTCGCGATCACGATCTGATGCGCGAGGTCGAATCGATCCTGGTCTATCCGAGCACGGTCCGGCTCCCCGACCAGCAGGCCGGGACGTTCGACGGGCGCCCCCGGATCGTGGGCGAAGGCAAGGAGGTGCTCGGCGTGGCGCACCACGGCGGGCCGGTGGTGCTCGCGTGGGATTCGGTGCAGCAGGGCGCGCGCAACGCGGCCGATGGCAACAACGTGGTGATCCACGAGATGGCCCACAAGATCGATTTTCTCGATGACGCGGCCGATGGCACGCCGCCGCTCGAGACCGGAGCGGAGCGACGCGAGTGGGCGCGGATCTGCTCGGAGGAGTTCCTCGCGATGCAGACGGGGAGTGGCCACTTCCTTCGCTCCTACGCCGCGACCAACGAGGCGGAGTTCTTCGCGGTCGCGACCGAGGTGTTCTTCGAGAAGCCGAAGCAGCTGCGGCGCGAGCTGCCGGAGCTCTACGGGCTCCTCGCGAAGTTCTACAACCTCGATCTCGCCGAGCGTTGACCACTTCCTACCAAGCAAGTTCACGATCGGGCACCGGCGCCGGGTGAAGCCGGGTAGCGCACGGCACGATCTGGCAAGCGTGAGGCGGCACGCATCGGTACGAGGGTTGCTGCTGTCTTTGCCTCATGCTTCTCGTCGAGATCCAGCGCCGTGCGGTCGATTCGATCAAGCGACACGCACTCACCATGTCCCTCGCATCGCCGCGCGCCCAGGCAGCGATCCTGACCGAGTACTTGTGGGGCGAGGAGGGTGCCGAGTCCTCCGCGCTCCAGCAGAGCGCCGCTGCCGCGGCTCCGCCGTGGCTCGGTAAGCTGCTCGCACGTCAGCTCGCCGACGAGCAGCGGCACGCGATGCTGCTGCGCGGGCGGCTGGCCGAGCTTGGCGCCGAAGGCGGTCCGCCCCCGGCGCTCGCGCGCGCGAAGCTGTGGTGGCTGGAGCGCGCATGCTCCTCGTACGCGGGTGCATTCGAGGCCGGGCCGATCGTGCTCCTGCTCGCGATCGCGGCGCAGTTCGAGGCCACTGGAGTGCGCGTGTTCCATCGTCACCTCACGGTCCTCGCGGCGCACGCCGCAGGTGATCCGCTCGCGGAGATCCTCGGGTCGATCCTGTCGGACGAGCAGCGGCATGCGCGGAGCTGCGCGGCCGCGGTCGAGAAGCTGGTGTTGCCGCACGAGCGGGAGGCGCTGGCCGAGCTGCGCGAGCGGATCGCGTCGGTCGACCGTGCGTTCGGCGTGACCATCGCGGTCGGCTACTGGCTGCTCGTCGCCTCGCGCGTGCTGCGCGATCGTGTCCGCGGCGCCCAGGAGGTCGCGTGATGCGTGGCCCCCGCGTCGCGATCATCTCCGACACCCTCGATGACACCAACGGCGTGGCGATCGGTCTGCGCCGCCTCGTCGCCGCCGCCCAGCGTTCGGGCCACGCGGTCCACCTGATCGGCGCGGCGCAGCCCACGCGGGTCGCGAACGACGACGTGGTGCGGATCCCCTCGGCGCTCAGCGCATCGCTGCCGTTCTATCCCGACATGGTGTGGAGCGTCCCCGAGCTCCCGCCGCTCGTCGAGCACCTCGCGCGCTCCGCGGATCTGATCCAGGTCTCGACGCCAGGCCCGATGGGCCTCGCGGGGATGATCGCGGCGCGGATGCTCAAGCTCCCCGTGATCGCCCAGTATCACACCGAGGTCGCGGAGTACGCGGCGCGGATGTCGGGGATGCCGATGCTCGGCGCGATCATCGGGCCGGTCGTCGGCTGGTTCTACCAGCAGGCGGAGCTCTGCCTCGCGCCCTCGGAGGCGGTGGTGCAGCGGCTGACCTCCCTCGGCGTGGCACCCGAGCGGATCTGCCGGGTGCGGCGCGGCGTCGATCTCGGCCTGTTCGATCCCGCGCGGCGCGATCGCTCGCGGTACGCGCCGTATGGGGGTGGACCGACGGTGCTCTATGTCGGGCGGTTATCGCGCGAGAAGAACCTCGAGACCTTGCTCGCCGCGTGGACGATCGTCGCGCGCACGCACCCCGAGGCGCGGCTGTGTGTGGTGGGCGAGGGCCCGCAGCGCTCGTTGATCCAGGGACCGGGCGTGATCGATCACGGGCCCGCGTATGGCACCGAGCTCGCGGCGCTGTTCGCCTCGGCGGATCTGTTCGCGTTCCCGAGCGAGACCGAGACGTTCGGCAACGTCGTGGTGGAGGCCGCGGCGAGCGGCGTGCCCTCGGTGGTGGCCGCCGCGGGCGCAGCGCACGAGCACGTGATCGATGGCGAGACCGGCGATGTCGTGGACGGCAAGGATCCTGCCGCGTTCGCTGCGGCGATCCTCCGCCAGCTCGAGGATCCTCTCCGCCGCGCGCGGATGGGTGTGGCGGCGCGCACGCACGCCCTCGGCTATGACCTCGGCCCGGCGATGCGGACCACGATGGAGCTGTATCGCATGGCCGCGGGGCGCCGCGCGATCGAGGCCGCCTCGTGAGCCGGGTGTCGCTGATGATCGAGACCTACAACCTGGGTCACGATCTCGCGCGCGTCGAGCGTGGTTTGTGGGAGCTCGCGGACACGCTCGCGCCGCAGGTCGCGGCCGCCGACGCGGAGATCGCGATCACGCACGGTGGGTTGGACGAGCGCGCACGAGCCTCGATCGAGTGGGTGCTCGATCGGCCGATCTGCTGGATCCTGCTGCCCGCGGACGCCGGGTACTACGAGCACAAGAATCGCGGCTTTGATGCCACCTCGGGCGAGATCGTCGCGTTCCTCGATGGGGACTGCGCGCCGTGTGCGGGCTGGCTCGCGTCGCTGACCGCGCCGATCCTCGACGGCTCCGCGCGCGTCGTGGCCGGCATGACGTCGTACCCGGGCGAGCTCGCGCCGCTCGCGAACCAGCTCGATTTCCCCTACTACGATCGCGGGCCGGGCTGCGTGCGGAACTTCTTCGCGAACAACGTCGCGTTCGCGCGTGAGGTGTTCGCGGCGCGTCACTATCCGACGATCGAGCCGATGTTCCACGGCCAGTGCCAGGTGCTCGGGCTGCAGCTGCTCTCCGAGCGGATCGCGATCCGGTTCGCGGCGGGCGCGCGCGTCACCCACGCGTGGCCCGAGGACCTCGCGGCGTGGCTCACGGTCCGGCTGCTCAAGGGCGCTGACACCGTCTCGCTCTTGCCGTACGTGATCGCGACGTATGCGCCGGTGGCCTCGCCCGTCGTCGAGCGGCTGGGCGCGCTGCCGGCGCTCGCGATCTTTGGCCTCCGCGCGCTGACCGGGACCTGGACGGCGGTGCGCAAGGGGCCCGTGCTGAAGGGGCTCGGGCTGGTGGCGTGCGTGACGGTGCTCGATGCGATCGGCGCCGCGGCAGCACCGGCGGTGTACCGGCGGATCGGGTGAGTGCGCACGAGATCCTCGCCGCGCTCGGGATCTATGCGGGGACGTTCGCGGTGGCGGCGATCAGCAGCGTCTTGCCGTTCGTGGCGATCGACGTGTTCCTCGTCGGGGTAGCGCTGATCGCTCCGCCCTGGGCGCTGCCCGCCGTGGTCGCGCTGGCCGCGTCGGGGCAGGTCGTGGGCAAGCTGCCGATCTACTTCGCGAGCCGTGGGGTGGCCGCGCTGAACGGGCCGCATCGCGCACGCGTCGAGCGTGTGCGACGCTGGATCGCGCGCTGGGCCCGCACGCCGCGGACCGTGCTGTTCGCGAGCGCCGTGCTCGGGCTCCCGCCGTTCTCGATCGTCGCCACCGCGGCCGGCGTCCTCGGGATCGGGACGCGCGCCTTCGTGGTGCTCGTGTTCACGGGCCGGGGGCTGCGGTTCGCGGTGCTCGTCGCCGCGGTCGCGCTCCGCTGACTCAGCGCGGCTGGATCAGCTGACGGCAGCGATCGCAGCCCCACGCATTCGATTCGGCGAGCCAGCGCCCGGGCC